>CAMAWP010000041.1 GCA_945861765.1 Akkermansia muciniphila | reverse complement strand
TCGAGACTGATCGGAGCCTCGCTCAATGTGGAGCTGACCCATGAAGCAGTGGTGGACTTGCTCGTGAATGGTTTCCTCCCCTACGTCACGTTAGATGATAAGCCCGCCAAGCGCGGTTCGGGTTTCCAAGAATTCGGTCTTCCCTACGCACCAGACCACGCGATCACTCGGTATCTCGCCGCCTTCTTGACAGCGCATCGGGACGCCTTGCAGGGCGAACAAAAAGACCATGACGCCGCCCGGCCAGATGTCGTTCTGTTTAACGGCGGATTGTTTGAGTCCGCCCAGATGCGAGCTCGATTGCTTGAAGTCTTGTGTTCGTGGTTTAACACAGGAAACGGCGCACCGAGCTGGAAACCTTTGATCCTCGAAAATCAACGCCTGGATCTCGCAGTGGCCATTGGCGCTGCGTATTATGGCTTGGTTCGACGGGGGCTCGGGGTCCGTATCTCCGGAGGTTTGCCACGGTCGTATTACGTTGGCGTGACGCACGAGAAAAGGAGTCGAGCGCTTTGCCTCGTGCCCGCAGGGATGGAGGAAGGCCAGGAGATCCGTCTGGAAAGGCAATTTGATTTGCTGATCCGTGAGCCGGTCGAATTCCCGCTGTTCGTCTCAAGCGCGCGCACAGTCGATAAGCCCGGTGAGTTGATCGAATTGGATACCACTCAGCTCACCGCGTTGGCCCCGATCCGAACCGTCCTGAGAGCTGGGAGCAAATCGGCTGCCGCTGAAACCGTGCTCGTTCAATTGCACGCCCGTCTGACTGAGATCGGAACACTTGAAGTCTGGTGCGCCGAGGTGGAGGGCCGGCGAAGTTGGAAGCTGCAATTCGATGTGAGGGCCGCGACGCAAACGGATCGAGAGGCTCATGAAGGTCTTGGTGAACGCGGTGGTTTTGTGGATGAGCAAATCACCCGGCGTTGTCTAGATCTGATCCAGAATACCTTTGAACCCGCCAGGGAGCTAATGCCGCCGGAGCAGTTGGTCAAGCGCATGGAAGACCTCGCTGGAATGACCCGCCTCGAATGGCCGCCGTCGCTCTTGCGACGGTGCTGGGAAGAATTGTTGAAAGTTGAGTCAGGTCGAAAAAGGAGCGTCTTGCACGAAGCGCGATGGCTGAATCTTTTGGGGTTTTCGCTTCGCCCCGGTTACGGGGTCGCCGTCGATGATTGGAGAGTGGCTCAGACCTGGAAGATTTTGAAGGTTCAGCACAGTGGCAATGAACTGTGCCGGGCTGAGTGGTGGATTCTCTGGCGCCGCGTCGCCGGTGGACTTGTCCCAGGTCAGCAACGAATCTTGGCCGATCCATTGGTCGCGGCGTTGAGAGCGCGTTTCCGCGCCGAGAAATCAAGCAACCGGGCGAAGACTTCAAGCAGCGCCGAATTTAGGTTCGGCCCACATGAATCTCAGGAAGTTTGGCGGCTGCTAGGGTCTTTAGAGCTGTTAAGCCCCGAAATAAAAATTGAGTTGGGAGAAATGTTGGTCGAACAGCTCGCAAGGAAAGGCCCCAGCCTATGGGGCGGCGCAGGCGTTTGGGCTCTCGGCCGACTCGCTTCACGGGTTCCGATGTATGGACCACTCAATATCATTATTCCAGTCGAAGTTGTGGAGAAATGGGTCGGACCCTTGGCTGATTCCAAGGAGGCGAACAAGGATCTCTGGTTCGCGATCATGCAAATGACGCGACGAACCGGAGACCGCTACCGCGATCTTTCAGAAGCGGTCCGGGATCGGGTGCTTGCCGGAATGACAACGAGCGTGGCACCTCCCCATTACATCAAGCTGGTGCGAGATGGGGGAGAGCTGGAGCAGGAAGAACAGAACTTGGTTTTTGGGGAAAGCCTTCCGCACGGTTTGCAGTTGAGGTAGCCGCCAAGCCCCATTGCCGAGGAGTCGCGGCGCGCGGTAATCTCGGTCGAGGGCAAGAGTCGAAGCCTCCGCGTTTCGCCGCCCGGCAATTTCAGTCCACGAACATGAATTCATTCGACTGGAGCAGAACCTGCGCATATTTCTCCCAAGCGGTCAGCGGCTTGGGCGGTGCCACGGGCGGACCAGAGAATTCTTTCATCGCATTCCACTCCACCGCGAGGTCGCCAGACGTGGCACTCGCCATCTCGGCGACGACTTTGATGAGCGGTGCCCATGTGAAATCGTCGTTGTTCAGATTGGCGCGGTAATCGACGACGAAATCTATCGTGTCACCTTTCATCACTTCTACGGATGCGATCTTCGCTTCGGCCTTGTTCTTGTGAACAGTCCAACTCCCGAGCGAACCTCGTCGGCTCGAAACGATCCGCGCGTTGATTCCATCGCCCTCCTGATGGTCGTGTTGGATCGTGCCGCCGATTGACACTTTGGCATTACCCGGAGCGGTCCAACGGCGGATCACAGCGTGTTCGAGATCATTGCCTGCGTGGCCGCCATCGGCTGTGAGCCGAACCCAACCGAGTTTTTCATCGGGCCATTTCTCTCCGCCTTGCCAGGCGTCGCCGATGAATCGAGGCAAGCGATTGAAGTTCTTAAGCCCCAGGGTGACTTCATCGAATTCGCCATAACCGTATTGCCATGCTGAAACAGGTGGCGGCGGAGGTTCGTAAGGTAGCTCCGCTGCCGTTGCTTTAAGAAAGCTCA
The DNA here is from genome assembly GCA_945861765.1 of Akkermansia muciniphila. GTDB lineage: Bacteria > Verrucomicrobiota > Verrucomicrobiia > Limisphaerales > SIBE01 > SIBE01. The sequence goes on along the minus strand of CAMAWP010000041.1, from coordinate 25,501 downwards.
ATCCAAACTCCAACTGCTCGTGCGTTGGGAGCCGCTGGTAGAGCGCTCGATAAAGTTGCTGAATTCGTTGCGCGGGATCCTCCGGAGAAATCCGATTCACTCGCTCCACAAGGGCGCGAGCCCTTTCCACAACAAACGGGCTATTCATGAAGAACAATGCTTGCTGGGGAACGGTCGTGTCAGAACGCTGAGGGCTGTGCATGTCCGGGTTGGCGAAGTCGAAGACGCGAAAAACTCCGGGCAGAAATTGGCGGTCGATAAAGCCATAGACTGTTCGGCGCACGCTGAAGGGTTGCTTGAACAACTCGATGGGTTGACCGCCCATGGATGTGCTTAATTCGCCGGAAACAGCCAGCAATGAATCGCGGAGGGTTTCGAAATCCAAACGCTGCCGATTCATCTTCCAGAGGAGACGGTTTTGCGGATCGATCGTGGCAGCCGACACGAGGAAGCTATAGGGTGTGTCACCGACGGAGCGCGGCTTCTCGCGTTGGCTCTCGCGAGGTTCAGAGATCGGACCGCTGCTTTGCTGATAAACCTGAGACAGCATGATAAGCCGGTGAATATTCTTGATCGACCAGTCATTCGTCATGAAATGCAGCGCCAGCCAGTCCAATAACTCTGGATGGCTCGGAGGATCGCTGCGAGTTCCAAAGTCACTGGGCGTTCTGACCAACCCAGCGCCGAAGTGGCGGAGCCAGATGCGATTCACCATCACCCGCGCTGTCAGTGGATTCTCTGGGCTACTGATTGCCCGGGCCAATTCCAGACGCCCGCTTCCCGTCTGGAAGGGCTTCCGTTTCTCACCCGCCACGACCTTCAAAAATTGGCGTGGCACTTCATCCCCTTTGTTCGCTGGATTGCCTCGGAGGAAAATGCGCGGATGCTTTGGGTCAGGGCGATCTTCCAGGATGACCGAGTGGGATGGAGCACCGGGCGACTTAATGATCCAACGCTCAATCTCCGCGTTCAGTTTCATGAGTTCGACACGCGAAGGTTCGTCGAAATACCACTCGATGTCCGCCGGTGCGAGAACCGGGATGTTCACCGGAGCTGATGAGCCATAAAGCACCTTGCGAAGTTCCTCGAGAACGGGATCGGACAAAGCCGTCGGCGTGTCGGTCTTATTGGTGGCTGCGAGTTGGACGATCTCCTGCCATTGTTTGTGAACGCCCGCCAGCAACTTGCCGTAGCGCTCGGCCACCTCCCGCATCGAACCTGGAGGATTCTCGATGAGCGCCTGCAGCACCGCAGGGTTGACTCGATGAGAACGATCACCGCCGGCAGTGAACTGAGCGAGCGCTAACGATGCTTTGGCCGCGAACTCTCGATCGGGCAAGGTGCCTAGCGACTGCCATGGCGCGAAGACTGGGTGAAATTCCGTCTGAGTTTGCAGCAAGTAGCTTTCCCAGTTCCGAACGATGGTCGGATTCAGGTCGTCAGGTCCGCGAATTTCGTAATGCTCTTCGGTGGGAAGCTTTTTCACATCGAGCACCGCCACCAGATAGTCGCGGGTCTTCGCGCGGAATCGGTTTGAAAAGTCCTGCCGCTTCTTTTCGATAGTGCGATCGAATTTCTCGACGCGTTCACGGAGGCCTTTCTCGTATTCAATCGTTGCTCTCCCCTGACTGGACAATGTGTTGAGCGGGATCGTTTTCTCCGTGCAGCCGGCAAAGATCCCATAGAGCGAGTAGTAATCAGCGGTTGGAATCGGGTCGAACTTGTGATCGTGGCAACGGGCGCAGCCCACAGTCAAAGCTTGCGTGCCGCGCATGACCACGTCGATACGGTCATCGATGATATCGTGAACGACACCCAGAAAACGACGGCCCAACGTCAAGAAACCCATGGCAGCGAGTGAAGAGTCGAACGTCGATGGCCGAGCGTCGAGAGTGGGGGCCAATTGGTCCGCTGCAATTTGCTGCTGGATGAAGCGATCATAGGGAAGGTCTTCGTTCAGCGCCTGAATCACCCAATCGCGATAAACATAAGAATGCACGAACCGGATTTCCTCACGGTCACCATAAACGTAGCCTTTGGTGTCGGCATACCGAGCGACATCCAGCCAGTATCGTCCCCAACGCTCGCCATACATCGGCGACGCCAGCAAACCGTCCACGATCTTGGCGAACGCTTCGGGTGAACTGTCGGCAATAAAGGCGTCCACTTGAGCCGGAGTAGGCGGCAATCCTGTTAAATCGAAGGAGGCGCGTCGGATCAACGTCCGTTTGTCGGCTTGCGGAGCAGGGGAGAGGCCTTGTTCTTCCAGCTTCGCCAAGACAAAAAAATCAATCGCAGTGTTCGGCCAAGCTTGGTTCGCGACGCGGGGGAGCGCGCGAGGTTGCAGCAGTTTGAAGGCCCAGTGCCCTTGGGTTTTTGATTCCCGCTCCACCGGCACCGGACGAATCTTCGTCTCGAAGAACTGAAAATCTTGGGCGTGAGAAGGCATTGTCATCAGCACAAGAACGGTGCCAGCTAAAAGCATCGACGCCTGAATCGTTAAGCGGATGTCGAGCAGATGATGCATTGTTGTAAGGTGACTCAGGCTGCGTCTCTGGAACAGTGCAAAATTTCGCCGTCCCTCGACGAACATGGCGAGGACCAACGAAGCTAGGCTAGGCATAACCTTTTGTGCGAAACCCTTCCAGCCGTCGCTGCCGTCGCTACCGTCGCGAGAAACAGTTTGGTCTCGCGACGGCAGCGACGGCAGCGAAGGAGTGTCGGAAGTCAACTGGGCTTTCAAAATCGCTTGAACAGCCTCTAAATTTCTATCGCTTCTCCACGTTGGATCAGAGAATACTGGAGCATGATTTCCCGCTCCTCTGCGAATCTGTCGGACCGCTCGAAGCGGACGCTCTCGCCCGTGCGTTTTCTGAACGCGATCCTTTGCTCGTTATTGATGGTGACCCCATTGAGTGCTCTCGCTCAGCCGAACTCAGCCACAGAGCTCTTGCAGAAAGCGCGAACCGCATTCGAGACAGGCAAGAACGAAGAAGCTCTGTCCCTCGCGCAAAAGGCAATCGGATTGGAGCCGAAGAACGCGCAAACTTACTACACTAGGGGCCGGCTTTACGAGTCGATGCGCCAGTATGAGAAAGCGATCGTTGATTTCGATGAAGTGCTTAAGCTCAATCCTGGTGCGGCGCACATTTATCAGCTTCGCGGGGTTGCTCAGTTCAAACGAGGGAACGTGAAGGAATCGATCACCGACTTTGATAAATTCATCGAATCGGATACTTCCCAAGCTCCACAGCATTGGCAGCGCGGAATTTCCTGTTACTACGCGGAGCGTTATGAAGATGGACGGAAGCAATTTGAGTTGCACCAAACCGTGAACAACAACGACGTGGAAAACGCCGTTTGGCATTTTCTCTGCGTAGCTCGGAGCATCGGCGTCGAGAAGGCGCGTGCCTCCCTCATTCACATCAATAGGGATGGCCGGGTGCCGATGATGCAAATCTACGCCCTGTTTGCGGGCAAAGCCACCGTTGATGATGTGATGGCTGCGGTGAAGGCCGGAGAACCGTCACCGGATGAATTGAAGCAACGCCTCTTTTACGCGCATCTGTATCTGGGGCTTTACGACGAGGCAACCGGGAACGCGAAGCTCGCGGATGAGCATATACGAAAGGCGATCGGCGAGTTCGGTGCCAACCATTACATGGGAGATGTCGCGAGGGTACACGCAAAGCTAAGGGGCCAAGTTAAGTCGAGGTAAATTAGAAAGAAGGAATTGCTGGAGTCCCGCCAGATTGTCGGTGTTGATGAAATCGACTCTGGCTTCCAACAACTCTTTCCATCCTTCCGGTTGGTCAGGCGCTGCCCAGAACCGGACCTTGCGTCCTTGATCATGGGCCCTTCCAACAATCTGCCGAAGGCGTTCCTTTTCATTCGCTGGAAACGGGCCAACTCCTCGCCATTTGAAAGACTGAGTCCAGTTATCGCTGATCAACGGAATGAAGTGTTTGGATGCGGACCCGTTCAAATCATCGAGCCGACCATCCATGCTTGCGTAGCGGATTGATTCCTCCGCCATGATCTTTCGTGGACGATTTCCGGAAAGGATTACTGTGAGTGCCTTGGGTTCGGAACTCGTCCGCGAAAAGGTGGTGATGATATCTGAATACTCCTTGAGCAAATCGCGCAGAGCAGCATAGGTGGGTTCAGCGTCCGACTTGATATCCACCAGCAAAGTGAAGCTCGGCCCGTCCTTATAGATGCGTCCGCCATTTTGCTTCGACCTGGCTCGCAATGGATCGAGGTAGAGAGCTTGCAACGTTCGATCAGGAGCGACCTTGTCACGATCATGGGCAACCAAAAGCTGGTGGCCGACTAAATACACATCGGCTTCAACGCTGCAAAATCCGTGATCCAGTGCATCCCACAGCGGCCGCCTGTGTTCGTAATCATTGTGAGCGTGGGTCTGCGTCAGCGGGGTAGGGGAGGCTTTGGGCTCTTCAGCTCGGAGCATCCATAGCCCTCCAAAGACAATGACCGCAGTGAGCATCAAAGTTTGTTTCATAATGTTCGACGTGTTTTCTAGATCGCCAGGTAAAGGCTGAAACTAATCTTTGACGAAGGTCGGGCAAGTTATTTCTAATCAGAATTCAGTCAGCAATTCTCTCCATGAACCTGACCTGGGAGCGCTGGCGTCTCGCCGGCGTGTTCCTAATTTCGCCGCAGCAACTCGCCGGCGAGACGCCGGCGCTCCCAGGTTCATGGTCCCGATGCGGGTCCAATGTCGGAGGTGGAGGCTGCCCATGAACCTGGGTGGGGTGAGAGTCCCCTCGAACCTTGACCTTTTCTGGCGATCGAGCATGTCAGGGCTCGACGGCTTCCGGCTCGGAGACTACAGCTCGGAGAGAGTCTCGCCCCACCGTTCAAGGGCGCAATGCGCGCACAAAGTTCGGGGTGTTCTCATCTTGGCCCATGGCACTTTCCGTTCGCCGTATGTAGTCCCGGCTTTAGCCGGTGTTCGCGTGGGATCGACTAAAGCCGGGACTACATACCTCCCAAAAGGAGAATCGCAGTTGAGTAGTTGTTCACGGACAGGTTCTGAACTAAGGTCTGCGCATGTTGAATGGTTCCAAACCACCGGTGCGCAGTCTCTACGTCCATGTTCCGTTCTGTGCTCAAAAATGCGAGTATTGCGCGTTCTATTCCCACGCGGCTCAAGGCGAACTGATCAATCGCTATGTTGCGGCTCTAATTCGGGAAATGGAATTGGTGGCATCGGAACTGGTGCCAGCCAATGTCTTCTTTGGTGGCGGCACACCCTCGTTGTTAAACTTGCACCAATGGGAACAGATCCTCCAAGCGATGGAACGTTTGAATCTACTCGGTGCCTCTGAATGGACTGTGGAATGTAATCCTGCCACCGTGTCTCTCGATAAGGCGAAGTTGCTCAGATCGCACGGCGTTAATCGAATATCCATGGGAGTCCAGTCCTTGAGCGAGACGTTGCTTGATCGCCTGGGACGCGTCCATAGTCGGGAAATGGTTTTTCGGTCTTTCGACATCCTCCGCCGCGCTGGCTTTGACAACATCAACCTCGACCTGATGTTCGCCATTCCGGGCCAGACCATGGATATTTGGCGACATACATTGAACGAAGCTGTCGCCCTTGGTAGCGAACATCTCTCGTGCTACGAAGTGATTTACGAGGAAGACACTCCACTCTACGCGCAACTGCAGGCGGGCGAGTTCAGTGTTGATGAAGATCTGGCTTGCGACATGTACGCAGAACTTGTGGACTGCGCTGGTCGTCACGGGTTCCAGCAATACGAGATTGCCAACTTCGCCCAACATCGATCAGCGATGCCGAGCGAAATCCCGGATCACGCATGCCGACACAACATCAATTATTGGCGCGGCCAGGGTTTTCACGGCCTGGGTCCAAGCGCCACGGGTTACACCGATGGGGTGCGAACCAAGAACTGGTCTAACACCACGCTCTATTGCGAACAATTGGAGAAAGGCCGTCGAGCCGTCGAGTGGCGCGAAGAACTGTCACCGCTGGCTCGAGCCGGTGAGACGGCCGCTTTCGGATTAAGGATGAATGCCGGCTGGCCATTTGATTTGTTCCAGAGGACGACCGGATTCGATCTGCGAAGTGAATGGGCCCACGAAATGGAAGATTTGGTCACGCAAGATTTCGGGCGGATCGATCGGGAGAGATTTCACCTCACCCCGCGCGGCCTACGCTTTGCAGACCGGGCAGCAGAACAATTCTTGAGAATCGAAACGCCATCTCGGCAAGGTCTCAGCTTGAACTCCGCGCCACGGCTCGAAACAATCGCCGCTCTTTGTTAAGAGCCTCTTTTAGAAATCGTAGCATCCGAAGTAATGAGGCTCTGACCTGATGGAAGCCCGCGCGGTCGCACAGAGGAAATTGGAGCCTCGTTACCTCGGCTGCTACGAATGAATTGGGTGTTCTAAACAGGCTCAAACTACGCGGAGCTTGGGACGCTGCGCTGCGGCGTCACCGCGCCGTGGAGGCGCGGAAGAGTTTCGCGGGAACGTTCCGTTTATCGAGCCATCGGATGAACTGTTTAGCCGCTGAACGCGGCGAGGACCTTCCAGAGGGCCGTCCCCTGGAGTCTGGATTTTTTGACAGTCTCCGCCTCCCGGAGGGAGATTTGACAATAGCCCGGCAGTTCACTCTCATCTTTACCCTCTAAATGGAGGTCGAAACATTTTGGAATATGTGGATTTGCTGGGCCTTCTCGGGATGCCGACAAAGCTGGGTGGCTAGTTGGGACACGAATCGAGCTGCCGAATTCCAAATTCTGAGGTTTTACGCATGATTCAAATGTCTAGCGGATACTTTTGAGGGTAAAGATGAGAGTTCACTGCCGGGTTCGAATGAGCCCTCGCATAAGTCCCGCAGGGACGGCCGAATCCCCCAATGTCCGACGTCAGCTCCTATTCTCGCTGTCTGTTCAGGACCAAGGATCGCCCGAGAATAGTTCAACCGTCCCTTCGGGACTTTGGCTATTGACTCCCTAATCCCACCCTTGAAAGGGTGGGCTATTCTCAAATCTCCCTCCGGGAGATAGGGGTGGGCTATTCTCGAATCTCCTCTCCGGGAGATGTCAGTCGGAAGCCTCACCGGTTACAACAGCACGCGGCCGGAAAATGTCCAAACTCCAAGCACCGCTCGGGAGTGAGTTTTCCAATCCGGACGCGGAACTGATTCCACCGAAAACAGCGGGGAACCAGATAACGCGAGAAATGAACGCACACGCGCACACACCGGGGATGCCGGCAGTCCAGCTCACGCCCGAGATTCGGCCCGGCTTTGGGGAAGCTCGCGCCCGCGAGAATCATCATTGACCCTGGATTCGCTGGGCATTTTTCTTGTGCCAACGTCTGTGGACGCCTATGGTCAGGTCCGCTGTGAAAAACCAAACTCCTATTAGTCCTTTGGGGCAGGAAAGGCCGGCTTGTGGATAAGGATTGGGCTTAAAGGCCGAGATCCACTTCAGACATTTACCAGATGTCCGGCCGTCGATCGCTTGGACGGAGAATCGACAAAAGCCTGACGAGGAACAATCCGGGATCATGGTATCAATCCTGCAGCAACTGGTGCGTTCGCTTAAAGCAGCAATTATTTATTAATGAAATCCCGCATCATTCCTCTCGCCCTCTGGTTTGCCTTTTCGGCTGCCGCGGTGGCCTCGCCGGTCGCGCCGTCGATCATCATCAGCGAAATCATGTACCACCCCATCGAGGAGCCAGCCTTCAATGCCGATGGTAGCCCGGCGCTCGACCTGTACGAGGATGTCCACGAGTTCGTGGAGATTCATAATCCGGGCACCACCGCCTTCGATCTGACGGGCTGGCGGCTTTCCGGAGGAATCCGATTTACATTTCCATCGAATGCCAGCATTCCGCCGGGCGCTTATCGGGCCATCGCGAAGGACCCGGCGCGGCTATCCGCAGTGACCGCTTACGGCCTGGCGCTGTCAGACTTGTTTGGGCCTTACACGAACCAGTTGAGTAATGCCAAGGACGTCATCCGCCTTGAAAATGCGCGCGAGGAGATCGTCGATGCGGTCAGTTACTCGGCTGAATTCCCCTGGGCGATCAGTGCGGACGCTTTGGGCGCCAATGAAGACTTCACAGGCCTGAAGCCGCTGGATTATCAGTATCGAGGGCGCTCGCTTGAGCGCGTCAGCTTCACGCACTCCTCCAATGATCCCGCCAATTGGCTCGCTTCGCCTTTGCCTGGAAACCCAAGCCCCGGCAAAGCGAATGCCGTCAGCCGTTCGATCCCGACTCCGGTGGTGATCAGTTTCAGTGTGGCTCAGGCTGCTGACGAAGCCCCAATCATTCGCAACAACCAGTCCGTGCGAATCGATTGTGCGCTCTCCGGGGTGAACACACTGTCCGGCGTGGCCGTGGAATGGTTCGTCGAAGACATCAATGGGGTGAACGAACTGCGCACCACCACGCCGATGTCGGCCCGGGGCCCGGGCGAGCTCGCCGCGTTCACCGCGGTTTTGCCTGGGCAGCCGAATCGGACGATTGTGCGCTTTCGCTTTCGTGCGGATCGCGGAACAGGAGACGAGGTGGTGTCGCCGCGCGCGGATGATCCGTATGGCTGGCATGCCTATTTCGTGACACCGGTTCGCACGTCCGCCCGCCCAATCTACGATTGCTTCATCTCGACGAGCAGCCTGGCCGTTCTGGATCGCAACATTTCGCAAAACCCAAAGCGCGTCACTTCCCCCGATCCTCCGGGAAACCCGCGCGCTTCATGGAACGCCACGGAACCCGCGATCATGGTCCACGAAGGCATCGTGTATGACATGCGCGTGCGCCATCACGGGAGCCGGTACAATCGGCGGGCAAGCCGCCAATCCTTCAAATGGCAATTCCCGCGTTACCGAAAATTCAATGGCGTGACTGGAATCTTCGAAACGGACAAGGGCAACGATTTTATCGTCGGCCACAATCTGTTCATCGAGGCCGCGCTGCCGGTTTCCAAGGTCCGATACGTGGACCTCTACCTGAATGGCAACGCGGCGCTGCAACGATTGGAGCAGGGCGAGTTCGATGGCGATATGCTCGACGCGTACCACAAGGCCCAGCAACGCCTCAATCCAGGCATGGCGCTGGAACTGAGCGGTGAAATCTACAAGAGCGTCGGCATCATCAGCCCTCCGACCGAAGGCCCTTACGGACGTGGCGACGGACGCAAACTTTCCAAGCTGCCTTTCTGGACGGATCTCCAGATGTACGACTGGACGTATTCGCTCCAGAACAACGGATGGCGCGGGTCCTTCGCCTTCAAGCAGATGATCGACGCGATGTGGGTCGCGCGCGGCGACACGCCCACGTCGCCGAATCCGAACGTGGCGGCCTTACGCGCCTACTTCACCACCTACTTTGATATCGACGAGATGCTCACCTACATCGCCATCGAGAACTGGTGTTGCCCGTGGGATGACACGACGCAAAACCATTTCCTGTGGCAGCGGCGCAATGGCAAATGGGGCATGTTGCCGTGGGATTGCGACGCCTGGTTCGGTCGCGGGGACAACACGCCGGCCACGTCTTCGATCTACATTGGCGAAGTGGGCGACCGCAACAACAACTCCCGAGGACCGAACTTTTTCAAGGACGGGTTCATCAAAGCATTTCGCGAAGAGTACAAGCAGCGGCTCTTCTTGCTCAACAATACGTTCCTGCATCCGGAAAACATCACGGCCATGGGCTTCAGCAGCATTCGAACTTTTGCCGACGCGCGATTCGCGTCCGTGAACACACAATGCGGCTTCGGCCCATTCCAGCGGCCGACCAGGCCTTTGAACGTGCAGCCGCCAAATCGCAGCGCCGCGCTTCCCTCCATGAAGTTCCAGGTGTCGGCTTACAGCCATTCCGCAAGCTCTCCCCCGTCCCACGCCAAGACCACTTGGGAAATTCGCGCCGCGAATGGGTCGTACGGCTCGCCTCTCTGGAAGAGCACGAGCACGACGAGCTTGACCTCGATTGAGATTCCATTCGAGGAACTCACCTTTGGCGAGTCGTATTTCTGGCGCTGCACCCTTTTCGATGCCGAGGGCCACCCCTCGCTGGCGTCGGATGAAAGCGCGTTCAATTTCGGGTTGGCGCCAACGCAAGCCGCACTCATCGGCAACGATGGCGCGGCTCGATGGAAATACAACCAAACCGCAAACCTGGCCGGCGCGAACTGGACTGCATTGGCTTACGACGATAGCGCCTGGCCGTCCGGCGCTCCGTTACTGGCCTTGGAAACTGCGGCCTTGCCTGAGCCGATTCGCACGCCGCTCGCGTTGGGGCGCACGACTTACTACTTTCGGACGAAGTTCCAATTCCTGTCCGAACCGCGCGGGACGGACCTTCGTCTGCGGCATGTGATCGATGATGGCTGCATCGTGTATCTGAACGGGGCGGAAGTATTGCGCACGGGAATGCCGACGGGCGCGGTGAATTATTCCACGCTGGCTTCCCGCAATGTCGGCGATGGTGTCTATGAGGGGCCTTTCACGATCTCGGCGGCAAGTCTCGTGCAAGGCGAGAACTTGCTGGCCGTCGAGGTCCATCAATCGGCGACGAACAGTTCGGACATCGTGTTCGGACTTGCGCTTGAAGCAACGTTTCCCGCTACGTCCAGTGCGCTCGTGCTCAACGAAATCGCCGCCCGCAATCGTGGCTCCGTGATGAACGCCGGCCAGACCCCGGACTGGATCGAGCTTTTCAACAACAGTGCCGATCCCGTCGATCTCGGCGGCATGAGTTTGACCGACGATGTTTTGGCTCCCTCGAAATTTGTGTTCCCTCCCAATACGCGGATGGCCGCTCGCGGTTACTTGGCCGTCTGGTGCGACAATCTGACCAATGCGCCGGGCCTTCACGCTGGATTCCGCCTGAGCGACGAAGGCCAAACGGTCGTTTTGTTCTCACCGACAGCACAAGGGCCGGTCGTGCGCGACTACGTGACATTTGGCCTGCAAGCCGCTGACTTGACGATAGGGCGTGTGCCGAACGGAGCCGGCTGGCAATTGGCCGAGCCAACACCTGGACTGGAGAACCGAGCGGCGGCGCTTGGGTCGCCGGCCAGCTTGAAGATCAACGAATGGATGGCGTCGCCATTGACTGGCGATGATTGGTTTGAACTTTTCAATTCGGATGCTCGGCCCGTGGCGCTCGGCGGCTTGTTTCTCACGGACAACCTGATCTCGCCGACAAACACGCGAATCGCCGCTCTCTCTTTCATTCCGGCCAAGGGCTACGCGGAATTCAAGGCGGATGAACAGGCGGGCAAAGGCGCGGACCACGTCAATTTCAAACTCAGCGCCACGGGTGAATCGATCCGCCTGATCGCGGCCAACAGCACCACTGTCATCGATTCGGTCACGTTTGGTCCCCAATCCGCCGGGGTTTCGCAAGGACGCCTGCCGGATGGTGCCGCGTCATTCGTCGCGTTTCCGGGCGCCGCGTCGCCAGGAGAATTCAATCGCCTCTCAGGGGGCGGAGGCGGCGACTCAGATAAGGACGGAATTCCTGATGCCTGGGAAACGGCGCATGCGTTGAATCCATCCGTGGACGATGCCGGCCTTGATCCCGACGGCGATGGCATGTCGAACCTGCTAGAATACCTGGCCAGCACCGACCCTCGTAGCGCGGCCAGTGTCTTGAAGCTCGAAGGGGTGCGAACTGGAACCGGAATTGCCCTCCGATTCACGGCGCAAGCGAACCGGGCGTATCGGCTTCAAACTCGGACTGATCTCTCCACTGGGACTTGGGAAACCTACGACTCAATAGCCGCGGCGCCTGCCCCTCGCATCGTCGAGATCGGCATTTCCTCTGCCATCTCCAGTCCAGGCCGATATTATCGAGTTACCGCGCTCGCGCCTCCGTGAGCTGAACGGGACCAGGAATCTGAAGCGGAAGACAATTGAATGGCCGCTCGATGGTTCAATCATTTGACGAACCGGTGATCAACGAAGGAGAGGACGCCTTAACGTGGGCTGATCTCCTTGCTAGCAATTCCGAGGACTCCTCCATAGCTGCTGCCCAAAAACTCGATTGGGGGGACATTCTTGGATTACGTAGATGAACGGCAGTGTCTGGTCATTTGCCTCCTGGGAGCGAAACGCTGTGATGGGGGATGGCGCGAAAGCAAGGGACTGCAAAGGGTGCCATATTATTTCTTTGAAAACTCTAATAAGTTCCCTGGCTGACAGTCCAGTGCTTTGCAAATGGATTCCAGTGTACTGAATCGAATTGCTTTTGCCTTTCCGGTTTTGAGTATGGAAAGATTAGCGAGCGTTAGGTCCACTTTCTCTGAGAGTTCAGTCAACGACATTTTTCGCTTAGCCATCACTACATCCAAGTTTACGGCAATATAGGCATAACTTAACTTGGCGATTGAGAGCCCCATGCCCCAAGACAATCAACTCGTCTTTCCATCTCGTCGGAATGACGGGAGTTTGGACCTATCGGCCGCCTTCGTCTCCCGGAGGGAGATTCGAGAATAGCCCAGCAGTTCACTGCTGGGTTCGAATGAGCCATCGCATAAGTCCCGCAGGGACGGCCGAATCCCCCAATGTTCTACGTCAGCTCCTATTCGCACAGTCTGTTCAGGACAAAGGAGCGCCCGAGAATGGCTCAACCGTCCCTTCGGGACTTTGGGTATTTGCTACGCAATCCCACCCTTGAAAGGGTGGGCTAGTCTCGAATCTCCCTCCGGGAGATGTCAGTCGGAAATAGCTCATCGGAGACAACAGCACACGGCCGGAAAATGTCCAAACTCTACGCACTCCTCGGGAGTAAGTTCTCCTGTCCGGCCACGGAAATGATTCCACTCAAAACAACGGAGAACCCGGAAGAATCAGTTCGCACCCTGCACAGAGCATCGTCGCGGCGTCCAGAGCTTTGCGTCCTTCGGCGACGAGCTTCTGTTTTTCCTTCACTGGCTTCGAGCCGTCCTTGCCAGCGCCACAGATGGCCGAAACGTTTTGCGCGAAACTCGAATTTTCATTGTCCCGACAACGTCGGCGCGATAGAGTCGCATCGTGATCACTGCAAACCTGCGATTCCATTTCTGCCATGAAAACCACTATTAACCGCCGCAGTTTCCTATCCAAGTCGGCAACGGCTGGGGCCGGACTTCTGATTCTCCGCAACAGCCGACTCGCCTTTGCCTACGAGGCCAACAGTAAACTGAACATTGCCGGAATCGGTGTCGGCGGCCAGGGACGCGGCAGTCTCGATGCCTTTCACCGGATGGGAAACAACCTGGTCGCGCTCTGCGACGTCGATGCCAAGAGGGCAGGGGATATCTACCAAAAACATCCGGCGGCGAAACGCTATCAGGATTTCCGCCAGATGTTCGATGAAATGGAAAAGCAGATTGATGCGGTGCTGGTCGCGACACCGGACCATACGCACGCCGTCGCCGCGGTGGCGGCGATGAAGCTGGGCAAGCACGTCTATTGCGAAAAGCCGCTGACGCGAACGGTCCATGAAGCGCGGGTCATGCGGGAAACCGCCGCGCGGCACAAAGTGGTCACGCAGATGGGAAACCAGGGTTCCGCAGAACGGCGCCTCCGCCGAGCCGTGGAACTGGTGTGGGGAGGCGTCATCGGCGACGTTCGGGAGGCGCACGTCTGGTTTGATGGTGGAAACGGCCCGATGAAGCGTCCGACCGATACCCCGCCGATTCCGGAAGGATTGAATTGGGATTTGTGGCTGGGACCTGTCGAGAGCCGTTCTTACAATCCCGCTTACGTGCCCGCGAGCTGGCGCTCGTGGCGTGCGTTTGGCAGCGGCATCGTTGGGGACTTTGCCTGCCACACCGCCAACATCATGTTCCGCGCACTTCATTTGGAACAGCTCTGGCAGAAGTCGATGAATCCAGGGGCCAGCAAGGTGGTGGTCCGGCTCCAAGCCTGGCCCTCCGAATCCGATGCGGAAGGATATCCCACTTCGCTGAAGGTGGTGATGGACCTGCCCGCGCGCGGGGCCTTGCCGCCAGTGAAATTGACGTGGTATGCGAAGGAAAAACCGCATGAGGATCTGATGCTCGGATACAAACGGGGTGGCTGGGGAGATTTGCTGGTTGGGTCGAAAGGGTCCATCTATTCCGAGAATCCCTGGAATGCCAACTTTGTGCTGCTGCCGGAGAACCGGTTTGAAGACTTCAAGGGAGGGCCGCCGGAGTCGCTGCCGCGCGTCCAGAGCCACCAATGGGAATGGATCGAAGCGTGCAAAGGCAATGGGAAGACCTTTTCGAGTTTCGACATAGGCGGCCCACTCACGGAACTGGCCCAACTCGCCAACTTGGCGACGCTGGTGGAAGGCCCGATTGAATACGATACGCTCAGCGGGAAAATCCTGAATTCAAAGCCTGCGAGCGAACTGCTCCATCGCGAATACCGCAAGGGCTGGTCGCTCTGAACAGCTCAAAAATAGGATCGCCTTTCTCGTCGAACGCCGCGCACGCACACGCGCACAATATGTCCTTTGAAAGGCTTGAGCCGTATGAAGGGAAACTTTCACGTACGGTGCTGAGGGGCGCTTGAGCGGGTGACCGTGGAACCATTTCCGTGGTCGGGCTTGAAAACTCACTCCAGAGGGGGTGCCTGGAGTTTGGACATTTTCGGGCCGTGTGCTGTTGTAGCCGATGAGGTTTGCGACTCACATCTCCCGGAGAGGAGATTCGAGAATAGCCCACCCTTTCAAGGGTGGGATTAGGTAGTCAATAGCCAAAGTCCCGAAGGGACGGCTGAACTCTTCTCGGGCGAACTTTTGTCCTGAACAGACAGTAGAAGCTGACGTGGAACATTGGGGGATTCGGCCGTCCCTGCGGGACTTATGCAATCGCTCATTCGAACCCGGCAGTGAACTGCCGCGCTATTCTCGAATCTCCCTCCGCGAGACGAAGGCAGCCAATAGGTCCAAACTCCCGTCAGCCAGGCGGGATGAAAAAAGGGTCTTCTTCATCCGCTGTGGACCTATTCCGTTGAAAACAGCGAGGAACCAAGTTCAACTGACTCGATCCTGACATCGCTGGGCATTTTTCTTGTGTGAAAGCGTGTGGATGGCTATGGTCGCGCCCGCTGTGAAAAGGCAAACTCCTATTAGTAGTTAAATCTATATGCCCACTCACTACGAAGAGTCCATGCAGCGCGACGTGGAACGTATCCGCGGCAAGGTGAAGGAAATGGCGGACCTGGCCGCCGGCGCTCTTGACGCCTGTCTGCGCGGGTTGATGGAGCGCAACCGCCAACTGGGCTATTCGGTCATCCTGCGGGACCAGCGCATCGACGCTCTCGAAAAGGAGATCGACCGGCTCTGCCTTGAATTCATTGTGCGCCAGCAGCCGGTGGCCAAGCATCTCCGCTTCGCCTACGTCACCATCAAGATCAACCAGGAGATCGAGCGCATCGGCGACTATGCTGAGAGCATCGCGCGCCAGATTCTCAAGATCACCAACTTGGACAGCTCCATTCCCTTGGATCGCTACCGGCAGATCGCCGGGCTTGCCATCCCGATGTTCCGCGACGCAGTGCATGCCTTCCTGACCGAGAACGTCGATGTGGCGCGTCGTCTTCAGGCTGTGGAAGAAGAAGTGGATGGCCTCAAGAGTGTCATCGATGCGGAACTCTTCCAACTCCGGCAGGAGAACAAGATTCCGCTCGAAGCCCTTACCCCGCTGATGACCATCGCCCGCCGCTTCGAGCGCGTTTCAGATCAGGCGAAGAACATCTGCGAGGAGACGCTCTACATGGTCACCGGCGAATACCAGAAGCACGCTGGCGGCGACACCTGGCGTGTGTTGTTCATCGACGAGCACAACGCCTGTCGCAGTCCGATGGCCGAGGGCATTGCCAATTCGCTGGGCCAGCCCAAGTTCATCTTCGCCAGCGCGGGACTCGACCCCAAGCCGGTGGACCCGACGACGGTGGCGTTCCTCAAGGAAAAGGGCGTCGATATTTCCCGAACAGCCGCTCGGTCTGTTGAAGCGGTGCCAAATCTGGAGAGCTACCAGATCATAGTGGCTCTCGCCGAGGAGGCCAAGCGGGCTTTCCCGGTGAAGACCAAGTCCATCTGCCTTGACTGGAGCATTCCCGATCCATCCAAGGCCTCCGGCTCGCCTGCGGAAGTGAAGAAAGTTTACCAGGAGGCGTACCAGAACCTGCACATGCAAATTCAAGATCTCGCGGAAGGCATCCTCAGCGACAAAATCGATTAATCAAAACAAGAACGAACCATGACCATGAACACCAAACTCAACCGTGGCGCCCTGTGCGCCGTGACCACCCTCGCCGCGGCCTTGCTGCTCGCGGGCTGCGGAAAATCCGGCAGCGATTCGACATCCGGCGGCGCCGCGCCTTCCGGAAAAAAAACCACCATTGCCAACATCGGTTCCGACACCATGGTCAATCTCGCCGCCGCCTGGGCTGAAGCCTACGGCGCGGTGGACAAGACCGTCGTCATTGAAGTCAACGGCGGCGGTTCCGGCGTCGGCATCAAGGGCCTGCTTAATGGCACCGCTGAACTCGCCAACTCCAGCCGCCACATGGAGGACAAGGAAAAGGCTGAGTTGAAGGAGAAGCGGCAACTCGACGCGAAGGAATTCGTCGTCGGCTTCGACGCGCTTTCCATCTACGTCCACAAGGACAACCCGCTTAACGAGATCACCATGGAACAGCTCGCCCAGATCTATGGAGCGACCGGCACGATCACCAAGTGGAGTGAGCTTGGCGTGACCGCCATCCCCGGCGCGAAAGGTGACGAGATTATCCGCGTCAGTCGCCAGAACAACTCCGGCACTTACGAGTATTTCAAGGAGGCCACGGTCGGAAAGAAGAGCGAATTCAAGCTCGGCTCGCTCGACATGAACGGCTCGAAGGACGTGGTGGAACTCGTCGGCAAGACGCCCAATGCCATCGGGTATTCCGGCATGGGCTACGTCAACCCCTCCGTCAAGATGTTGAACGTTTCGAAGAAAAAGGGCGACCCCGCCGTTCACCCCAGCATCGCCTCCACCCACGACAAGACCTATCCAATCTCACGCCCGATGTTCTTCTACACCGCTGGCGACCCCTCGCCACAGATGAAGAAATATATCGACTGGGTGCTGACCGACGCCGGTCAGAAGATCGTCGAGACGACCGGCTACGTGCCTCTCCCGAAGAAGTGATTTAACCGTGGGCCGCGACGCTGTTTTCCGCACGTCGCGGCCCTCGTGTCTCTCCGGAAGATTGTTCCAAACCCAGCGCAACCCCGACTGACTGCCCGCATGGCTTCACCGACGATCCCGCGACCCACGCGCAGCGCCCTCGCCTTGTTCAGCGAGCGCGTTATCGAATCTCTGGTCCATCTCTGCGGCATCAGCGCCATCGTTTTCGTCTTCGGGATTTTCTTCTTCGTTTTCAAGGAAGGCGCGCCGTTCCTGACCGAGCTGAACTTCACGGAGTTCTTCACCAGCAAGGAATGGATCCCCACCTCCTCCGTCCAGCCGAAGTACGGCATCGGCGCGCTCATCGTTGGTACGTTGAGTGTCACGTTCCTGGCGATGGCCATCGCGGTGCCGTTCGGTTTGGGCGCGGCGGTGTTTGTCTCCGAGTTCTGCACAGGCAAGACCAAGGAGACCTTGAAGATCGTCATCGAACTGCTCGCCGCCATCCCCAGCGTGGTGTGGGGTTTCATCGGCCTGAGCGTGATGAGTCCGGTCATCATCGCGATGTTCCATGTGCCGGTCGGTGTGAATCTGTTTAACGCCGCGCTCCTGCTTGCGTTGATGAGCGTGCCCATCATGGTCAGCATCGGTGAGGACGCGCTCAAAGCGGTGCCCGACAGTTACCGCGAAGCGTCCGTAGCTCTGGGCGCGACCCGTTGGCAGATGATTTATCGCGTCCTCATCCCGGCCGCCAAGAACGGCCTGCTAGCCGCCGTGCTGCTCGGCGTCGGCCGCGCCATTGGCGAGACGATGGCCGTGCTCATGGCGACCGGCCACTCGGTCAGGATTCCTCATTCCATCTTCGACCCCGTCCGCACGCTCACCGCCACGATCGCCGCCGAACTCGGCGAAACCTCGCATGGTTCGCCGCACTATCAGGTGCTGTTCCTCATCGGCGTCGTGCTCTTTTCTATCACCTTCGTCGTCAACATGCTCGCTGATCTCGCCGTGAAGGGCATCAAAAAGCAATAATATGAGAGTCCCCCGTCATCTCGCGCTCAGCCGCAAAGCCGCCAAGGAATCCTGGCCCGGCTCGGTCGCACACCAAAGACTTTGCGCCTTTGCGTCTTTGCGCGAGCCATACAGGAATTGGTAAGCATGTTCACCGAGACTCCTTTCATCCGAAAAAAGCGGCGATCGGAGTTAATCGCGAAGTGCTTCTTCGGCGCGATGGCCGCCGCGATGGTCATCCCCCTGTTTCTCATCATCGGCTACATCGTGGTGAAGGGCGCGCCCGCCATCTCCTGGGAGTTCATCACGGAAAACCCGCGCAGCGGCGGCGCCAAAGGCGGCATCTGGGCCGCCATCGTCGGCACTTTCTACATCGTGTTCCTCTCGCTGGTCATCTCGGCACCCGTCGGCGTGCTGGCGGCGGTGTACCTGAACGAATATGCGAAGGAGAACTGGTTCAGCCGCGTCGTGAACCTCGCCGTCGTGAACCTCGCGGGCGTCCCTTCCATCGTTCATGGTCTCTTTGGCGTCGGCGCTTTCGTCTATTTCGCCAACTTCAACAACGGCAAGAAATCGATCATCGCCGCCGCGCTCACCCTGGCCGTGATGACGCTGCCGGTCATCATCGCCTCGACCAAAGAGGCGCTGGCTGCGGTGCCGCGCCAGTTCCGCGAGGCCTGCTGGAATGTGGGCGCGACGCGATGGCAGACGATTTGGAGCATTGTCCTGCCGAACTCCATCAGCGGCATCCTCACCGGCGTCATCCTCCAGGTCTCCCGCACCGCCGGCGAGACCGCGCCCGTGATGCTCACCGGCGTGGCCACCTACAAGCTGCTCGACAGCACCGGCATCTTTCTGTACCACCCGATCAAGGATCAATGCATGGCCCTCTCCATGCACCTCTACTACATCGCCACGCAGGCGAACAACGTGCCTCCGGCCACGCCCTTCGCCATCGCCACGGTGCTGATCGGGGTGGTGTTGATCGTGAACGCCGCCGCCATCGCCTTCCGCATCTATCTCCGTTCCCGCAAGAAGTGGTAAGCCGCCATGCACGCCGCCGTTCCAAAGAAAATTGAAGTCGAAAACCTCCGCACCTTTTACGGTGCCAAGGAGGTGCATCACGGCATCTCGTTTCACATCGAGGCGAACGAAATATTCGCCATCATCGGACCCGCGCAGTCCGGCAAGACCACGCTGCTGCGCGCCATCAACCGCACCTTGGAGTTTACCGCTGGCTCCCGCATGACCGGCACCATCAAGGTGGATGGCGAGGACGTGCAGAAGACCCGCGATGTTTACGGCTTGCGCCGCAAGATCGGCATGGTGGCGCCGCTGCCCGTCGGACTGCCGCTGACTATTTTCGACAACGTCGCCTTCGCCCCGCGCTCCGCCGGAATCAACGACAGGAAGTTCCTTGAGGCGCACGTCGAGAAATGCCTCCGCCAGTCCGCACTCTGGGATGAGGTGAAGGATCGCCTCGACTCGCTCGGAACGAAATTGAGCGGCGGCCAGCAACAGCGCCTCACCATTGCCCGCGCTCTCTCGCATCAGCCGGAGATTCTTTGCCTCGACGAATTCAGCATCGCCATCGACCCCGTGACCACGATGCGCATCGAGGACGTGCTCAAGGAACTCAAGAAGGAGATGACCATCATCCTCGTGACGAACCTGGTGCAGCAGGCCCGCCGTCTCGCCGCGCGCACGATGTTCCTCTGGAACGGCGAAATCATTGAACTCGACACGAATGAAGTGATCTTTTCCGACAACACCAAGGATAAGCGCACTGCCGACTACGTGAACGGGATTTTTGGATGAACACCCCGATGACATTTCGCGCAAAGCCGCAAAGACGCAAAGAGGGAAAGGAAGAGCCTCGTTCTCCAATTCTGTCTTTGCGTCTTTGCGCCTTTGCGCCTTTGCGCGATCCATTCCCGTCATGACTCAGGCCATCGAATACGCCATCACCACGCGCGAGCTGAAGCTTTGGTACGCCAAGTTCCAGGCGTTGCTTGGCATCACCGCCAAGATCCAGAAGGGCATCATCACATCGCTCATCGGCCCGTCAGGCTGCGGCAAGACCACGCTGTTGCGCTGCTTCAACCGCGTCAACGAGCGCTATGGCTACGTCACCACGACCGGCGAGATCAAACTTCACGGCAAAAACATCTACGATCTGGACGTTTCCCTGATCGAGCTCCGCAAGAGCGTTGGGATGGTCTTCCAGCGTCCGAACCCGCTGCCCCTTTCCGTTTACGAAAATGTCGTCTTCGGCCTGCGCATTCACGACGACAGGGGTTTGAAGAAATCCGATCTCAACGACGCCGTGGAAAAGGCGCTGACCGAAGTCGGCCTATGGAAGGATCTCAAGGACCGTCTTGACCAAAGGGCCATCACTCTCCAACTCGAACAGCAGCAGAAGCTCTGCATCGCGCGCCTGCTACCGCTCAAGCCCGAAATCATTCTGATGGACGAGCCGTGCAGCGCACTCGATGTGAACGGCACGCGCGCCATCGAGGAGCTGATGTTCGCTCTCAGGGGCCGCTACACCATCGTCATCGTCACCCACAACATGGCGCAGGCCCGCCGGTCCAGCGACGAATGCATCTTCATGCTCATGGGTGAATTGGTGGAGCACAGCCGCACCACGGAACTGTTCCTCACGCCCAAGCATCCCAAGACCGCCGAGTACATCGAAGGCCGCTACGGTTGAGCAGCGGGCAGGGTCGAAGCAAGCGCCAGACCTCCGTAAATCCCGCGGCTCAAATCGGGGAAACCGAATAACGAAAAATGAATAACAAAGGGGATATTTCTAAAGAGTTTTGACACTGAATAACTCTTCCGCACAACTGAGCTTCGGAACCTGCCTCTTATCGTGCGCCCACAACGCCCAGACGAATCGAATAAAGGGACGTGGTCGCCGTAATGTAGAGCGTTTTGTAATCAGAATCCCCGAACGACAAATTGGCCGTCGCCTTTTCCGGAACAAGGATCTTGCCGATCAACGTTCCGTCCCGGCCAAAAATCTGAATACCTACTTGGGAGCTGGAATAGAGCCGCCCTTCGACGTCGCAGCGAATCCCATCGGGCAAACCTTCCTCGATCGTGCAAAAGATTTTACTGTTGGCTAAAGTGCCGTCCGGCTGGACATCGAACACTCGGATATGATGTTTCTCGAAGCTTGAATCAGCGATATAAAGTTTCTTCTCGCCCGCGGAGAAGCAGAGGCCATTCGGCTGAACAAAATCTTTGACGAGCGGCGCAAGCTCTCCGGTCTTTGGGTTGAGTCGATAAACATAATTTCCCGGCTGCTCCTTTTGCTCTGGCTTGATCCCGTAATCCGGATCGGTGAAATAGATCATACCGTCGGACTTCACGGCCACGTCGTTCGGAGAGTTTAACTTCTTGCCGTTGAATCGCTCGACCAACGTAACAATGGTTCCGTTCTTTTCGGTGCGCGTGATTCGCCGTTCGCCATGCCCGCCTGTCAAAAGGCGTCCTTCGGCGTCCGCTGTATTGCCGTTGTAATTATACAGCTCCGCCACTTTTTTCGGCGGCTCGCGAAAGCTTGTCAACCCAGCTTTCGAGCTCCATTTCTTGAGCTCGCTATTGAACAGATCACTGAAGATTAGGTAGCCGCCATCGGCTGGAATCCAAACGGGACCTTCCGCAAACTTCATTCCTCCGGCCAGCTTCTCCAATCGAGAGTTCGCAGGCACGATCTTCTTGAACTCGACTTGATTCTTAATGTCAAAGTCCGCGGCGACCAAGGCTGTCAGTTGGCTCAATAGCAGAAGTGATACTGGTAAACAGATGATTGTTTTGGTGTTCATGAGTTAGGGAGGGTTGACCGGGTTGTTTCTGTAGGCAAGCTTGGGAGAGTTGATGGAGCGGAGTTCGCGGCAGCAGTGGAAGGCTCGTGATTCATGGAATTTGCAAGTGCATCGCTCATCCTGCCAGAGGCTTCCCGTCGGGCTCTCCATCCAATCGCTCCGGCATGAAGAGGACGATCACCGCCGTGGGTAAGAAAAGAAAGCTGACGTACCACAGGGCCGTTCGGAAATCGCCCACTCGAGCAAAGAGTCCAAAAAACACGGTGCCAAAGGCTGCGGCCACTCGTCCAATATTGTAGCAGAAGCCCGCACCCGTCGTTCGCAGCAATGTCGGAAAAAGGGGGGGCAGATACATCGTGAACAGACCGAAGACGCCGGAGAAGAATCCGACCAGCGAGGTCCACAAGAGAAGTGATTCGTGGCCGCGCGGGACGCAGTACGCTCCAAACATCGCCAGAAAGAAGCCGAGACACATGAGCGAGATCGATTTGCGATAGCCGGCTGCGCGCGCCAATCCCGCGGCCAAGAAGTTCCCGAGGATGGACGACGAGATGACGATAAAAAACGCCTTGCTAATGAGCTGCTCGCGCTCCTTGACAGGCCACGAGGCTAGCTCGGGCAAGTTGCGCAAATGCTGCTGATTCCAGAACATGAAAGCCCACCACGCCGTCAACGAAGAGGCGCAGACCAGGATGGTCAGCAGGGTTGTGCGGCGGATCTGACCCCGGAACAAATCTGCGATGCCAGGCTCGCTGCCTTGCGCATTTGCTTTGGCAGCATGCCACTCTTCCGTCTCTGGCACGGAGCGGCGAATCCAGAAGACCAGTAATGCCGGCAGAATGCCCACCAGAAAGACGTAACGTTGAGGATACGCCGCGAGCCAATACGTCGTGAGACACGCAAGCAGCACGCCAACATTGACTCCGGTTTGCAGCACCGCAGCAATCCAGGGCCGCCATCGCTTCGGCCAGGTTTCCGAGAGGAGCGATGATCCCACCGCCCATTCGCCGCCGATGCCGAGCGCCGCCAAAAAACGGAAGATCAGCAATTGCCACCAGGTCTGAGCGAGAAATGAGAGCCCCGTGAAAACCGCGTAGGTCAGAATCGTCAAGCTCAGCGCGCGACTGCGGCCCAGGCGGTCGCCGATGCGCCCAAAAAATCCGCCCCCGAGCGCCCAGCCGATGAGGAATGCGGCTTGAATCCAGGAGCTTTTTTCTTTGACGAGCGGATCGGCAGCGCTCGCGACATGCAAAAGCTGGGCCACAAAGGGCGCCGCGATGATGGTGTAAAGATGCATGTCCAGCCCGTCGAAGAGCCAACCCAGCCACGCGGCGATGCCTGATTTCCATTGGTGAGGCGAGAGATCACGGAGGCTCTTCGCCTCATCGTCAGCGCGGTCTGGAGTGTTTTGCGGCGCGACGGACATCGGAGTGGGTGGGTTCATCTCGCGGGGCGATGGTGTCTTAGGTGTTGAGAGCAGATTCGATCGATGAGTTATCTTTCGTCACATTAGCGGCTGCCGCTTTTCCGGAGCGCTGTTGGCGAACCTGTCTGATCTCTTTTTTCAAGGAAGCGCATTTGAGGCAGAAAGGTTTCCTTGGATTTCCTGTCCAGCAGCTCGTCGTAGCGCAAGATGGAAACCAAATCCTTTCCCGCCCGGATCTCGCGTTCGATCATTTTTTCGACCTCGACCAGCCGACCGCCTGTCTCAAGCACCGAAGCCAGCCGAGCCGCCGGAATAACCACAACTCCGTCTTCATCGCCGACAATCCAGTCGCCTGGGTGAACCACCGCACCGCCGCACTGAATAGGAATGTCCACCTCTCCGGTGTATTGAGCTCCGCCGGCATTCGGCACGACTCCTCGCGCAAACACCGGCAGCCGGTCGCGCCGTATCGCCGCCACATCACGGATGGCCCCATCGATCACGACGCCGGCCAAACCTTTCAGGCGCGCCGAAGCCGTTGTTACAGCTCCCCACAAAGCAGTGTTGAGTTCTCCCTGGCCATCGATGACGAGCACGTGACCTTTTGGGCAGTGTGACAGCGCTTTGCCGACCATCAAAATGTCGGCGGTGTGAATTCGCAAGGTCGTTGCTGGGCCGGCCATTCGGCAGTTGGCGGAGAAGCAATGCATGTCGTGATCCATCGCGCCGGCTTTTCCCAAGGCATCGGATAGAACGGCGGTCCTGAGGAAGAGCAGCCGTTTGCGTGTCGAATCAAGTGGAGCTACTGAGTTGGATCGGTCGGTTGGCATAGGACTACTTGAGCTGGGTTAATTGCCTTGTACTTGGCCTTGTTCCCTGTGATTTCAAACG
This sequence comes from Akkermansia muciniphila, assembly GCA_945861765.1. Classification (GTDB taxonomy): domain Bacteria; phylum Verrucomicrobiota; class Verrucomicrobiia; order Limisphaerales; family SIBE01; genus SIBE01. The sequence goes on along the minus strand of CAMAWP010000041.1, from coordinate 1,182 downwards.
CTTGCGAGACGCTCTCAATCCCATTCAAAACATGGGTGATGACTGGCTTGAGACGAATGCGCCCGGAGCTGACCAGGCGCACTGTATGTTCGAGATGCGCAAGCGTGCTGATGTCGGGAAACAGGTAACGCAAACTCCTCTCGCGAAGGAGATCCACATCGACCTCGAGCGGTTCGCCGAACCAGGACACTCCAATGATTTTACCTCCAGAACGGACGGCTCCGACCGCTTGCATCAGCGACTTCGTCCCGGAAAGCCCCTGCTTTGGGCTGCCACCCGCGCATTCAAAAACTACGTCGGCGCCATTGCCATCGGTTAACTCAAGAATTGCTGCCACCGGATCGCAGTCGGTCGCGTTGAGGGCCACGTCGGCCCCCAGTTCCTTTGAGATCCGGCAGGCCTCTTCCCGCACGTCCACCGTAATCAATCTTCCCGCGCCGGCTGTGCGGGCGACTTGCAGGCATTCGAGTCCCATGCAGCCTTGACCAAAGATCGCGACGGAATCTCCCATTTGGATCGCCGCTGTCTCGACTGCGGCCACGCTGTCACTCAGCGACTGGAGGCAGGCAGCTTCGTTGTCCGAAATTTTATCGTCCAATTTCACCAGAGCAATTTCGGGCACCACGGCGAACTCGGCGAAGCAACCGGGAAGTTGAAAACCGATGATCGGGCCCTTTCTGCAAAGGTGACTCCTTTCGGAAAGACAGAGCGGACAGGCGCCACAAGGGAGCTTGGCTCGCGCGGCGACTCGGTCTCCAGTCTTGAACCGTGAAACCCCTTCTCCAACATCGACAATTCGGGCACAGAATTCATGGCCGAACAACTGGACAGGAGCCTCTGTTTCAAGCCTTCGCTTGATATGCTCGTAAGCCAAAGTGCGAATCCCTCGAGCCAACTGGACCTCGGTCACGCTGGGTTGCACACATAATATTTGGGCGAGCACATGCCCTGCCTGGCAGCGGGGCAGGGGAACCTCATCCAGCCGCATGTCGTTGAAGCCATAAAAACGCCAAGCTTTCATTTTATAGGCGCGTTAAGTGCGATGGGTGGCATTAAATGGGATTGTCGGGCTGTGAGTTAGCAGATTGCGACATCGGAAGCCAATATATTTTTGCTTTTGTATCCGGTCTCCCCGTGAAAGCCGGCTAAAGCCGGGACTACATACGACGAGCGGAAGGTGCC
>CAMAWP010000040.1 GCA_945861765.1 Akkermansia muciniphila | reverse complement strand
TCAACGGGTGGCAACGTGCGCGTGCGGCCCTTCGGACTAACCTCGCCACCGGCCTCAAATTGATACCAATACCAACGCCCCGGCTGCAGCCCATTGACTTCGACATGCACGGAATGCGCCCATGCCGGATCAGCGATTGCCTTACCCCGTCGGACAATCCGCGTCATCGCCTCGTCATCCGCCACCTGCCAGGAGACCTTGATCGGCAGGGGGGCCATACCGCCTCCGGTCTCCTGCGGGTGCGGGGCGAGTCGGGTCCACAACACGACACCGTCGGGCGTGGGGTCGCCGGAGGCCACACCGAGTTGAAAAGGATAGGAAGTAAACCGCGGCGGTCGCCGCGCGGCACCCAACACTCGGGTGCCTCCCAGCGCCGCCACCGCGAAGGCCGCACTGGCGGTCAGGAAGGATCGGCGGCTTAGTTGAATTGAGCTCTCTCGAGGTGAATGTGCTGATGGCATATGCTATGTTGCTGGCGTATGGTTGGGTTGGGATCAGCGTAATTGCTGCCCTTCAGCCGGGGCTTTGGTGTTTGTCACTCGACCCACAATGATTTCACGAGCTTGCTTGCTCAGAGTGTATAGCAGGCCCGGTTCGTGCGGATCCCACGAGAATGCCTGCCCTTGGGCGCTGATGGGGATGGTCGCAATCCATTTCAAGGCTGAGCCGGCCTCAGGCAACGCAAGGACAAAAAGCGCACGGTCATCATGGCCGGTAACATAAAGATGCCCTCCCGGCCCAAACGCTCCGCCGGAAACACTGAAGCCATGCTCACCAAGCTTGGTCATTAGGTCTGCTGGAAAAACCCAACCGCCAACTTGCTTCCAGTCACCATCAAATTGAACCAGCCGAGTCCACTCCGGCCCGCGCCCGGGTTCGCCTCCCTCACGGCCGTAGTGGACAAAGCAAACAATCCACCCACTCTGATAGCGCTGGATCCAAGTCAAAGAGCCATCGGTGCGACCAAAACTGCGTGAGCCGATGTGCTTCAGTGTGGTGGAGTCCCACATCTCGATCGAACTGGTCATCGGCACGCCGGGAAAATTGGAGTGCGCGCAGTAGAGGACTCCCTCATGCACGATACCGGCGTTAAGGTGGGTGAGTGGCTCACCCTGCGGGCATTCCCAACTGGCGACTCGCGTGCCGGTGTCCTTCCGGTATTTGCCGAGAGCGTGATTCGAGATGACATAAAGAAAATCATCATCTGCCGCGACGCCCTGCCGGGCCTCGGGAGCGGGGATCCGACGGATCTCGGCATACTTCCAGTCGCCGGCGGGCGGAGCGGGACGGACGGACGGCGCAGCGGGATCTGCCGCGCACACGGGGGCGAAGAGAAGAAGAAACAACAGGAATTTCGAAAATGCATGCATCGGGGGACCGGGTTAGCTGGGTTAAGAATTACTCGCGAGGTTTCACATTCCACGCCGTAGCCGCAAGCACCACGGATAGAATCGATGCTCCGATCCAAAAGTAGAACACCGGGGCGAAGTCGTAAACATTGCGACCGCCGACCATTGTCTTGTGACTATCGATGAGAAATCCACTGATCCAATCCTGCGTACCAGCTCCCACATAGGCGAACATCCCAATCAGACCCTTGACCGTGCCAGCGGCGGCCTTGGGCATGATGTCCACCGCAATGAGACCGGCGAGGAAGACAATAAGTCCGCCGACCCCGAAGCCAAAAAGCCCCATTGCCACGGCATCAATCCAACGTTGACCGGGTGGCGCCAGAAAAAGCAGCACCATCCCCCCGGTCTGGAGCACGCCATAGATGAGCGTGGGCAGATTGCGGCGCGAGTTGAAGAATCGATCCGACATCCAGCCCGAAGCGGCAGCCCCGACAAAGCCCATCACCGGATACGCTCCCATCACGAAGCCGGCATCGATCAGTGAATAATGCTTGTTCTCCTGCAAAAAGAGAATGGCCCAGTTGTTGATGGCATAACGGGCAACATACATCAGGGCGCAACTGACAGCCAAGATCCACACCCAGGGATTACGAAAGACCTGCTTCTGTAGCTCAGCGGTGGTGCCTAGCGACGGCGGTCCAGCGGAGTGATCGTTTTTGTAATCGGCCACCGGTGGCAGACCGTAGGTTTGCGGCCGGTCACCAAGCGTCTGGTATAATACCAGAGCAACAAAGGAGCAGATGATTCCGGGACCGACAAACCCCGCCCGCCATCCGTAATGGTTGACGAGCCACGCCACTAAAATGAACGTCATGCCCTCCCCCAGATTGTGTGCCCCCGCCCAGATACCGTAACGCGTGCCGCGTTCACTGTTGCTGAACCACTGGCAGATTGAAACCACGCTGGGCGCCGAACCGATCGATTGAAACCAGCCGTTCAGGCCCCAGAGGATGACAAAGCCGGCGAACAGGCTGGTAAAACCAAACACCAGGTTGACGAACGCAGACAGCAGCAGCGCCCACGACATGAAGCGCCGGATGTTCGCGTGGTCCGAGAGCATGCCATTCACGAACTTCCCGATCGCATAGACATACAGCATCACCGAGCCAATGATGCCCATTTCCGAGGCCGTCAGCACGCCTGCGTCAATCAGTGGCTTCTTGGTCACCGAAAGCCCGAGACGGCAGGTGTAGAAAAAACCGTAGCCGGCAACGAGAGAAATAAAGATGCTCCAGCGCTTACGCTCATAAAGCCGCCGGATGCCGGCAGGATCCGTGAGCAGAGCACAGGCCGGACCAGCTTTGAAGTAGGTGGTGAGAGTATTGAACATAAGAGGACGGAAAATTTAAGAGGGAAAGGCACTGGGCAGGGCGACATCGCACTCACGGCACCACGCAGGGGAAGACATATGCCTGCAGGAACACCAGCACGCCGACGAGCGCGGCCAAGGTCAGGCTGTGCCAGAACACAGAGCGCAGGATCAAACCCTCCTGCCCTTGCTGGCCGGTCGCCACTCCCGCCACGACGATGCTTTGCGCGTCGATCATCTTGCCCATGACCCCGCCGGTGCTGTTGGCCGCCGCGGCGAGCACCGGAGAAATCCCGACCTGATGCGCCGTGATTTGCTGCAGGTTGCCGAAGAGGACATTCGACGCGGTGTCGCTGCCGGTCAGCGCCACGCCGATCCAGCCCAGCAGCGGGGAAAAGAACGGAAACAACGGTCCCGTGCTGGCAAACGCCAGGCCCAGCGTCGAATCGATCCCGGCGTAACGCGAGGTGAAGGCCAGCGCGAGCATGCCCGAGATGGTGAGCAGCGACAACCGCACGCGCCAGATCGTGCGCAGGTAGGTGCGCGCCAGTTCCCGTGGCCGCAACCCCAGCAGCAAGCCGGCCCCGAGCGCCGAGAGCAGCGGCGCCGTGCCGGTGGCTGAGAGCAGGTTGAGCGTGTAGATGGCGCTCTCCGCCTTCAACTCGGGCGCCAGCGGCGGGGCCTTGAACACCGCCTGGTGCAACGCAGGAATGGGAAACTTCATTTCCCCCACGCCGCTGAGCAGCGCCTTCGTGGCCGGCAACGCCCAGATAAAAACGGCTACGGTTAAAATCAACCAGGGCGACCACGCGCGAAAGACCACGCTCCTCGGCAGAAGGACGGCCGCCGACTCCGGCCCCGCTTCTTCCGCGAAACGCCAGACCATGCGCGGCCGCCAGAAGCGCAGCAACAGCAGGATGGCGCCCATCGAAGCCAGCGCGCTGGCCGTGTCCACCAGCCAGGGACCATGAAAATTGCTCACCAGAAACTGCACCACCGCAAAGCTCAGTCCACCGACGAGGCACACCGGCCAGACCTGTAGCATGCCGCGCCAGCCGGTCATCGCCGCAACCAGCCAGAACGGAATGAGCAAACTGAAAACCGGCAACTGCCGGCCGACCATCGCGCTGAGGTCGAGCAGTGGCAGGCCGGTGACCTCCGCGAGCGCGATAATGGGAATGCCGAGCGAACCAAAGGCCACCGGCGCGGTGTTGCCGATCAACGAGAGCGAAGCGGCCAGCAGCGGGCGGAAACCCATACCGATCAGCATCGCCGCGGAAATCGCCACCGGCGCGCCGAAACCCGCCGCCCCCTCGATGAACGCGCCGAAGCTGAAAGCGATCAGGAGCGCCTGGATGCGCCGGTCTGCGGAAAGCCCCGCGATGGAATGGCGCACAATCTCGAACTGCCCTGTCTTCACCGTGATGTCGTAGAGAAAGACCACATTGAGCACGATCCAGCCGATGGGCAGCAGACCGTAGAGCGCGCCGTAGGCGGAAGCGGCGAGGGCCATCTGCACCGGCATGTGATAAACTAGCACCGCGGCGGCCAGCACCGCGGCCAGACCAGCCAGCGCCGCCCAGTGTGCCCGCACGTGAAAGAAGGCCAGTAGGCCGAGCAACACCACCGCCGGCACCACGGCGACGAGCGCGGAGGCCGCGAGGCTGTCAAACACCGGCGTATAATTCTGGGTCCAGGTCATGACACTTGCCGGGCGATAGAGTTAACGGAAACGACGTGACGATCAAACCATGCGGGCGACGGGCGGTGCGGCACAGTTGCGCGCCAACGCGAAGCCCAGCAGGCCGCCCACGATGAGCACCCCGCCCACCAGGAGCAACCCGTAGTCGTAGCCGCCTGTCCGGTCCTTGATGTATCCCATGATCGGCGGCAGGCCGACGCCGGCAATGTTGGCCACGGCGTTGATCAGCGCGATCGCCCCCGCGGCCGCCGCCCCGCCGGCCAGATACTCGGTGGTCACGGCCCAAAACACGGGCGTGATCGCCCAATTCAACCCCACCGCCAGCAACAACAGAAAATAAGTGGCGATCGTGTTGCCGACGTAAATGCTGGCGATCAGCAGTACGCCGGAGGCCAGCAGCGGCAGGCCGAGATGCAGGCGGCGCTCATGCTGCGCGTCGGAATGACGGCTGTTCAAATACATCAGCACGCAGGCCAGGAGGAACGGCAGGGCGGAAAGCAGGCTGACGATGAAATTGGATTCGCCTGAGAGTCCCTTCAGGATTTGCGGCAAAAACAAGCTCACGCCGATCGTGCCGAAGGCCTGCAACAGCCAGAACAGGCTCAGCAGCCAGACTTTGCCATCAGTGAAAGCCTGCCTCCACCCGGCGGCGTGCCCGCTCGGCGCGCGGGCCGATTCGTCGGCAACGGTCTTGGCCAGCCATTCGCCCTGGGCGGGCGACAGCCATTTGGCGTCATGCACGCCATCGGGAAGATACTTAAGCACGACAAACCCGAGCACCACTGCGGGCACCCCCTCGACAAAATAGAGCCACCGCCAGCCGGCGAATCCGAGGACGCCGTCCATGTTCAGCAAGGCGCCGGACAGGGGCAATCCGATCACCGAGGCCAGCGCCGCGGCGATATAGAAAAAGGACATCGCGCGCGCCCGATTGCTGGAGGGGAACCAGCGGCTGATGTAATAAATAATCCCTGGGGTAAAGCCCGCCTCCGCCATCCCCAGCAGGAGCCGCATGCCATATAATTGTTTTGGGGTATGGATGAATGCCATGCCGCAAGCCACCAGTCCCCATGTCACCATGATGCGTGCAATCCAGCGTCGCGCCCCCACCCGCGCCAAGATCACATTGCTGGGCACCTCGAAAAGAATGTAGGTGACATAGAAAAGCCCTGCGCCGAGACCATACATTCTTGCAGTCAGGCCCAGGTCCGCGTTCATCTGCAGAGCGGCTACCGAGATATTGGCGCGATCGAGGTAGGCGATCAGATACAGTAGCATCAGAAACGGGATCAATCGCCGGGTGATGAGTCCGATGGTTTCAGCTCTAAACGCGGGAGTTGTGCTCATGGAAGTTTTACCGTGGTTCGCAGCGCGGCCAAGCCCTCGGTACAGGCGGTGGTCAGCATGGTGATGTCGAGACTATAGCCGATAAACCGGTAGCCCTCGGCGATGCGGGCCTTCACCTGGGCGGGGTCGGGGGAAACGACATGAATGCCCGGCACAATCGCATGACGACGGCAGGCGGTGAGGATGACGTCGCAAGCCGCGCGATAGTCGGGATGACTGAACTGCGCCGTAATCCCCATCGAAGCAGTGAGATCGTAGGGCCCGACAAAGGCCGCATCGATGCCGGGCACGCTGAGGATGGCGTCGATATTGCGCACCGCATCGATGTGCTCAATCTGCACCGCAAGAAAGATCTCGTCATTGGCCCGGGCGCACTCGTCGGTTAAGCGCATGCCGTAGTCGTTAGCCCGGCAAAATCCCACTCCGCGCAAACCCTGAGGTGGATACTTCGCGGCCTGCACGAGCAACAGGGCCTCCTCGCGGGTTCGTACGAGCGGGGCCACTACTCCGCAAGCTCCGGCGTCAAGGTAGCGTTTGACGAAGGCATAGTCCACTCCATGCAACCGCACCACCGCCGCACAATCTGGCCGGCCAGAACGGATGGCTTGGAAGAGTTGCTGCACCTGCGGCAAATCTACCGCCGAGTGTTCGACGTCGACGCAGAGAAAATCAAAGCCGCAGGCGGCCATCAATTCAGCAATGATGGGACTCCCGCTGTTGATCCAGCTACCGAGCAAAGTTTCCCCGGCGCGCATCCGCTGGCGCAGGGACGGTCTGAGTATCAAGTCGGGCGGAGTTGTCATGGTGTGCCAAAACGATCGATCGGGATTTTGACCACCAGCTTGAGCACACTTTCGAAACCCTCGACCCGGATTTTAGGCCGGTGTGCGTCAACCGGAGTGTAGATGGAGAAAAATCCGGCGCCCTTGACGACGCTGACCAGAGCAGGTCCGGGTTGGTGGAAAAGCAGGTCCTTTTCCGCATCGTAGTCGCCGTCCTTGGCCAAGGTGGCCCGGGGAGCCCAGTCGATGGCCTCGGAGCCGGTCAGAGTGTATTGCAGGTCGACATATTTGCGGTGGGTTTCATAGCGCGACTCGGCAGGGGCACCCGTGGCGTACCGCACCACAATTGCATACATGTTATCGCCATCCAGAACAAAGCGTCCCTCCGGAGGGTCGGCCGGCAGGTTTCGGATCCAGGCCACCGCGCGCGTGGCCGCCACGCCCAGCGAGGCTAGACCCATGGATTCATAATCATCGAGTTTTCCGTATATCATAAATTCTGGATTTACCGGGCAGCCCACTCGTACCCGTAGAGGAACGCTCGCTGAAGCTGGAACCGGACCTTGACCGCTTCGGCCGGCGCGCTTTCTCCCCCACTCCATTTGATGGTCACCCGTCGATGATCACCGATAATCGGCGGACAATCATTCAACGCAAAACCGGGGACCGGCCGACCCAATTTGTCGAGCAGTTCAGCCCGGAATCCACCTCCGTTTTTGACGTGGATATTGACCACCAAATGACCAACCGCTGGCTTGCCCGGACGGGTTGTGGCCTCGCCGAGCGTCACGCCTCCGGCTGATGGCACCAAGGCCCACAACCGGTCGTATTCCCATGAGGCCCGGCAGAGTGCCGTGTTAAAAGGCAAGGTGGGTTTCTGGATTCCGCTGACAAGTTCCCCGCCCACCTCGATCTGGGGTTGAAGCCTGCTGTCACGAATTTCACCGTGGATGCCCTCGGAGCCTGCATAATATACGTGCATCATGCCGTTTTCGACGATCGGATGATGCATCTGCCAAATCATGCCGCCGCCGTAATCACCGAGCGGGGGGTTAGGCAACGCCGGTCGTCTGTCCGGCCGCCACCAGTGGATGCCGTCGCGAGAGGCGGCCAGTTGCAGAGACATCGTCTGAATCGACGCATCGTAATTAGTCACCAATGCAACCTGGCCGCCGTCGACTCTGACAGGACAAAGCTCCAGAAACTGGGCATAGTCCGGATCGCGCCAGTCCCGCGTCAGCACCAAGGCATCATTGCCCCAATCACTGCCGTTAGGACTGGTCCTCCGTCCCACACTGCGCAGACCGCCCCGCGGATTGTTATCGTAAGTAATGATCCGGTCACCTGCCCTCAATTTGGGATACAGCTTAAAATATGAAACGTAAGCTCCGTCAGGTTCACGGTAGACGTACGAGACATCCGCGCCACCTCCCACCGACGGATGAACCGGTCCCTCGACGAGTTTCCAGTCCTTCCCATCCTTTGATTGGTATCGGTAGGTCCCCAGTTTTTCTTCGGGACCAGGCAGATTGCCGACACGGTTGGGCATTCCGCCAAGTTTCGGAGACCGCATCACAAACATTTCGTAGGGCCATTCTTTGTTGGTCTGGTCAACGAAAACGGAAGCATACACTGCGGTGCCGCCTGAATCCAGATCCAGCAGGATGTTCGTACGCTCATAACCGGGCCAACGAACCAACGATAGCTTGGGCCGATACCATTCGATGCCATCCTTGCTTTCCAAATAGGTCAGCCGGCGCTGAGTCTCATGCTTGGCCGCCAACCCCTCGAATCTCTCCTCGCCGGGCGTAGAGACCTGCCAGGCCTTCCACAGGCCATCAATCGGATCATGCAGCACCGTGCCGTGCGCCATAACCCCGCCGGAATCCCATGGCAATGCAGGCTCGAGCAGAGGATTCTTGGCGTCAGGCACCCCTTGCTCGACTCGCCAAGAGACTAGCTGCATGGTCTCGAAATCATCAGGCATCAGCAGCGGCAGGCGGTTTGGCGGGGAGATCTCAGCAACGTGTTGCACGGCAGTGACCGAAACCACACCTGCGCACACCATGGCCGCAGCGCACCAGAGGGCGGGAGGCAGGTGGCGGTCAGGCAGGGATATCATTGGGCTATTTCCCGGCGCCGCTTGCCCGGGTGATCTCAAGCCGGCAAGGCTGCTGCGCGGACGACGCAGGCAAGGTAATGAAGACCAGCCCTTCCTCACGCGTTGTATCCACGACGCGACCGTCGATGGTGGCACGAAATTCACCCAGTGCTGTTCCCGGGCGGAGTTTCACGCCCAGTCGTTGGGAGGCATTTCCGAAATACGTTCCTTCGAAGTGATCCTGCTGCATCCGGTAGTTGAGGTTCCGATCACGCCATGCGATGGTTTGACCAAAGCCTTTTTCCCAGAACTCGGCGGTAACAGTCGGAGCCAGCACCAACGACCCGTCCAACCGGAAGTCCACGCCGTAGAGGAAACGTTGCACAATGCGGATCAGGTTGGCCGGGTATTCGCAGTATTTCACTTTTCCCGTGTTCTTCCCATCGGGAGGGTAACGTTCGTTCCAATAATAGCCGTTCTCCCGCCCCACCTGACTGACCTTGCGGAGTCCATCCAAAAGCCCTTGGGCATCGCCCATCCGGGCTCGGGCTGATGCTTCAAGATACCAGACCCGGCCCATGGCCGCGAGATCGAGCCGGGCCATGTGTTTTTCTCCTGAACTTTCCCCATCGTAAGCAAACTCCCATCGCTCATAGGTCTCCGGGCGGGTGGCGATACCAGTAGGCATACCGCCGTAGTTAAAGCCTTTCTCCTCTTTGAGTTTCGGCCAGAGAATCGCTTGCTGCTCGGGCGTGGCCACACCCGTCGCAAGGGCGGCCCAATCCACGTCGGTCAGTCCGTGACTGCTGATCAAACCCCGCACCGGGTCGAGATACTCGGCGAAGTGACCCTGATGCTCGACCCAGAATCGCGTGATGAAATGCCGCTGGATGCGTCCGGCCAGTTCATCGTAACGCCGGGCTTTCACTTCATCGCCCGTCACGCGGTTCAGGGCCGCGATCTGGCGGAAAGCGTCCACCGCATGGCATTGCGTCACGCCATCGAATTCGATGCGGGTGGGCATTTCAACATAGTACCCCGCGCCGCCCACCGCTCCCTCCGCTGTCGTCAGCGTGGCGAGAAATTCGGCGGCGAGATTAACCGACGGCAGTTGTGCTTCCAGCCATGATTGGTCTTGGGTACGCCGAAAGAGAATATCTGCATTCCGGATGTAAGTGGGGGCGCTCAAGGCGCGCAAGGGATCACCTGGCACCCAGTGGGTGTAGAGGCCGCCGTTGTCGTCCACCCTCGCCAGGGCAGTCGGCTTGCCGATCATTTGCCCCGCCTTGGCCGGGAGGATGGCGAAAGGCAACTGCCCGTTCGGGCGCTGAAACCGCCGCACGTAATCCCAGTTGGCCTTGACGTCGGTGATCTGCTCTAGGAACAGGAGTGCATCCGCCATCTGATGACCATCCAGAGCCGGGTAGGTGTTGCCGTAACCGTGGCCAATGCCATCGGCGCAAACTGACCAGTAGCCAGGAAATATTTTCGGGTTGCGCGCAGCCAGCACATTTTGGTCAGCGGCCCGCTCATAGGCAGTCAAAACCTCGTCGTCGGGCAGCACCAACAACGGAGTCCGGGGTTTCGTCTCCTGGGCGACGAGCGGCGCAGTTAGCAGGAAAGTAAGCAGCCCCATCGCTTTCACGGTCGGCAGCCATTCTCTCCTAACGTCTCCCGTCAGTAAGTGTTTCATAGTCGCAGTTAGTTTACCGCCAACGTTCTCATTTCAGTTTCCGGTAGATGAGCAGGCGCGACGCCGGTTTATCCGGCATTGCGACGCGCAAGCCCTGCTCCATGCCTTCCTTGCCTGACAACAGGGTGAGTGCGCCACTGTCCGCATCGCGGAATTCGTAGTGTGACTCGGCCTCCAATCCTTTCAGTGGAAATGTCGCCTCCATCAGCGGGCTCTGGGGTCGGCGAAACGCGAGCACCACACCCGAGCCAAGGTCGGGCCGGTCATATTGCCACGCGGCCCAGGAGTCCTCGGCCAGCGTAAAACTGAGTAGCGGATGGAAGTCGCCAAGGAAGTAATCCCGGACCTGGTTCAGCTCGTCGAGTCTTGTCCGCAGCCAATCGAGAGAGAAGTGATTAGAACTGTCCTTCTCGAATTCAGACATGATCAGAACCATGCCCGGCCCCAATCCGCTGCGAAACATGTAGGCGTCCTCCCGGTCGCAAATTCCAGCGCTGAGCGGCACCCACAGACCCAAGCCGTGCGTTTGACCTTGCATCGCCGTGCTACTAAAACCGGGAAAACTGGCCACATCACTCCGCCACAGCGGAAGACTCCGCGACATGGTTTCCAAATCGATGCGACGCCCGCCACTCGCACAGTTGTCGATCAGCAGACCCGGGCACCGCGCGAGCAAGTCATCCCAGAATTGGTAAAGCCCCGTGATATATCGGATCTCCGCCATGCCGACGCGATCCGGGGCATCCGCCGCATCCCAGAACGGCCGCGGATTCAGGTTAAAGTCCTGCCTGTAGCAGGAAATGTTTCCGTCGTTGATGAGCCCGACCTGATGTTCGGTGAGCATGCGTCGGGCCGCCGGATTGCCGAGGTCGAAAAGAAATCTGGTCCCGGTCGGGTCGGGACCGAGAAGAAATTCCGGGTGCTCGCGCGCCCACTTCGTTCCGGCCCGAACGCGCTCCGGTTCAAACCAGAGTAAGAAGCCAATGTCCATTTTCTTCAACGCCTGCCCAACTGGTCCCAGTCCTTTCGGGAAATAGCTTGGATTGGGAAACCAGTCGCCCACCAGCTTGCTCCACTTGCTGTTGAAGACGTCCGCACCCACCCTGGTCTCGTCGTTACCATACCAACCAGCGTCAACCCAGAGAAAGTCCAAGGGGAGATTATTTTCCTTAACCCACCGGGCGTGGGCGATATGTTTTTCGGCGTAATTGCCACCCCAGGTGGCGAGACTGACCGGCACACGGGCCGGTTGCCCATTAATCTGCGGTGAATGATGGGCAATGACGAATTGGCGCAGCAGATTGTGCCCGTGCATCCGCTCCCCCTTCCAGAACAGCAGCATGATTCGCGGAGTGCGGATTTCTTCTCCCGGCAGCAGCTTGAGATGCGTTCGTCCCATTCCGGCGTCCATCCGGACTTCTGTTTCCGTTTGATAAATATTCGCGGTCCAATCACCCGTCCAGCCGATGGCGGCGATCACACCTTCCGTACCGGCATCCACGTTGAAAAACGGGAGCATCCCACAGGAGGATCGCCCCTCCTTTGAGCCCAGGTGAAGGGGATTTGCTTTCTCGACCCACGGCGCTTGGGACGCGACCGGTGTAGGTCCAAGCGGCGCGAGCATTGGAGCGAAATCGTCCACCCGGCATTCGCTGCCGTTGGCGTAGTGGACGACTGCGGTGCGGTCGCGCTTGAGCGGCAGCCCGCTGTCCAACGCCCGGATCTCCGAGAGGATGGGCGTGTTGGTCGCGCCGGTGTTCTTGAAATAGAGCACCCACTCCACCGCCGGGAAGTCGCGATATGCGACGGCGACACAGCGGACGCTGAGGCCGGTCTTGGGGTCGGTGTAGGTGAGCGTCGTTTCTGTCCGGCTGGCGTCGAGTTTGCGCTCGCTGCGCTTCGACTCCCATGACTTGAGCAGTTCAGCGGATTCCTTGCCTCCGAAGGTGAAGGAAAAGGGCGGCAGTGCGTCCGGCGTGCCACTGAATTGTTCCGCTGCCCAGTGGACGGATTCAGATGCCTCCGCGGGTATCGCGCGAGCCGGCATGGAAGTGGCAAGCAGCAGCACAGCGGCGGCGTTGAACAGGCGTTTTAGTTTCATGGTGAGTCTTGCCGATTCATAAGCGGACATAGGAGTTGCCCGGGAACTTTGGCGCTTCGGCTGGCAATGACGTGACTTCCCCTAATCGCTTTCCGACCAGCGGGATCAAAACTTTGGGTGGTTAACAGGAACCTCATTTTGCCTTTCCAACCGTCGAAACAAAACGATACGTGCCTGATTTCACAGCCAGCACGGCGCAATTATTCTCCACGCGCAACAGTTTCACACCGCGTGCCTCGCCGAGCGGTTTTCCGCCTTCGGTCACCTTCTCCGCACCCGTCGTCGGCACATGAACCGTCGCCGTGCAGTTTGCCGGAATCGTTGTCTCCAACTCGAAGCGATCGGCGGTACGCCGCCAGTTGCTCACGACTCGGCCCTGCACCGAATCGTAGTGTGCCTTTACCCAGTTGATCGGCGGGCGCGCCGCGTTGCTTCCGGGCGACGGCGGGGATGGTCGGATCACAATCCGCTTGTAACCCGGCCCGTCGCTGTCAATGCCGGCGAGGCAGGAGAACATCCACTCACCCACTGCGCCAAACGCGTAATGCGAAAACGAATTCATCTTGGCATTTTCAAACCCCTTGTTCTTGGTGTAACTGTTCCAGCGCTCCCAGATGGTCGTTGCGCCCTGCTCCACGGCGTAACCCCATGACGGAAACTTGCGGCTCTGGAAATGTTTCACCGCGAGATCGTGTTCACCCACGTCGGACAGCACCGGCAACAACGGCCGCGTCCCAAGGATACCGGTGGTAAGGCCCGAGTTTTCCGCCGTTTCGCCCACGCGCAGTTTGTCCGCGAGAATTTTCCCGGACTTGAGGCGTAATTCGTCGGGTAACAAACCCATGTAGAGCGCCAGCGCGTAGGCCGTTTGCGTATCCACGGAGATTGAGCCGTCAGGCTTCACATACTTCTGGTTGAACGCCGTTTTGATATTGTCGAACAACTCACGATAACCTGCGGCATCCTGAGTCTTGCCGATGGCTTGCGCCATGTCCGCCATCAGTTTCGCGGTACAGGCGAAATACACCGTGTCCACATACTCCAACGGCGTCTTGGTACCGAACGAAAGCCAGTCGCCCCAGTCGTTGCCGTGGTTGATGCCGAGAAAATCCTTGCTCGTGCTTTTGCGCCAGTCGAGGAAGCGCACCATGTAAGGCCAGCAACGCTCAATGATCCGCGTGTCGCCATACGCCTGCCAGATCGTCCACGGGCAAATCACGCCCGCGTCGCCCCACGCCGTGCCGAAGTCCCAGACGTGCTGAAACGGATACGGTGCGTAGGGGGGAAACGCGCCGCTAGGCCTCTGCGAATCCATCAATTCGCGCAGCCACTTGGTATAGAACGCGGCTACGTCGGAGGTGTAGGTCGCGGTGCGGATGTAAATCTGCGCGTCGCCTGTCCAACCGAAGCGTTCGTCGCGTTGCGGACAATCGGTCGGCAGATCGAGGAAGTTCGCGCGCTGTGTCCACACCACGTTCTTGAACAGGCGGTTTCCCATCGGGTCGCTGCACTCGAAGTCGCCCGTCAACGGCGTGTCGCTATGCAACACGATGCCGGTGATGGCATCCTTGTCGGGCTTGCCAGGGAAGCCGGTGACTTCGACGTATTGAAATCCGTGAAAGGTGAAACGCGGCGTCCACTCTTCGCCGTTCCTGTCGCCGCGCAAGACATAGTGGTCCGTCGCCCGAGCCTTGCGGAGGTTTTCCGTCATCAATCGTCCGTCGGGATGCAGCATCTCGCCGTAGCGCAGTTGAATGGTCGTTCCCGCCGCACCCTTGACTCTCAGGCGGACGACGCCCGCAAAGTTCTGGCCGAGGTTGAAAATGTAAACGCCGTTCGTCGGCGCGGTGATGGCAACGGTTTTGATTTCCTCGATTGGGCGCACCGGCAGTCCCGGAAACGCCTCAAGCTTCGCGGGGCGCTTGAACCCGAGGTCAACCGGCCGGCCTTTGATTTCTGTTTTGTCCCCGGGCTTTTCGGCATTGGCATATTCGTAAAACGTCGCGGGCACGCTGCCATTGCCCGAAGCGAGAACCGCCTGCTCCCATTTCGCGTCATCAAACCCCGGGTTGGTCCAGCCGGAAGTTTCTTTGCGCGCATCGTAAAATTCGCCCATTAAAAAATCGCCCTCGCGGACCGGGCCGTCGCCGGTGACCTTCCAGGATTTGTCGGTCGGGATGATTTCACGCGAGCCGTCGGTGTATTCGATTTCCATCTGCGCCATCAGCGCGGGCGTTTTGCCGTAAGTGTAACGGCCGAATTTTTCCGTGCCGATACCCGAGAGCAGTCCGAAACCGATGTAACCGGAATACCAGCCATCGCCGAGCCACGCGCCGAGCGCGTTGCCTCCTTTCTTGATGAGCGGTGTCACATCGTAGGTCCCGTAGTAAGCGCGCTGATGATAGTCCGTCCAGCCGGGCGCAAAATGCGCGTCGCCGATACGTTGGCCGTTTAGATAAAGTTCATAAATGCCGAGCGCCGTCGCGTAAATCGTCGCGCTCTTCACGGTTTTGTCTGTGGAAAATTCCCTGCGATACTGCCGTGCCGGCGGGAGAAAAAGATTTTTTGAATCCTGCCAGACCGGAGTCGAGTCGCGGAACGAGATGTAATCCGCCTTCCAGTCGTCCGGCTGGAGCAAGCCCATCGTCCAGGACGCAGTGTCGCTCCATTCCGCCCTGCCGTCCTTGCTCCAAACACAAACTTTCCAAAAGCATTCCTGGCGAGAGACAAGCGGCCTGCCCGCGTAAACGATGTTCACCGTCTGGTCGCCTGGCACTTTGCCGCTGTCCCAGAGATCGCCGGAACCCATTTTGAGCAGTCCCACACTCGACGCGACGAGAATCTGATATGCCGTCTGTTTTTGCCCGCGCTCGGCAGACTCGATGCGCCACGTCAGGCGCGGCTGCGTTTCGTCCAGACCGAGCGGGGCCACGCGGTATTCGCAGCGCAAGCCCACCGGTTCAAAGGTGGCGGCCAGCGCCGGTTGCGCCGCGAAGAGCAATAGTGTCCCGAAGAGAAGATTAATTTGTTTCACCATGCGATTCGCTAGGTTCTGCGCGCCGGGATGGGGCGTTATTCGCCCGGCAAGATCAACGGCAGATCCAGCCAAGCCGACGTGGTGATTCATGTGACTTTTGATACCCTTTGCCAACATCTTCGCTCTGTGGCCATTGGAGAACATTGTCAGCCAGTGGCCGTAGATGAGAGCGGTGGTTGGAACTTATGGTATGATTTCTTTGCTGAAGTCGGCCGGTCTTGTTGCCGAGCCGACTTCGCTAGCATCATATGTGCCGTCCTTAAAAGGACTTGGTCAGATCAAGTGTCCATGTCCGGCCGACGATGAGTCCGCCATGTACCGCCGGGTTGTAGCCGAAGGCCCCGGCGGCCAAGGGAGGCGGGGTATTGGCCACGTTGATGAGCCCAAGTCGGACGGTCGTGTTCTTCAGCCACTCGCGTGAATCTGCGCCAAATCGATAAGCCAGCGAGGTATTGAAGGTCAGCACGTCTCTCAATACATACCGATATTGGTAGGCTCCGTTGGTGAAATGCTTGGCGATGTAGGAAGGATGGCCGAGCGACTCGTAAAGCGCCGCAGTAGTGGTGGTGCCTTCCTGCGAGGCTCCCTGGTAATAGGCCCCGAGCACTCCCGACCAATTGCCCTTGCGCCAGGAGACAGTGGTGGTTCCGCGCCAGCGCGAGGCGCCGCCCGAGTTGAGATTGTCCGCGACAGTTATTTTCGAATTTGGCGGCACTGACGTCGAACTGGACTTGATAAGATAAGCCCAGTCAGAGTTGAGCGTGATCTTGCCGATCGGCAGCGTTGGCAGCACATAATTCAGCCCCAAATCCCACCCCGAATCAAAGCCTTCGGCGAGGTTGAAAAAGAACGTGTTACTCGAGAATATTCTGCCGGCCACCGCCTGCTGCTTGCCGGGATTGGCCGCATTGTAAGCGGCGAAAGTCGCGATATCCTGGGCGGTGGGAGCGAGGCGGGTGATGTCCGGATCACCTTTATAGGCTGACGTTCCACTCCCAAGATCGATCGAACCCACGGGCGTGCCTGCGGCCAACTGCTTTGTAACATACGCCTGCAACAAGAAGGTATCGCTGATGAAAATATCGCCCGCGCCCCGCTGTCCAACCACATTGGTCCGACTGATTTCCCAGTAATCGGCCGAGAGGCTCAATCCCTTGACCTTGGGGACATCAAACACGATGCCGGCGCTTTTTCCCTTGGAGTCTGACGCCTTGAGCTGCGGATTGCCTCCGAAATAGGTGCGTTGCGAGTAAGCTCCTTCGAGTGTGACCGGATTGCGGTATTGATCGATATTGCCGGCTCCGGCTCCGGCAGTCCACCGGGCGGTGGTGTAGAGCGCAGACAGACTCGGGGCAATGAAGCCATCGTTCATCGAAGCACGGATCATGACAGTCGGAAACGGCTTCCAGTTTACTCCCACCTTGGGGTTGGTGGTGCTGCCGAAATCGTTGTATCGTTCATAACGACCTGAGGCTGTCACTTCGAGTGTGTTGAACAATGGGATGTGATTTTTGGACGCCACCAGGGGAACGACGGCCTCGGCGTATAAACTTGCGACCTTGCGGTCCCCGTGAACGTCGGGCCTCGGTGGGTGGAGCAGGAAGTCGTTGTCCAACGGATCCAAACCGGAGCTGGCCGGATTTTCACCGCCGAAGGCATCCCGGATGTCCTTCAAATCCTCGCCGCGATATTCGGCCCCGAGTGCAACCAAGATGTCGCCACTCCACAGGGTGTAGACCCGTCCGGTCGCATGAGCATCAATGCTCGCGATCGAAGCCTTGGCGCCGCGGCCGAACGTTGCCTCAAAAGTGGAAACCACTGATTCTGGATTGATATAGGGCTGATCGGCCACCACTGCGCCGCCCTGTACCTTGAAGGTGTATCCAAAGGGATTGTAGGCCGTCGTCTTGCCCGTCTGCATGAGCGCCTGCTGCAAAAGACTTTCCCGCACATCATGGAGGGCTTTGTCCACGCCTTTGACGCTGTTGTAAAAGGCAGCGGTCTCCCACGTCCATGTGTCGGCAAACTTACCCCTGAATCCCGCGGTCATGCGATAGACGTCACCCGTAGTCGTCACTTTTTCCGGCGGAAGGCCAGGAAGGGTCACTGACACCAAATTGAGTGCACGCGGGGCGCCCGTCAGACGGAGCGAACCATCCGTATTGGCGGCGCCAGCGGCATCAAAGAAACGGGAGCCATAGGGATTGTATGGGTTGTCCACCGACATTGCCTGCAACTTGTCAGTTGTGGGAGCATTCAGCACCAAGGGCTGGCGAATCATGGTCGATTCCGATTTGTAAAAGGAAAAATCTGAAAAGAAGGTGATGCGCTTGTTTAAATCGTATTCCAAAGAGAAGAACGAATTAAGGCGGCTACTGCGCGGCTGGGCCATGCCTGTCTGGTTGGGATCGTAGTAGAATTCAGGGTTGCTGGCCTTCGTTGGGGCAGTCGTCGTCAGAGTCACCACGCCGTTAATTGGTCTGAAGTAATTGCTGCTTGAACTGGTCCCAATTCGAAATGTCGGGTAATACCCCCGGGTGGTGGTGCCATCGAAAGCACTGCCCAAAACGTTAAATGGCGGCGGGGCAGATGCGGAATGATTGGCCGTGGCAGTAAAATCGCGGTCGCGAAGATAAATGGAGTCACGATAAAGCAACTCGATCGTGGTCATGAATCGGCCCCGGCCGCCGGCGAAATCTTTGCCGTATGTCAGTGCGGTTTGTACATATTGTCCTCCACCCCCCTCAGGAAACCCATAGCGCACCTTCAGTTCAGTCCCGATGAAATCGCGACGCATGACGTAATTGACCACTCCTCCGATGGCATCTGAGCCATAGATCGCCGAAGCGCCATCGCGCAACACTTCGATGTGGTCAATGCCCTGCGTCGGCAAATGGTTCACATTGACCGAATGCGTCAGCGCCTGAGTCATCGGATTTGGGGCCAGCCGGCGGCCATTAATCAAAATCAGCGTGCTGCCTGAGCCGATATTGCGCAGATTGATGCTGGCATTATCGCCCCGGGCTCCTGAAGAGCCGGTCTGCGTCTCGTTCAAGGGAACATTGGTGACTTGGGGCAAAGACGTAAGCAGGTCCACCGGGGTGAAGGCATTGCGTGCATCGAGCGCCTCTTTGGTGATCACAGTCACTGGAAGCACCTTTTCCATATCCAGGCGTTTGATGTTTGATCCGGTGACCACGACTTTACTGAGCTCGACGACATCCTGGCCGTTCGCCTTCTTGGCATCCTGTTTAGAAATGGCGGTCTTGGGGTTGTCTTCTGCCGCCCCGACAAACACTGGCAGCCCCAGGGAGCAGACGATGGCAACCATCAACCCTGCATGGGCACAAGCAGACTGGAAAAAGCCCGCTGAACTGGAGATGGAGCGGAGCGGTACTGCGGTGAACTCATAGCTAGGCGTAGCAGGAAACGCGCGCATGATGCGGATATTTTTAGAAGGCATGAACAGGGTTAGCTTAGCGTGGAATCGAAGGAAGATAGAGATTGGTGCAAATGCAGCTTGGGTAGGGCATCCCCGTTGCGGGGGTGCACCGCACTGAGCGAGTGAGGTTCGCTGACAACGAGGTTTAGTCCTGGAGCCCGGTTTGAGGGACTCGTTATTATCAAGCGTTCAGCTTGAAAGAGGAGGTGAAGGACAGGAATCCCCCAGCACGGCGCCAAGAATGCTATGCCAGGGGGAGACCAAGTCTTGTAACTTCCAGGGGGCAGCAAGCCGGAGCGGCCTTTAGAAGTTGCGCCTGAGGTAAAGCGTCAGGCGACGGGGCCCAGTGCCGCTGCCCGCCGTGCCGGTAGTGATGATCTGGTCGAGGACATTTTGCACCCGCGCCTGCACCTCCCACCCACTCCGAGCCTCACGACGCAACAGTCTGACTCCCAAGTCCCATCTTAGGCTGGCTTGAAGTATGCCCCGGGTGCCGGGATTGCTTGTGACTACGTCGGTGTAGCCAAGGGCAGTCTGCGCGTAGCAGGTCCAGCCATGGCTCTTGCCCACGAGTACGTTGCCCGCGAATGAGAGCCTCGTCGGCGAATGGCCGCGGCGTTTTTGTTGAAATATTGACCCGTCTGCTTGCGCCGCGTTCAACTCCGATTTCGCAAACGCCGCGGAGGCGTAAAATGAAACCCGCTCGGTGGGAGCGCCCATGAGCTCAAGCTCCACTCCGTTGGCCGTGCTCGTGGGATCGACCACGTTTTCATACCAATTGTATACTGGACTTGTTCTGTCTTGGGGATTTGTCTGAAAATCAACCCCTCGGATGTTGTTCGATTCGCCAATGTCATAATAGGTCGCATTGAATGTGAGCCTGCCATCATATAGCTCGGACTTGATTCCAATCTCGTTCAGTTCGACCGCACGCGAGGCTGAGATTTGTTCATTTACATCCCTACTGGTGATGCCGTTGTTTCCTCTCGGGAAGCGAAAAACGAATGTCTGCGGATCCAACTGCTCCGCATGCATGGCGTAGACTGTCAGCCAGGAAAATGGTCGAAACGATCCGCCGAAACGGTAAGTAGCGTCGGTGGAGGCGGGCCGTTCTGCGGTTTTTGTATTCGTCCTATAATTTTCGATATCCGTCTCAATTCCATCATGCCGCCGGGCACCAGTGAGCAGAATGCGGTCGTTCCACATCTTCGTGGTGTGTTGGAGGTAGGCCCCCGTTTCGGTGCTTTCCCTATAATCCCACGCAGTTACCGCCATCGGGAGTATGTCGCCTTCTTTGAGATTACTGATAATGGTCCGATCCAACATGGGGACCGCAAATCGGCCGAAGGCTGAGCTCCGGCGGGCGAAGGTGTCTCGCATGGTATACTCATAGCCAATCAGCGTTTGGTTGGTGGTCTTGGCAAATTTATAGTCCAGCACGATATCGCCTTGATTGGACGCAAACTGCGTGTCCGTTTCGTCCAACTGCCGATTCACCCTTGTTAGCCAGTCAATCGGGGTACCGGTGAGGTTATTGGGAGCGAAGATCCAATTGACGAAATCCCGGGTGCGAGTTTGGTCGCGATCCACCTGTGCTTTGAAGAGAGCAACTCCTTCGCGGATTGACAACCAATCCGTGAACTTATGGGTGAACTGGGACATGACTTGATAAATCTGAGCATCGGGTTTGATGAATGATAGCGATTGCGAGAATTCCCGTGGTAAGAGTGTCAGGAGATACTCCGTCTCTCGGGGTGCCGACAGAACTTTCGCCGCCCCCGTAGAATCACGATAATATAGTGGTAGCAAATCTCCTTCGGCGAAATTGGCAGACGATGGCGACTGTCCGGTTTGGAGAGCGCCTTCGATGAGCAGATTAGTCCGGTCGTTGAAACGGAACTCGAGCGAAGGGAAAAAGCTGAACCGTTTGTATTTTTCATTGGCCTGAAAATTCTCCCCTCCCGTATAGGAAGCGATAGCCCGATAAAGGACGGAGCCTTTGGCGTTAAGCGGACCTGTGGTGTCGAGTTCAGTCTTATTGTATCCATTATTGTCGACCAAAAACGCAACCGAACTCATTTTTCTAGTTTGGGGTTTTTTCGTGATCAGGTTGATTACGCCCCCGGCTTCGCCGCGGCCCGTGGTGGCGGAACCAAGGCCTTTTATTACTTCGATCCGGTCGATGTTGACGGTATCTTTCTCGAAATCGAGCGAGCCCCCACCAGGGGCGGCGAACATGAAACGAAAGCCGTTTTGAAAGTTACTGGAAACATCAATGGATCGAAATTGAAACCGATCCGGAGAACCGACCCGGGTCGAGACGCCCGGCAAAAAGGCCACCGCTTCACCCAAGTTCGGCGCGGCCAGTTCCCGCATAAACTGATCGGTGACGATATTGACAGCTTGGGGGATGTCACGAAGGGGGGTGTTGAGACGCGAGAACGTAGTGGCCGAGGTAACGCCGTAGCCACTGGCGTCCGACTCGGCGGTGACGGCAAAGGGATCAAGCACTATTACCTTCTCTTCCGTGTTGGCCGGTACTTTCTCTTCTTTGGCAGTCTGCTGCCCCCACGAAGTAGCGTACACACAAAATAACAGGGTCCAAGCGATACCAGGCAAGCGACGCCAGATGCGATCGCGATGATTTGAGGTTTTCAGTGTATTCATGGGTAGGAAGGCTGCTCGCAAGCACTAAGCGGTTGAGAAGTTGCTCAATGCAGAGGATGTGGGGTTTAGCTTTTTAGATCAGCTGACCGGTGCCCGCTGACCTTATCGACTATCGGAGCATGACTTCAGTTGACACGCGATGAACATTTCATGTTATGTTAACTTCTTGGCACGTCCCACAGCTCCGAAAAATCTTCAGGCGATCGCCCGCGCCGCAGGCGTGTCAGCGATGACCGTTTCTCGTGTATTGCGAAATTTCCCGCGCGTAGCAGCCAGCACGCGTCGCCGGGTATTGCAAGTGGCCAAGCGCCTCGGCTATTCGCCGGATCCACACATGGCACGTTTAATGGCCCGCGTGCGCAGCTATCGACGGCGACGCGCTGAGGCCGTCATCGCCTTGGTACGCGATGACATACCGGGAGACGAACTGCTGGATCACACCTATCAATACGTCGCGCTGCACGATATCCGTTCGCGGGCGGAAAAGCACGGCTATCGGGTCGAGGAATTTTTGATCGACCGCACGAAAATGTCCGCTGCCCGACTCACCCATATTCTTGAGGCGCGCGGGATCGAGGGCTTGATAATCTCCCCGCAATCAGCGCACAGCATCGGGTCGGAAATAGACTACACCCGTTTTGCCGCGGTTACCCTCGGCTATGGTTTGCAGCAGCCCGAACTACATCGCGCAAGCACCAACATGACACGCGGTATATCTCAAGCAGCGGCCAAATTGACGGCGCGCGGTTACCGGCGAATTGGGTTGGCAGTAACCCAGTGGATCGATGCTCGGTCTGACCACACCTATTCCGGAGCCATGCTGTCCTATCATCAGCAAATTGCGCCACGCGACCGGGTGCCCTTGCTACTCTTCCCCGAGAACAATCTTGCCAACGAATTTGTGATTTTCCGCACCTGGTTTAGAAGTTATCGCCCTGATGTCATCATCTCCTTCGACTCCTATGTACCGGACTGGCTGACCCGGAATCTGAAACTGCGCATTCCTGAGGATGTCGGCTTGGTCATTCACGATTGGACCGAGCAGAATCGAGCGTTTGCAGGCATTCACCACCCTCGGGCCCATGTCGCTGCCGCTGCGATTGATTTATTGGCCACCCAGCTAATGCAAAATGAACGAGGCGTGCCGGATATCCCACGACAGATATTGATTCCCCCAACGTGGATGGAAGGCTCAAGCGTCCGCGCGCCCTAACTTTCGTTTGCGGCCTTCGCCCGATGGGTCCAACTACCCTGGTCCCAATACGTCGGATTCGTCCAACTGGGGCGAATAGGATGAATTTCATTGGCACGTGCTGTCGATTTCGAACCACCCGCTAATCCTGCCTATGGCCGAAGATCACCTCTCGGTAGAGGAGATAGTCCGTCATGCCGATGGGAAAGCCCCTCGCAGATCTGCCGACAGCACGCCCACGAGCGAGCGCAAGCTTCTTGCGGCTCTTTAATGTTACCATATCACATCGACCAAGGTTGCGCACAAGCGCACGAAGGCGGAAACTGAAACTCAACTCGAAATCAGAACATTCAATCTCTGCACCCAATCGTCCTGCCCATAGGAAGCTAGGGGGATGCAACTCCAATCGATCACTAGCTGCACAATATCTCTGGCAATCGCAACCCTGCCCGACGTGATCTTTGCCCTGGGGTTCGGAGACTTCTGTTGTGACGCAACTTCCCCCTTTCATGGATTCCCCAAAACTGCCGCTTGTTCTGATTACGAATAGGGTGCCACCCGAGGTGCTTACTCCACTCGATGGCCTTGCGCACGTGGTGATGGGACCAGGAAATGGCGATACGATGCCTCGAGTGGAAGTACTGCGTCTCGCTCCGGACTTGGCTGGTATCATTAACCAAGGCGAGTTACGTGTAGATAAAGAGATGCTCAAAAGAGCGCCAAATCTGAGGATCGTTGCGAATGTCTCCATTGGAGTAGACAATTTGGACTTAATGGAAATGCAGCAACATGGGGTCTATGCTACCAACAGTCCTCATGCGTTTGTTGACGCCACCGCCGACTTCACCCTCGGCATGATTCTGGCCCTTGTCCGGCGTATACCAGAAGCGGACCAATATATGAGATCGGGGGCGTGGAACAGCTTTCAACCTGGGGTTTGGGATGGAACACTGCTCAGAGGCAAGACGCTGGGGATCGTGGGTTACGGCCCAATCGGACGAGCGGTCGAACAAAGGGCCGGTGCATTCGGCCTGCGCATCCTGCATCATCAGCGCACCCCGAGCATGGCGCCAGGGTATACCCTGCTGAAAGATCTGCTACGGGAGTCCGATTTTGTTTCATTGCATGTGCCTTTTAACGCCGGCTCGCACCGGTTGATCGATGCAGCGCATTTGCGTCAGATGAAACACGGTGCCTGCCTCATCAATGCATCGCGCGGACGAGTCGTGGACGAAGAGGCCTTGGTTGCCTCCTTGAAATCTGGACACTTGGCTGGGGCCGCGCTGGATGTCTTTGAAAACGAACCTCAGGTACACCCCGAGTTAAAAACGATGAATAACGTCGTGCTAACCCCGCATATAGCCGGTGGCACGCGGGAAGGCCGCCACACCGCGCGCTATTTTTGCGCTGGGAACGTCGCGCGGGTTCTCTCCGGCCAGCGCCCGCTGAATTCACTCAATGAACCTGAGCCTTCCGTTCCTCCGAGCAGCGCCGTCGCCTGAACATAGTCCTCCCATGCCAAGAAAATATCCTCCCGCTTAGCGACCGGCGGGCCCTCGCGGTCAGTCCTCTGTTCGTCTGCCTCGTTTCCAGACTAAATTTCTCCAACAAACCATCTCCAATTGTACCTCCTGGCCCACTAATTGCATGAAAATATCCCGTCTTGAAACCATTCATGTGCGACCGCGCTGGCTTCTGGTGCGAGTGCATACCGACACCGGGCTGATTGGCTTGGGTGAATCTAGCCTTGAAGGCCGCTCTCTCACGGTGGAAACGATGATCCGGGAAATGAGCCGCTGGCTCATTGGCCAGGATCCGCGGCGCATCGAGCATATCTGGCAGCACCTGCATCGGGGAAGCTTTTATCGGGGCGGCCCGATCCACTGTTCCGCAATGTCCGGGATCGACATGGCTCTGTGGGACATACTGGGAAAACATCTTAGTGCACCGGTGCATCAACTGCTCGGGGGTCGCGTGCGGGATCGCATCCGAGTCTATGCCTGGACTGACGCCGGCACAAGCGACGACTACGTCAATGCCGTGCGAGATCTGCGCGACAACTGCGGGTTGACCGCCTTCAAATACAACGCCACCGGAATGATGCGCCCGCTCTCTAACCCGGCCGCACTCCAGGCCGCGGTCGATCGCCTCGGCGCCCTGCGCAAAATCGCCGGACCCCAGGTGGATATCGCCGCAGACTTTCACGGCCGGCTGACTCTCCCCGACGCCAAACGCCTGACCAAGTTGCTGGAACCACACCAGCCGATGTTCATCGAGGAACCGATTCTGCCGGGTGATGCCGATGGCCTGCGGGAGATTGCTGAGTCCACCTGCATCCCGATTGCGTCAGGCGAACGCCTCTTTACGCGTTGGCAGTTTCAGGAGCTGATCGAAAAACGCGCGGTCCGCATCGTACAACCTGACCTCGCCCATGCCGGGGGAATTTCCGAGGTTCGACGCATCGCCGCCATGGCTGAATCACGTGACATCCTGCTCGCTCCCCATTGCCCGCTGGGGCCGGTGGCGCTCGCCGCCAGCCTGCAAATTGATGCAACCTGTCCGAACTTTTTCATCCAGGAACATGTGACGCTAGGCGAGACCCTGCTCAAGGAGCCTTTTGGGGTCGAGGCCGGCTACATCAAAGTGCCGGATGGCCCCGGTCTCGGCATCGAAATGGATGAGAGCAAACTTACCAACGAACAATTTGACGGCATATGGGACAATCCCCGTTTTACCGCGGAAGATGGTGGTTTCGCTGAATGGTAAGGACCTGAACCCATGACCCACTTTATTTCCTGTGACTGGGGCACCTCGCGCTTTCGGTTGCGGCTGATCGAGCGGGACCAGCGACGGATCGTGGCCGAGCACGCCACGGCTCAGGGTATTCAAGCCCTGGCGGCAGCCCATCCCATCATGGACTCGCGACGGAAGATGATGGGAGACGTGCTCGATAGTGGCATCACCGCATTGGGGGTCGGCAGCCTCATTGACATACCAGTAGTTATCTCGGGCATGGCCTCATCAACCTTGGGCTGGCAGTCACTTCCCTACGCTCTTGTGCCCGCGCCCATCGACGGCAGTACGCTGCGTTTTCTGGATTTCCAACATTCGGGTCGCAAAGTACGGCTTGTTTCCGGCCTGCAGACAGACAGTGACATCATGCGCGGGGAGGAAACGGATTTGATTGGTCTTTTCGCCTCCCCCATCCGGCAGCCATTGACCGAGAACAGCACTGTCGTGTTGCCTGGCACCCACTCCAAGCATGTGCAGATACGCGCCGGGCAGATTGTGGGGTTTACCACTTACCTGACTGGCGAGCTCTACGGACTGCTGAGCCAAAGCAGCACTCTCGACACACCGGTCGATGCCCTCTTCGACCAAACTGCTTTTGTGGCCGGGGCACAGACGAGCCGCAGTCATGGCCTGAGCGCCGCGTTGTTCCAAACCCGCGCCCGCACGGTGCTCGGCCATTTGGCTGTAAACCACAGCCGCGCATTTCTCAGTGGAGTGCTGATCGGCGCCGAGGTTGCCGCATTGGCCGTGGCCACCCCTGGTCGGATCGTGCTGGCAGCGGGTGATTCGCTCGCCAGCCAATATCTGCTGGCCCTGGGTGAACTGTTACCGCACGCCGTCGTGGTGCAAATTCCCCCGGCTGAGCTGGCCGCCGCCACCGTGATGGGCCACGCCAGGATTTTGTCTTACCCATGACCGCTGCCGCCGTGTTCAATGCCACTCGTTTCGCGGCCATGCCGCTGATCGCCATTCTGCGCGGCCAGCCCATCGGTATCATCGCCCCGGTGGTACAGGCGTTGGCCGAAGGGGGCTTCACCGCACTGGAAATCACGATGAACACTCCGGGGGCCGCCGGACAAATCAGTACAGCCGTCGCCAGTGCGCAAAGCCGCCTGGCTATTGGCGCGGGAACCGTGACCAGTTTGGCCGAACTAGACGCAGCCCAAAAAGCCGGCGCCTGCTTCATCGTCACGCCGGTGGTGGTGCCGGAGGTTATCACCGAATGCGTGCTACGCGGACTGCCGATTTTCCCGGGAGCTTTCACGCCGACCGAAGTACATCAGGCGCACCGGCTCGGAGCCACCATGGTAAAACTGTTCCCCGCCCACCGGCTCGGGCCCGACTACGTGCGCGATCTGAAAGCACCCTTCCCCAACATCCGCCTGCTCGCCACCGGGGGCATCACACCGGAGACGTTGCCCGAGTATTCACGAGCCGGCGCCGAGGGCTTTGGCATCGGCAGCCCGCTGTTCCAGTCAGACCGGCTCGCCACCGGAGACTGGAATTGGCTGCGCGCACGAGCAGAACAGTTTTGTTCAGCTTGGAGATCCTCCATCCAGGACCGAATATGATCCAGTCGTTACTGGGAGAAATCCCTCTCACCGTTGGTACGGCATTGCCGGTCTCCAACGTCTGCCGGCTTCGACCGACTGTCTGTCTCCATCCAACCGTTAATCAGCCCAAAGGCCTGCAATCATGAAACGCGTTGTGCCAGAGTTGCATCATATGCGTCACATTCGCTGCGGGTTTTGCGGGGAACGTCCTGAACTAGATGCGTCATTCGGGTCCACAAACTCTCTCCGATCATGATCAAGCTACTTCCCCCATGAACTCTGTCGAACGAGTCCATACCGCGCTGAAACTCGGTCAGCCCGACCGTGTGCCAGTCCTCGAGTTTGTCGTGGATGAAAAAGTCGCCCGCGCCGCGGTGCCGGGCTGCCGCGATGTCGCCGATTGCATGGACCGGCTCGACATGGACGGTGTCGGCTGCGGGGCGAAATTCGAGGTCGTCAGCCGCAACTCCGACGGTTCTTACACTGACGAATGGGGCGTAAGCTACCTGCCCAGTCCTGAAGCGGTGGCCCACCCGATGCATGGCCCCATCGTGACGCTCGAGGATGCGCGCGCCTACACGCCGCCCGATCCCGAAGCGCCGTTCCGGCTCGGCAAACTGCCCGACCTCGTCGCCCGCTACAAGGGCAGGCGCGCCATCTGTTTTCATCACCGCGCCGCATTTATGTGGTCGGCCTACCTGATGGGCCTCGATACCATCCTGATGAACTTCCTCGCCGAACCGGAGTTGGTCGAGTTGACGATGGAGAAGGTGCTGAACTGCAACATGCGCATCGTCCAGCGCGCCATTCGCGCCGGCGCCGAGGTTATCGTTCTCGGTGACGACTATGCGGGCAACCAAGGGCCGATGATGAGCCCCGCCCATTTCAAGCAGTTCTTGCTGCCGCCGTTGAAGCGGATGATCGCCATGATCCATGCCGAGGGGGCGTTCTGCATCAAACACTCTGACGGCAATCTTTACTCCTTGCTCGACCTGATCGTCTCCGCCGGCCCCGACGGCATCAACCCGATCGAGCCGGTCGCCGGCATGGAACTCAAGCGCGTCAAACAGCTCGTTGGCGACAAGGTCTGCCTGACGGGCAACATTGACTGCGGGCGCCTCTTGTCGCACGGCACGCTTGAACAGGTGAGAGAGACAGTGCGGCAGGCTATCGCCGACGCTGCGCCGGGCGGTGGCTATATCCTCACCTCTTCCAACAGCATCCACTCCTCGTGCGACCCGCAGAACTTTGTCGCAATGGTCCGCGCCTGCCACGAGTTTGGAGCCTACCCCACACTGGGGGCCCCGTGACCGTCGACTAATGAGTGCTCGTGCGGTGATCCCCCGAAAACTAGGCCACTTGTAATGTTAGTCTGAGGCCCTAAAAAGGAACTCAGACTATGAAAGGCAAAAGACACACGACCGAACAGAAGATTCGTATATTGCGGGAAGCCGATGGCGGCAAGAGCATCGTGGAAGT
>CAMAWP010000039.1 GCA_945861765.1 Akkermansia muciniphila | reverse complement strand
AACCGTGTGATTGTTGATGTACCTGACTTTTGGTGAACCCTGCTCCAACACCCTTTCAGGGCGTGAATCCAATTCCAAAACCGACCAGGTGCCGCGCTCGCGGACTCGCTTGCGCCTGGCTAACATCTCCGACCCTTCCAGGGCAAAAGGCGCTTTCCAAGGCTCAAGAAAGCGGGTCATTCCACCGAAAACAGCGAAGAACCAAGGGTTCTGATGAGGCACCCGAACCTCACTCAGCCGCTTCTTTGAGGATCTTGAACTGGCTCACGCCCTGGCTGTTCAGGTTGAGCACCACGCCCTTTTTCGATGAACTGTTTTTCAGCGCTTCTCGGAATTCCCTGGGCGATGCCACGGGTTTC
This sequence comes from Akkermansia muciniphila, assembly GCA_945861765.1. Classification (GTDB taxonomy): domain Bacteria; phylum Verrucomicrobiota; class Verrucomicrobiia; order Limisphaerales; family SIBE01; genus SIBE01. Next base: position 28,420 of record CAMAWP010000039.1, on the reverse strand, counting down.
CGATTGACCTCTGTGATGATGTCCCCGGGGCGGATCCCGTTTTCCGCGGCGATGCTCTGACGTCCCACGTCTGTCACAACGACGCCATCGACTACCTCAATGCCATATTCCTTGGCCAGCTCTTTGGTGAGAGATTTGACGGTGACACCCAGGTCTTTGGACGTTTCCTCGGCCGCAGCCGCTGGGGTGCGGCGGCGGAGGGCCACCGGCACGGCATCATCCGGGGCTTCGCCTGTTTTAACTTTGATTCTGATTTTCTTCGGGCTGAGCTTGGCGTCCAGCCGAACGACATCGAGCGAGACGTTCGATCCGATATCCTTGGAGCGCACCTCGGTTTTGAGTTCCTGCGCTGTAGCCACAGGCTTGGAATCGACTGTCGTGATGATATCCCCAGGGAGGAGATCGGACTTCGCAGAGGGTCCGTCGTTCGCGATGGTTTCAACCACGACACCCGATCTCAGATCATCCAGGAGATCCTTGTATGCAGGGTGGTCGCTGAGCGCGCGAATGCCGATGCCCAGCCACGATCGGGCGAACTTGCCCGACTCGATCAACTTGTCTGCGACTTGTTTCGCGAGGTTTACAGGCACGGCGAACCCGATGCCGGAGTTCATTCCACGGATGAGGGTGTTAATGCCGATGACTTCGCCGTCGATGTTGACGAGCGGACCACCGCTATTGCCGGGGTTGATGCTGGCGTCCGTCTGGATGAAGTCCTGGTCCATGGCGGCTCCACCCATGTAAGAGGGGATGACTCCAGAACGACCTTTTGCACTGACGTGGCCGAAGGTGACGCTGTAATCGAGATTGAACGGCGCGCCGATCGCGATGGCGAATTCGCCAACCCTGGTTTTCGCCGAGTTTCCCAGCTTCGCGGTTTTCAAATCCTTGGCGTCGATCTTGATGACTGCGATGTCGGAATAGGAGTCCACGCCTTTGATTTCAGCATTGAATTCCTTTCCATCCTTGAATCGAACTTTAATCTTGCTCGCGCCCTCCACGACGTGACGGTTCGTCATGATATAACCGTCCTCGCGGATAACGACTCCGGAGCCCTGACCATCGAACACGTCAGGATGACGGTTTTTGCGCGGATCCGGTTTTCCCTGATCCTTCCGTTCCTTAAATTGTTCCTCGAACCAACGGCGCAACTGGGGGGGGATAGATTCCTGAAATCCACCCTCTTCATCGGGGTCTGCGTAGTCTTCCTTATGGGCTACGGCGATGACGACTACGGCAGGGGAAACCGTGTCTGCTACTTCAATGAAAGCATTGTTGAGCTGTCGTGCCATCTCGATGGAAGAGGGCGAGTCTTTGGCCTGGGATTCTGCCGTGGAAAGGGCGAACAACCCCGCGAGGCAGGCTGCGGAAAGTCCGTGGAATTTGGTTTTCATACTGTGGATGTAAAGTGAGTGCTGACTGTCGTTGTCATTCTGAATCATTCGATGCCTGGAGCGGCAGGACGTTCAAAATGAGTTCTGGTCGCCTCGCGAGGAGGGCGGGTGCTATCAAGTCGGAAACACGACATTGCGGCTCGCGAGAAGGACCGTAATCTTCTCCAGCAAGCGCGTGAACTCAACCGGCTTGGTGTCAAAGTCGTCGCAGCCCGCTTGGCGGGCTCGTTGTTCATCGGCCGGCATCGCATGCGCGGTCAGAGCGATGATCGGGATCTGATAGGTTTCAGGAGTGTTTTTTAACTGGCGCGTCGCCTCCCAGCCATCCATCACAGGCAAGCTCAGATCCATGAGGATCAGGTCGGGTTGATGTTCTTTGGCCTTGCTGAGGCCTTCAGCTCCGTCCACCGCGATCAAGATCGTCAATCCCCTCCGCTCCAACCGGCGAGACAGCATGTCGCGGTTCATTTCGTTGTCTTCGATGAGCAGAATAGTAGGCATAGTAGGTGCTGGTGCGAGCCTGGGTGGTCAATTGTCGCGCGTGATCCATCCGCCACCGACGACGAGGTCCTCCTGATAAAAGACACACGCTTGCCCTGGGGTGATGGCACGCTGGGGGGCGTGCAGCAGCACACGGGCGCGATCCTGTTCGCAGGGCGTGACGGTTGCAGCGGTCCCGGGGTGATTGTATCGAATTTTGGCCGAAACCTCCATAGCGCCATGCGGTGCGTGAAAAGGGATCCAATTGCATCGTTCCACCGTAAACTCACAGCGGTCCAGTTCGTGGTCGTCCCCGACAATCACACGGTTCGCGACTGGATCCAGTTCCAGCACATAGAAGGGGCTCTGGGAGCTAATTCCAAGGCCTTTCCTCTGGCCGATCGTATAAAATTCGATGCCGTTGTGGGAGCCAAGCACCTCTCCGCGGCGGTTCACGATCTCCCCTTTGTGCCGCTGAGCCAGATTGGATTTTTCCAGAAAACTCCCGTAATCCCGGTCCGGCACAAAACAGATCTCCATGCTCTCCTCCTTGTCCGCAGTGCGCAGTTGGCACTCGCGCGCCACCTCTCGGGTTTCCGTCTTGGTCATGTTGCCCAAGGGGAACATGGCTCGTGAAAGCTGCTCCTGACGAAGCGAGAATAAAAAATAACTCTGGTCCTTCTTGAGGTCGCACCCCTTTTTCAGCAGCATGCGACCCCCTGAATCCCGTTCCACTCGGGCAAAATGTCCGGTCGCGATGAAGTCCGCGCCCAACTGGTTGGCCCGGTCGATCAAGGTGCCGAATTTCAACTTCTGATTGCACATCACGCAAGGGTTGGGTGTGCGTCCGGCTTTGTATTCATCCGCAAAATACTGAATCACTTGCTTTTGGAATTCAGCCGCCTCGTCGATTAGGAAATAGGGGATCCCGAGTTTGTGGCACACGGACCGGGCATCCATGACCGCTTGGGGTCCGCAACATTTGTCCTCAGCCCTCGAGACGCAGTCCTGCGGCCAAAGCTTCAGCGTGACACCGACCACGTCGTATCCTTGCTCGATCAAGAGGGCGGCGGCTGCGGAAGAGTCCACTCCCCCGCTCATGCCCATCAACACTCTGGTGCGTTTGCTTTCCACGGGCGCGACCATAATGGCAGGGAGTCGGCCTGTAAAGCGGCGGAGTGCTGGGAGGCTCAGCCTCAAAACTCCTGACAGGGCACCTTGGATTCTTAAATCCTAAATCTCCATGATTTATCTCTCAGAATTGGAACCACGGAAGCAAAATCGAAAAGGGACCGAATAATTCCGCTTTGTATTCGTTGGGTTGCCCCCGTCGGTTCCATTTCGGTATCCTTTCCGTGGTTAATCCCCATGCCCGAGTCCGTGGTTCAAATTTCAAATATCTTTCGCTAGATTTAGGGTCGCCGTTTGTTCGGGCAGCCCACCTTGTTGAGTTGACGTGGCAATTCCGCCCGCTTCCGAGTTGGCGGGGACGACTCAGCGTCATGTTCCTGCCACCGTGTTCCCCTTCGTTTCTGCCAGCAACACCCGTGGATTACGATTATGATTACGAAAAATGGAGGGATTGTGGTTGCGCCTACAGATCTCGATTTCAACTGATTTTGCTGAGGTCTGAAAGTTCATGGCGGGAGTGTTGAACCTCCTTCAAACCGATGCCACACTAGCGGCGATTCGCTAGAAGTTCGAAGAAAGATGGAAGTCAAAATTGAAAAGAGCAAAACAGGGCAGGAAAGATCGTGCGCCGCTGAAAAAACCGTTGAACTGGTTGAAACCGGGATGCGCCCTGTTGCTTTTGCCATGCTGCTGGGCGGGCTTTTTTGTTCTGGCAAAGGTGCTCTCAGCCACGGGACCGGTCGATGTCGTGTGGGTGCCGTTGGTTGCCGGCGTGCTGTGCTGGACAGCCGTGTATGCGCTGCTGCCCGAACCTCTCTGGATTTATGTTTTGGGACATGAGATGACCCACGCCCTCTGGGCCTGGTTATTTGGCGGACGAGTGAAAAAGATCCGGGTTTCATCCCGTGGAGGTCATGTGGTGCTCACGAAAACCAACTTTCTCATCACGTTAGCTCCCTATTTCTTCCCATTTTATGCCGTGCTGGCGGCCGCCATTTTTGGGGCCGGCGACTCGCTCTGGGGTTGGCAGGCTTGCCGGCCTGTTTTTCTGATCTTGATGGGCGCTGCTTATGGTTTTCATGTCACGATGACCTGGAGCATCCTGCGGACGCGTCAGCCCGATCTTGTGAGCGAAGGCTGGTTTTTCTCGGGTGTTGTGATCGTTCTTGGCAATCAGTTGGTGTTGATCCTGTCGATCCCTCTGCTGACCGGCGGAGTTCCTGTGTTCGAACCAATGCTCTGGTGGGGCTCCGAGACCGGCAACCTGTGGCGTTGGTTGTTACGGATGTGAGTTTCCCGCAGACGCTCATAAGGCCACCGGTTGGCCCAATCGGATTGAAGCTTCCTCCGCTTCGCAGATCTCGACAGCGCTAAGGCCCTCCTCCCCTGTGACTATCGAAGGTGGCCGACCTCGTTCTATGGATTCAAAAAAATGCTTCAATTCGCCCACGTAACCATCCACCCCTTCGCACTTCATGAAACGGGGCTCTTTTCCCTTCTCAATGAGCTTGAGGGAGTCCGCGCCACGGGCGATATCGTAGTCGGCGGTGGCGTTCTCGAAGTTGACGGTGTAGGCCATGTTGAACCCGAACCCATCGGTCATCGCCCAGCTTCCTTCGGCCGAAACAGTGGGGCCACCTTCCACGTTGTAAAGCGTGACGATGTGATCGATGGCTCCGCTGATTTTGGTGTGCCCGGCCGAGAAAACCGACTTGGGACGTCCGAAACAGAACTGAACGAAATCGGTGTCGTGGATGTGCAGATCGAGCAGGGCACCGCCGGATTGATTGCCATCGTAGTAGTTCTTTTGTCCCCATCCAGGGGCTTGCGCCACGCGGCGGAATCGGGCGTCGAGGACTTTTCCAAATCGTCCGTCACGAATGGCGGCGTGGAGCCATGCCCATTCGGGCCAGAAACGAAGGCACATGGCGGGCATAAAGAATCCTTTGGATTGCTTTGCGACAGCCACTATCTCGCGTCCGAGTGTCGAGGTGCGGGCTAGGGGTTTTTCGCATAAAACGTGCTTTCCCGCCTTGAGTGCCGCGATGGCCAGGTCGGGATGAGTGGTTGTGGGAGTGCAGATATCGACAACGTCGATGTGTGGATCCTCAAGCATTTCGCTGAAATTGCGGTAGGCTTTCACCTGCGACATGTCGAGCCGGACCGGATCCGTTCCGCCGATGTTGCCGCTGACTTGGGAAAGGTCGCCGTCCAGATTTCTGCCGCTCGGATTGCAGATCGCAGCGACGCGGACATCCGGGATGTGTCTGAGAGCACGGAGGTGGGCGAGGGCCATGAATCCGAGCCCGGTGATCGCGATTTGAAGCATGTGATGTGGGGAAGAGTTGTGGAACCGAATGGAGGATCGAAAATGGAGAATGAGGGGCAGGGGAATAGGCTGCTGGAATCACTTCATATGAAAGCTGGGCAGGTCCCTCTACTCATGAGAGTGCTTCGATGAACTCGCGAGCGGACCGTATGTCCGCGATCCGTTGGTTGCCCGCCTCACGTTCAATTGCCAGAGGGCCCTGGTAGCCTTGTGACTTAAGGGTACGGAAGAATGCCTTCCAATCGACTTGGCCGGTTCCCACAACCACTTCCTCGCCCCAGGCTCCTGGGAGCTGGGTGCGATTGGCATCTTTGATGTGGCACTGTTTGAGCCAGGGCGCCAGATGTTCGAGCGCGGCGATCGGATCGCCTTTATCGTACAGGAGCAAGTTTGCGGGATCAAAGTTCACGCCCACGCCCGGCCTCTCTAATTGTGTGAGGAAAGCCCCTAAAGTTTCGGCGGTTTCCTGCCCTGTTTCGAAGCCCAGCTCGATGCCGGCGTCGGCAAACAATTCGCCGATCTGGCGGATCCGGCCCAGGAGTTTTGAAAAAGCGGGATCGGATTCCTCGTGGGGCAGGAATCCTGCGTGGAATGTCACCAGTTTGATGTGAAGCTTGCTGGCGAGCTGGACGGTTTGCCGAATTTGAATCCAGTTCTGGTCCCAAGTGTGGTCAGGGACAACCCCTCCACTTTGCTTGATCGTTTCCAGGGTGGAGTAGTCCTCGCCGACGGTGCCGAACATGCCGGAAACGATTTGGATACCATGATTCGCGAGCAGTTGAGCGGTGGGTTCCCAGATCGCCGGGTTTTCGCGAAGAGGATCGAGCGCAAGCTGTACCCTGGAAATCCCAATTTCGTTGAGATTGTCGACGAGTTGAGTCGGGTTGGAGGGTTGCAGCGACCAACTGCAAACCGCAAGACGGTGCAAAAATGGGTTCATACGATCAGACTGGATTGGTGATACTTTCGACAAGCATGCACAAGTGTTCGAGATTGATCAAGGGTGGGGCGCATTCGCGCAGCAGTTCTCATTGTGGTCGGCGAAGCGGGGGAGACCTCCAGGTCGGGCAGTCGCGGAGGCTTCTGGCCCCTGGGGTTTGGACATTTTTTCAGCGGTCCGGCCCGCCGTTTAGCTTCTTTGTCGGAAACTTTGTTGATCCGCAAGTTGGTTTGGCCCTCAGCAGCCCACTTCAAGGACAGGGAGGACGGAAATTAAGAAGACGGAAATTAAGTTGAATTCGGTTTGTGACCCCTTAGGATAACGGTGCGTTTGAACAGAGCGCAATGGTTCGGGACGTAGCGTAGCCTGGTAGCGCGTCTGAATGGGGTTCAGAAGGTCGTGAGTTCAATTCTCACCGTCCCGACCATCTTTTCTTCTTCTTGATCAGTCACTTTAAAAGGGGGCAAGCTATAACCAATTACACGGCATTTCGCCGGGGATGGGGATCTGACTGCGGCGACGTGAGTGAACGATTTTCGTAAACTTCAAGCAGCTAAATCCCCACCTTTTAGTGGAATGAAAGCTCCCACGAACAATTCTATTGGCCCTTCGCCGCGACGACTTGGCCGACACGCGTGGCAAGGACCATGAACTCAGACCGTGCAGAAGCTCCTCGCCTCACCTGAGGTGAGCCTGACCAACGCCCTCATCACCAGCGACTCCCTCCACTGCCAGGACAAACCCGCCGGTCAGGCGGCGGGTGACTTGATTCTGGCGAAAGCCTCCAGCGCCACTTCGCGCGCGATGGCATGGCTGACGATGGGTTCGGGATAATCAGGCCCAAGTTCCACACCAGCGTGAGCGAGGGTTTCACTTGGCGCCTGCCACGGCTTATGCAGCCACTCGCCGGGAAGTTTCGCGAGTTCAGGACACCAGCGGCGCACGTAGTCACCCTCCGGATCGAACTTTTCGCCCTGGCTGATCGGATTGAACACGCGGAAATAGGGCGCGGCATCCGCCCCGCAGCCGGCGGTCCATTGCCAGCCAAGTGTGTTCTGCGCGAGGTCGGCATCCACCAGCGTATCCCAAAACCAACGAGCGCCTTCCTGCCAATCAAGCAGCAAATCCTTCACCAGAAAACTCGCGACAATCATGCGCACGCGATTGTGCATCCAGCCGGTCGTCCACAACTCGCGCATCCCGGCATCGACGATCGGATAACCCGTCCGGCCTTTCTGCCAGGCCTCAAGCCACGGGGCGTCTTTGCGCCATGGGAATTTTTTGAAGTCCGCGCGCAACGGTTCGGTGGGCGTATGAGGGAAGTGAAAAAGCAAATGATGCGCGAACTCGCGCCAGCCGACTTCGGCGAGAAACTGCGAGGAGCGCCATTGGGCGAGCGAAAGGTTCCGCTTCTCTCCCATGCCGCGCAGACCATGCCATATCTGTCGCGGGCTGATTTCGCCGAAGTGCAAATGCGGAGAGAGTCGAGATGTGCCGGCGATGTCGGGACGATTGCGCTGCTCCGAGTAGCCGGTGAAGGCTTTCGAGAGGAAGCGGTCGAGTTGCGCACGGGCGCCCGATTCGCCCGGATGCCAGGCAGCGCGCATGCCCTCGGCCCATTTGATCTGCGGTTCGAGTGCGAGTGCGTCAAGCGGGAGGGACTTCGGCCACTTGTCCGGTGCGACAGTCTGCGTCGGCGCTGGCAACGACTGGTCGGGGTCTGGCTTGGTGAGGCAATGTTTCCAGAAGGGCGTGAAGACCTGGAACGGTTTCCCGCTCTGGTTTTGAATCGTCCACGGCTCGTGCAAGAGCGCGGCGTTGAAGCTCTCCGCTTCCAACCCGGCGCCCCGCAAGGACTCTTTGACCTGCGCGTCGCGCGCGATGACCGCGGGTTCGTAGCGGCGATTCCAGAACACCGCGCCCGCGCCGGTTTCCTTGGCGAGCGCGCGCAGCGTTTCGAGCGCCGGGCCGCGTCGAATAATCAACCGCGAGCCGGCCTCGTGCAGGGAGGTTCCCAAGGCCCGCAATGACTGATGCAGCCACCATTGTGAAGCCCCACCCGGTGCCCACGGGGCTTCCTCCTCCGGCGAATGGATGAACACAGGCACGACCGGCCCGCCACGCTTGAAGGCAGCGCTCAAGGCCGGATTGTCCGCGAGGCGCAGGTCACACCGGAACCAGACGAGGGAAGGAGGACAAGTCATGATAGTTTGAGAATGCGCTCCAGTTGGCGCCGGTGAATCAAAATCACCGCTCAATGGGATCCTCCTTCACCCGCACCATCACCTCGTTGCGACGCAGGAATACGGGCGTGAACGGCGGGTCGTAATTCGCCATAACCGGCTCGTCGATGGGCTGGAGTTTTTCCGCTGCAATCCAGTCCGTCAGCCTGCCCCGCGCCGAGGCCGCGCGCTCGACACCCGAGCTTCCGCTGAATCGATAGACTGCGAAGCGCCCAGCAGCTCGTGTCTGCACCGAGATGTCGTCGCGCTTCGCCTTCGGGGCGCCCGTGGCCGCAACCTTCTTCGGGATGACGAAACTCATCTGCCGGTTTGTTCCGCCCTGATCGCTGAACACGGGCGTGGTCATGGCAATCTTTGCCTCCGCTTCGTTCGCGCCGCCGATGTAGCGAAACAACCGCAGGAAGCTGTTGTCATCCGTTGGTTGCGTCGCGGTCATCGGCGTCGAAACCAGCGTGAGCGCCGGGTAATCCCGGATTTCAAACGAACCGCTGCGGCGCACGACCTGGTAGCCCGCCGACTCGTAGCCGGCGCGAGTCAGCTTGCAACCGGCCAGGAAAACCAACGATAGCAGGGTTCCCGAGGCAATAAGACAAAGCTTCATGGTCACTGGTGAATCATGGTGTATGAAATCCTGTTGTCAAATCGACCGATTCCAGTGGGAAGACGGTCACGTCCACGCCGCGGGACATCAGGACGTGATCAGGGGGCCGACCCGTGGGGGTGAAGCCGTCCAGCGCCAGCAACTGTTCGTCCCACACTGTCACGTAGGCGCGGCACACCGGATACGGCGGATGAAAAACCGCGCCGCGCCGGAGTCCGTCCAGTGCGCTGGAGTAGAGCCGGTATCGCTCGATGAGAAAGAACTCCAGCGATTCGGGTGTCGACGGAGGCAACTCCGCGCCGGGGGCGTAGTCAAAAAGACAACTCGCGCCGTTTGCTCGCTTGCCGTTGCGAAGCGATTCGTAGCGGATGCGGCCTTCTGGCGTGCGGCTTGATGTCATCTCCGCGTGCTCATAGGGCAGATGGAAGAACCGTCGGGCAATCTCCACCGCCAGCCATTGATTTGCGTCCAGCGAGTAGAACCACACGCCCGGCCCGCCCGCCCGGTCATAAACGTAGGTGCGCAGGTTCAGCTCCATGAAGTTCGAGATTCCCGGCACGGCGGGCAGGAAGCGCGGGCGGATGTTTCGCATGAAGAACGGAACAATCCCGAGATAAGCCTTCCCGCCGAAAGTATCCACGAACAGACCCTCCGGCAGTGTCGCCTGAATCGCAGCCGCAGGATATTCCCAGTGCAGAAAAAGCAGATCGCGCCATTGCTGATACATGACAGGATTTCCCAGCGGTCGAGCCCGTGCTGCGAGGCGTTGGGCTTCGTCAGGGACGCGCGGAATTGTTTCGCTGCGATTCATGACGGGATCATAGCGAAAAGTCCGTTCACCGTAAACAACAGCAGGACGATGAAGATTTAGATGCCGATGCGGGTCATGCTTGGTTGGGTTTGGGCACGACCGTCGGGATGGTCACTTTCTTCGGCCACCCTCGCGACATCACGACCGACGTCGCGAGGGTGAGCACGATCAAGCCAAGCGAAACCAGCGTGTCAATCTTCCACGCCGTGTGCGCCAGCAGCATCTTCACCAACGAAAGTCAGCACCACCCCGAGACCGACCTTGATGAGGTAGCCGGTGGTGAATTCCAGCGCCTTCTGCGATTCGGCCTAATGCCAGATGCCGAGATTGAAGAGCATCGCCAGCGTGAACCACGTGATGGTCCAGCCGATGGCTTCACGGAACGACACGACGTGCGCCTTGCGAAGGAACACGCCGAGATCGAGCGCGAGCATGACCAGCACAAAGGCCTTGAAACCGACCCGGAGCCAGATTCATTCAGTCATAGGATGTTATGTTTCTGGGAACAGTTTCCAACGGAGGGCAGGAGTGCGCCGGACAAGCGTCGACAGCAAAAGCGCGAGCATCGCCAGCGAAGCGGTGCCCATCAGGGTGATCAGGATCGCGGCGGTGAGTTTCTCCGAGGCGCCGCCGGCGAACGTCATCCAACTCACACTCGCGCGCGACGCGAAGACGACGACCAGCAGCGCCGTCGTTGTGCCCGCGGCCCACCGGCTCCAACCGATCCCGCGCGACATCAGCCAACCCCACAGCATCGAGAGCGCGCCGAAGGTGCCACCGGACATCAAGGCGGTGGCGGCCTTCTCCGGGTTCGATAAGTAGCCCGCCGCGCCCATGGCGATGAGGAAGAGGCCGTAAGCGATCATCCATTTGCTGAGTTTTGTTTTCATGGGTGGGTGGCTTTCTTCGGTTCGGCTCTGATTACCGGCGGGCGCCGCGAGTTTTTGAGACCGGAGCCTGTAAATTAGTTTTCACATTTTGCACCTGTTTGGTAGCGCGGCGCGTGATGGTGGCGCGCAGGTCTTTCATCACTCTCTCGAACGCGGCTCGGACCGTGTGATCGCGGCTCTCCGCGAAGACATCCGGCCCCGGGGTGACGAGGTGTACTCGCGCCTGGTAAGCGGGACTGGCGTCCGCGTGGTGCGCCAGTTCGATGTTGGCCTCATCGATCTGCCGGGCTTCACCCAGGGTCAGGATCTGTTTGTCCACCCAGAAATCCAAGCCGTTCGTGGAACCGATGTTCACATGCTTCAAGTTCAGTTTCATAATTGTCGTCGCGCGCCTCCGGTTTATCCAGAGACTGTCGTTCACGACGACACCGTAGAGGGCGCACGGAACGCGGACTAATACGCCTTTCCGAATGGACGCTTCGGTTAATCCGAAGCATCCTCCGCGCACGATGGAATGCCTGAACTACCACCACCTGCGTTACTTCTGGACCGTGGCCACGGAAGGCAGCCTCGCGCGCGCCGCAGAGAAACTGCACGTTTTCCAGCCGTCCATCTCCGAACAGATTTGTGAACTGGAATCCGTCCTCGACGAAAAACTGTTCCGGCGCGAAGGCCCGAACAACAATATAGGTGACCGAGACCGGGCGAATCGTCTCGACCTTGTGCTCTCCGACGAACCGGCATCCGGCAGCACGAGCTTCAAAATGTTCACGCATGCGCTCGGCGAGAGCGGTGCGACCTTCTGTGCCGAGAAGAAGCTGGCCGCGCGCTTGAAGCGTAGTTTCCCCACGTCGCTGCACGGCGCGCCCGCGCTGTTGCCAGCGGAGAACACCGTGTTGCGGCACGCGTTGGAAACCTGGTTTTGCGAACACGGCATCCAGCCGCGCGTCGTCGTTGAGTTCGAAGACCTGGCGCTGATGAAAGTCATGGCTGCGGAAGGACGCGGATTTATCGCCGTGCCCACGGTGGCACTGGACGAAGCCGTCAAACGCTACGGCTTCCAGATGATCGGCCACGCAAAGGGCTGCCGGATGCGCTTCCACGCCATCACCGCCGAACGCCGCATCGCGCACCCGGCCGTCGCGCTCATCACGAACCAGGCGCAAGCAATGCTGAAGCGCTGATCATGAGATGCTTCCTCAACGCGGGCGGCCGGTCGCCTTGATCCAACTCATCTCCAACCGGAATGGGCCTGCTTGTTTGTCCGAGATGAGGAGGCCCACTGAAGTGACCTTCGCAGGATCCAGCGGCGGCACATCGGTCAGCACGCGCCCGCGAAACGTCGGCACGAAATCCTTGAACGAGAGGCGGTGCTCTTCCCATGCGCCGCGTTTCGTCGTGAACTCGGCCTGATAATTCGGCGCGTCGAAACCCGACTCGGTGCGCACGGTGAACTTGTAACGCCGTCCATCCCCGCGCACGCGGAGCACGAAGGCGTCGCAACCGTTGAGATTTTCCCGCACGGGCGAGGACCGCACCGAGGCGAAGCCACCGTTGTTCTCCAGCGAGACCACTCCGCTGAAGATCGCGCCGCCGTTGGTGAGGAGTTGGAACTGACTGGTGGACACGCCGCCCATCACGTCGTCGTTCACGACCTGCCACGCCGGGGAGTTCGTCGCGGTCTGGAAGTCGAAGATGATTGTTTCAGAGTTCGAGTCAGCATTCATGGTGATGGCAAGGCACGTCCACAGGAGCGCGGCGACGTGCCGGACGGACTTTACAGAGGGAATTTTCATTTGCATTTGGATAGTTCAGGAGTTCAGCCGCCACAAGGTGAAGTTCAGGAATGCCGCAAAGCTTACCCACGCCAGATACGGCGCAAGCAGCCACGCAGCGGTGCGGTTCACCGGACGGAAGGCGGCGAGTGCCGCGGCAATCGCCAGCCAGAGTATCACGATTTCCGCGAACGCAATGCCCGGCCGGTGGAGCCCGAAGAACAGCGGCGTCCACGCGGCGTTGAGCGCGAGTTGCACGAGGAATAGCTTCAGTGGCCAACGTTGCGCAGCGAATCCTCCGCGCTTCCAAACCAGCCATGCCGCGGTCGCCATCATCGTGTAGAGCGCCGACCACACCGGGCCAAAAATCCAGCCGGGCGGATTCCACGCCGGCTTCTTCAGCGTGGCATACCACTCGCCCGGCATGAAGAACGCGCCGAGCGACGCGGCGCTAAAACAAAGCGCCAACCATCCTACCAGGCCGAGAACCACCTTCAACCTCGACGGAGAAGTTGTTCCCGCCTCGGGGCGTTCCACGCCGCCTGCGGCCATTGGGGATGAGGTCATTATTGAGCGTTTCTCGTATTCCTTGAGGAAACCAATGAACTCGTGGCCTAATTGCGCGGCACCAACTCGATATGATTGATCTCCAGGCCCGCGTCGTCGTTGATCGTCAGCGCATACACGTCGGTCAGTTCTAATCCTTCCGGTGAAGCGGCCAAGTGTGGGTGCAGCGGCCGGAAGTGTGCCAACAGCAGTTCCACTTCCCACGTCCCGCCCGCCGGCCCGAGTGCGGCAGGCGGGATGTCCACTTCGAATTTCCCGGCGAACACGCCCCGGATCTTCTGCGTGCTGAATCCGAAACGCACCATCTGCGCCCGCTCCGTTCGTCCCCGAAAGCGGAGCTTCGAGTCGGAGTGCAGCACCACGGGATGCTCGCTGGATTTCCAGGCGGCAAGGGCCACCGCGTAGAGCATCATCGAATCGCGTTCTGAGATCGGCCAGAGCAATGGCTCGGCTCCGAGACGCGCGCGATGTTGGCCCGTGGGCGGCAGCCAGCGGCCGAGAATGACTTCCGGCACCTGCCACAGATCACAGGCCCAGTAATCGATCGGTGCAGGCTGGGTCGTCGCGGTGAACGGTTCCTTCCAGCCCAGCGCCGTGGCTACCTGCTGTCCCTTCGCCACCGCGACGACGGTGCCATCCAGATTGTTTTTGACCCGCGCAGAGCCTTCGTTGACCCGCACGATGGACTTTGTTGACGAGGTCTGGATGTTGAACTGTGCCCCTCGCACCTCTACCGCCACCGTGGGCGTTTGAATCAGCACGGGATCTCCGGTCGCTCCTGCGGCTGGGTTGGCCCAGAGACTTCCTTGCGAGAGTTCAAACCGCTTTCCGCCCGCCTCACCGTCGAGGAGGCGCAAGGTCGCATTCCCGGCGATGGTGAGCGTGGAACCATCGCGCAACTTCAACTCAATCCACGCATCACACGAGCGAGTCTGCAATGTGTCACCGGCTCCGAGGGATGTTCCGGCCGTCAGCGCGTTTTCGATTTTGCCTTTGGAGCCGAAGTATTGGCTGGCGCCGGTCACCTTGGTCACGCGAACGATTCCGGGCCGGGCGTTCGAGCGAAACTGAAAGGCCAACGCAGCCAGAACCAGCACAGCGGCCGCCGCCGCCACACGCCATGGCCACGCGCGAAAATTGACCGGCACAATCTTGCGCCTCTGCTCCGCCACGACTTGACGCGGATGAAGCGCCTTCTCGCGACCTGCCGCGATGCGCTCCAGGTCGGCCACCATCACCGCCTGCTCTGACACGGTGCGCAGGAACGCGCGAGCTTCCGGATCGATGCGCAACAACTCCACGGCGCGCAGCCGTTCCTCGGGCGTTACGCGACCATCGAGGTAGCGCAGCAGGAGTTCGTGCTGGGAATCGTTCGGGCTCATGGAACCTGTCCTGCTTTGCCGTCGGCGTTGCTGAGTTTGCCCTCGATGCATTCCTTCAAGCTCTCGTGCAGGCGGGAGACGCGCTTGTAAATGGCGTTCAATCCGATGCCCATCTGCTCCGCCACTTCCTCGCAACTGTAGCCGTCAAAGTAACGCAGCTTGAGCAGGCTCCGCGCGGACTCGGGCGCCGCCGCCAGACAATCTTGCAACGCCTCAATCTTCGCGCCCGCCGGATGCGCCGGCTCGGACTGCCACTCGTGTTCCAACAATTCGAGAAGCTCCGCATCGAGGCACAGCGTCTCGTGTTGGTGTCGCCGCAGCCAGTCGATGCCCTCGCGCCGCGCCGTGATGAAGGCCCACGACATCAGAGTCGCCTCGTTCTCGAAACTCACCTCCCGCGTCATCGCCTTGAGCGCGACGTTCTGGAAAATATCCTCCGCCGCGTGCCCGTCATGGACCACCACCCATGCCGCCGCCGAGACGCGGGTGCGCCATTTCATCAGGGATTGCAGAATGTCCTGTTCGGTGAGGTTCATGATGAAGCTCCGGCGGGCGTGTGAATCATTTTGGGTTCAGGTGGTGCTCCGCGAACGCCAGGAACTTCAGCCAATCGAACATCTCGATGGAATGGCCGCCGGGGCGGTTGTGGTAGCCAACGTCGGACTGGACGATGGCCTCACCGACAGGAGGCGACGCTTCCGAGGTCAGCCCCTTCTTTCCGAGCAACCGATAGACTTCGCTGGCGTGATACGCGGAAAGGTATTCGCCGCGGGGATCCGCCCAGGTGTCTTCCACCCCGCTGTGGACATAGACCGGCCGCGGCGCGATGCAGGCCAGCAACATGTGCTGGTCCACCGGCAGGTCGTCCTCGTTGCGCACGAACTTCCACGCATTGCGGCAGAGCCAGTAGGGAAAGCGCGTCACCATCTTCTCCATGTTCTCGCCGAAGTTCCGTTTCCAGAGTGCGGCCCCGGCACAGCCGGATTGCGCGGAGATGGCCAGCGCGAAACGCTGGTCCTGCGCCACGGTCCAAAGCGTCGCCTTGCCCATCTTGGAGTGGCCGATGGCCGCGATGCGGTTCGCGTCGATGTCGCGGTCGGTCTCCAGGTAATCCATGGCGCGTGACGCAGACCACGAGACCGCGGCGATGCAGCCCCACTCGTTGGCCTTCGGAAAACTCTGGCCGGTGCGATAGAAGAGCGGGTGAATGCCCTTGAGAAACTCGACTTCGTTGTGTGCGACCAAGGCACCCTGCGGCACCACGACGAAACCGAATCCGCGCTGGAGAAACTCGCCGAGCGGAATTCCGTTGCGGAGAAAACCCGGGCGATCCGGATGCGCGTCGTGGCCGTCATCCTTCGTGCCGGCGAAACTGTGCAACAGGAACGCCGGCGCCGGACCTTTCGCGTCGTTCGGTGTGAACACGAGGATCGTCATTTCGGCTGAACCCTTGGCGTTCTCGAAGCGGATGCGCACGTCTTTGCGCGTGGCCTTGCCGCCCATGAAGTTGCGGTCCGTCTTCACCACTTCGAAGGTCGTCTTGATCGGCGACTCCGGCTGCGGTACGACGCCGTAGATCAGGTTGCCAAAGAGCGACATGATCTGCGGCCTGCGGACGTTGAACCACTCTTCTGGCGTGGTGATCGGTTTGCCCTCCGACGACACGAGCAGCGGCGGTAGGTCGTAGGGCGGAACTTTCGCCTCGTCATAGACCACGTCCTTGTCGTGATTTTTGCGCTCGTCAGACCCCGCCGGGGCTACGGCGAGTTGGACGAGGCAACAGGCGAGGAACAGTCTCTTGATGCTCATTCGAGTGCTTGTCCTTGGCAGATTTGGTTCAATTTGGAATCTGTGTGCAGGACTTGCTGAAGCGGGATTCGCCTTCAAGCGCCGTTTGCGTCTCCGGCCTCAGTCTCAGCGAGTGGTCGCCACGGCGCTCCAATCACCGTCGATCATTGCCCGTGCTTTGATCGGCAGCCCTTTCCCGCCGGCCGAAACCGGAGCTGAATACTTCATCGCCTGGGGCGAAACTCCACCGCCGACCAACCGAGGGTCTGTTCCATCCGTCGTGTGGTAGATGGCCGCTTTGGCCGTCCCGTTCTTCAGCACGAAGCGGGACGAATCGACGGGGCCTTCGCGGGCGAACTTGGGTGGTTCCAAGTCCGGCAACAGGCCTTGCGCGAACAACTGGCCGACCACGATGCCGGAGCGTTGCGGCAGGTAATTCGTCAGCAGCCGGTTCACCTCGCGGCGCCAGTCATCCTCGCGATTGAACGGACCCGTCAGGGGTTTGCCGGCGTCATCCACGCGCGGCGGCGGGTCCATGGTATAGTGGTGCTTCACGTCACCCCACCGGGCGGACTCGGCGACAACGGCGGACTCGATCTCTTTGGCGCGTGCGTTGAACCGCTCTTTCAGAGTGTCGGGACTGAGTACGCCCCCTTTGGAGAAATGCTGGTGAACCCGGTCAGCCACGCGCAGGCGGAACTCGGCGTTGTCCACGCATTGTTGCCAGAGCCATTGCGGGCTGCTGGTCCCCACCTGCGTGCCGGTCTTGAATGGGCCGAGCCGGTCCTCGCCGAGTTTCAACATCGTGTGTTCGGCATCCCACACGAAGAATTTGAAACCATCGCCACCGTTCCGGCGATACAACGAATGGTAGTTGTTTGGGGTGCGATTTCCGCCAAAGGCGCTGATCGGCGCGTCGAGGTTTCCGCCCCAAAAGATGATCAACATGTAATCGATCAGGTTGTCCACATCGAGCAACCGTTCCAATGATGGGCTGCGCGTGCCGTCTGGATGGCAGCCCTGCAGAGCGAAGTAATCGGCGTTGTTGGTCAGGCCGGCGGCGGCGCGTTGGTAAAGGCGCGTCCAGGCTTCCAAGTTTCCATCGGTGGGAATCAAGTTGTAGGTGCTCCGTCGCGTGGTGAATCCGGAGTCCACTTTGACTGTATCGTAGTCGGCCTTCTTCCCGCCGAGATAGGTCGCGCCGAACGAGGCGTCAACGCGTTCGCAGGTATTGTAGAGGCCCCAGTATTGGCCGTTAATGTAGAGGTGGTAATATTCACCGCGGGCGGCTGGTTGGCCCATGGCAAGTTGCAGGTCGCGATTGAGCTGGTCGCGCAGCATGATTCCCCGTGGGTCACCGCCTAGGCTCCATGAGTAATTTTGAAACGTGCGCAGATCAAAGTTTTCGATTTCCTGCGCCCCGTCCCTGCCGAACAGCGGGTATCTCAACTTCCCCTGGCCGTACGCGTCGCGGAAGAACAGGCGGAATGCGTGCTTGGCGTTGAGAGGCATGCGGCTGAAGCCGCCCCGAATGCGGATTCCGCAATTGATCTGGAACTCCTGCCGGCCGTCCGGCTGCAGCAGTTCCAGCGAGCACGGTCGTTCTGATTCCCGGCCTTGCTCGCCGGCATTCGAGTAGACGCCGTTCGTCTCGCCAAACATGTTGTCCATGCTGGTGACGATTGAAAAACTGGGCAGCGACTTCAGGCTGGCGACGATTTCATCTCGGTAACGCGGGTCATTCACGATGAGGGGATCCATGCCGTAGTCCACCAGGTTCTTGCCCCACAGGTAGGGAAATCCTTCGGGCGGCAGACCATCCGGCGATTGATGGATCACGTCTTTCGGAAATAGGAACGTGTGCGTCTCCGCCCGGGTCGGGCGGTGACCCGGTTTGAAGGCCGCCACCCGCAAGACCGTGGTCTGGGAGATACTGAGCGGCGATTGATACGTTTTTCCTTGCGCCAGGCTGGGTTCGGATCCATTGGTGGTGTAGCGGATGACCGCGCCGTCCGTGCCCGTGGCGAGCTTGAGTTCGAACGGCTCATCACGAAACCCGCGCTTCTGGTTCAACATCACTGCGCCTACTTCGCCCAAAAGTTTATCGGAATTGACATTGCCCGGCGTCGGTTCCAGCAAGAACTGCTCGTGTTCCGCCAGCGGCGTTCCGGGACGCCACTCCCGGCCAATTCCGTAGCTGGTATTCGCCTTTTGGTCAGGATACTTGGGGCCGTATTCATGGATCACCGTCCGGCCGTCCGCCGCGATCAAGGCGAGATAAGCAGCCTTGGCGCCCAGTTTGAAGCTGGTGTGCAACGGCCGGCTGGGATCGTTGCGGCTCTTGGCGGAGGCGAAAACCAGGAGGTGCGCCCCCGGCTCGAGCGTCACCGCCGGCAGGGTCCACTTGCCTGTGTTCTTCCGGCTGTCGGTCAGGCGAAGCTCCGCGAGCTTGATCGCCTGCTCACCGTAATTGCGGAACTCAATCCAGTCCGAGTAGTCGCCGTCCTCGTCCTTCATGCCCGAATCGTTGGCCGCCATGAACTCGCTGATGATGACCGTGGGCGGGTTCGCCGCGGCCTGCGCGTAACCGCGGTGTGACCCGGTTGTAACAATGAGCGCAGTACAAAAAAAGGCGACCAGCGAGGAAAGCCGGGAACAAGTGAAAGGATTCATGAAATGTTGGCGGGAAGGGTGAGCGGCTTGAAATGGTTTCAGAGGTCTACTGGGCGGTCGGCTGATTCTGGCGAATAAGCCGCAACTCCTCGGCGCTGGCGAGGCCGTCGCCATCGGTGTCAAACGTCAGCAGCTTCTTTTGGGTCTCCAAGAAGTTTGATCTGCCGCCGCGCGCGCCCCGAATCGCATCCGCGACAAACCGCGCGTAGAAACCCTTGATGGTGCCGTTGCGGAGATCTGCCCCGGCCTTTGCTTTTTCCGCCTGGTCCAAGACGCCACTCCAGTCCGCATCGTAGGTTTGCAGGACCACTTGCGCCTCGGCCGCCTGGGCTGTGGCATACTCATCACCATCAAACTCTCCGTTCTCGTTCTTATCGTATTTCAGTATGTAGGCGAAGTAGTCCCTCGCATAGCGCATCGCCACCGTCCTGACCTCGGTCAGCATGGTGTTCGATTCCTGTTCATCAAGCGACCCGTCTTTGTTGGCATCAAATCGTTCGGTCAAAACCCGGGTCTCCCCCAGGCGCGCCGGACCCCACTCCGGTGCATCCATTTCACCATTCTTGTTCGTGTCATAATCTGCGAGGAAGTCCGCGGGCACATCAGATTCCGAACCCTTCTCGAGGCGTTGCTTTTTCAGGGTCAGGCGCATTTCCTCCCGCTCGGTCGCGTCGATCCTGCCGTCGCCATTTCGGTCGTGCTTTGCAGCGAGTTCCGCACGGCGTTGTTCAAGACTCAATTCTCCCTCCGCTGGCGTCGCGGCGGGCGAAACACAGGTCAGGCCCAAACTCAGAAACAAGACGCACCGGATGAACAACCCGGGATGCCGCGTGTGGGCGGGTCGTCCACTCATCGCCGGGGCGGGCGGGCGGCCATCAGAGGGCAGGGCGTGGTGTGTTTTTTTCATAAGTCGCCAGGGTTGCGAGGGGGATGCTGGTGAGTTCCTCCAGTTTCTTTTCAAGTTTTTTTCTGATGCGACAGATGCGGGTCTTGGCCAGGCCCACGGTCAGACCAGTCAGGTGCTTCAGCTCAAGGTAGGAGTGTCCCTCGAGACAGAAGAGTTCGATAATCCTTCTTTCCATGGGGGGCAGGGAACCCAGCAATAGATTGACCAGCTCGCGGGCATGAATCCCATCGGTAATGCAGGGGCGATCTCCATGGGGGAGTTCCAAGGTCTGTTCGGACGGCTCGCTCAAGTCGGCCATGCCCATCACCAGGCTGCGGGTCTGCCTGCTCCGGGCGGCGGTGATGCAGGTATTGACGGTGATCCGGCTGACCCAGTTCAACAACGGCACCTGGCCTCGATATTGGTCCAGGCGCGAAAACACCTTGCGGAAAACCTCCTGGCAGATGTCCTCCTTGCCAAAACAACTTCCAAGTCTGGCACCGATGATTCGCTCCACCCGCGGCCGGAGGTAATCAATTAATTCCCGCGCCGCCGCCTCGTCACCCTGTTTGGCCAGATGGAGCCACCGTTCGACTTCGAGGGGATTGGTCGCGGACGTGGCGGTGGTCATGCGGGAGTGGCGCTTGGGTTGGGGGCTTCAATTGGTGGTTCCGAGCACTGGATGCAACTCGATGTGATTGATCTCCAGGCCCGCGTCGTTGTTGATCGTCAAGGCATACACATCGGTCAGCTCCAGGCCTTCTGGCGATGCGGCCAGGTGCGGGTGAAGCGGCCGGAAGTTCGCGATGGGCAGCTCGACTTCCCATGTCTCGCCCGCCAGGCCAAGCGCGTCCGGGTTGACGTCCACCTCGAATTTTCCGGCGAACGCGCCGCGCATCTTCTGGGCGCTGAATCCAAAACGGACAGTTTGCACCCGCTCGGTGCGCCCGCGGAAACGGAGCGTGGAGCCCGATTGCAACAGCACCGGATGGTCGGTGCTTTTCCAAGCGGCGATGGCGACCGCATAAAGCATCAACGGATCACGGCCCGCTAACGGCCAGAGCAAGGGTTCGGCGCCCAGGCGCGCCCGCTCGCTTCCGGTCGGGGGCAGCCACCGACCCAGGGTGACCTCGAGGACCTGCCACAAGTCGCACGCCCAGTAGTTGATCGGTTTCGGCTGAACCGCCGCGGAGAGGGCGACTGGTTTGCCCAGCAACGCCACGACTTGATGTCCTTTCGGCACTTCGATCGCTCTCCAGTCCAAGGTCTGGGTAACCCTGGCAGAGCCTTCGTTTACCCGCAGCATCGTCTCGGTGGGGGAAGCCTGGATATCGAACTGTGCTCCGCGCAGCTCTGCGGTTAGGGCTGGCGTCTGAATCAAAATAGCCCTGGCGGGCGATTCGGGCGCCGGGCTTTTCCAGAGGCTTCCTTGCAACAATTTGAACTGATTCCTGCCGGCGGCTTGATCGAGGATTCGCAAGGTCGAGTGCCCGGCGATGGTGAGCATGGAACCATCGCGCAGCTTCAGCTCGATCCATGCATCGCACGAGCGAGTCTCCACCGTGTCACCCTCGACCAGGGGAGTTCCCATGGCCAGCGTGTTCTGGATCTTGCCGTTGGATCCAAAGAACTGGCTGGAGCCGGTCACCTTGGACACCCGGGCAATTTCTTGCTTGGTCTTGGGGGTGAACTGGAAGGCGCCCACGGCCAGCAGCGCAATCACGGCCGCCGCAGCCACGCGCCATTGCCACGTGCGAGAATTGACTGGTACAACCTTGCGCCTCTGTTCCGCGACGGCTTGTCGGGGTTGCAGCGCTTCCTTGCGCCCGGCCGCGATGCGCTCCAGGTCCGCCACCATGACCGCCTGTTCCGACACCTCACGAAGAAACGCGCGAGCGGCGGGTTCGGTGCGAAGCAACTCGCTCACGCGCTGCTGCTCCTCCGCCGTCACCCGTCCGTCGAGGTAGCGCAACAGCAGTTCGTGCTGGGGATTGCCCTGGTTCATGGTGCTTGTGTTCCGGCCGTGGTGCCGCCCTCCAGTTTGCCCTCGATGCAGTCCTTCAAGCTCTCGTGCAACCGGGAGACCCGCTTGTAAATCGCGTTTAGGCCGAGGCCCATTCGTTCCGCCACCTCCTCGCAACTGAAACCATCGAAGTAGCGAAGCTTGAGCAGGCGCCGGGCGGGTTCGGGGGCCGCCGACAGACAATCCTGCAATGCCTCGATCTTCGCGCCGGCGGGATGCGGGGCCTCGGACTGCCATTCGTGTTCCAACAATTCGAGAATCTCCGCATCGAGGCAGAGGCTTTCGCGCTGATGCCTCCGCAGCCAGTCGATGCCTTCGCGCCCCGCCGTGATGAATGCCCACGACATCAGAGTCGCCTCGTTCTCGAAACTCACCTCTCGCGTCATCGCCTTGAGCGCGACGTTCTGGAAAATATCCTCCGCCGCGTGTGCATCCCGCACCACGACCCAGGCGGCCGCTGACACGCGCGTGCGCCATTTCATCAGCGTCTGCAAGACTGTTGGTTCGGTCAGCGGCATGGAAAGGCTAATTGTGCTTCTCAAGGTTGGCAGTTGAAAACGGCCGAAAGTACCACTGCCGGAAACCAGCCCAATGCCGTCCGACATCGTCGGCGAAGATCAGGGTGCAGGGAACCAGGTAGAGCGTGATGACCGTGGTGAAGAGGATCCCGAAGCCCATCGACACCGCCATGGGAATGAGGAATTGAGCTTCCAGCGACCGATCGAAGATCATGGGAGCAAGGCCGACGAAGGTCGTCACCGAGGTGAGGACAATCGGTTGGAAACGCCGGGCACCCGCTTCCATGGCCGCCTGGAGTAGGGTGATTCCCGCGGCCCGGCGCTGGTTGACATAGTCCACCATCACCAGCGAGTTGTTTACCGAGATGCCCGCCAGCGCGAGCATGCCAAAGATGGAAAGGAATGACGGCGTCATGCCCATGATCATATGGCCGAGCAACGCGCCAACCGCTCCCAGCGGGATGATCAACATGACAAAGATCGGCTGGGTGAGCGACTTGAGCGGAATGGCCAGCAACGCATAGATGGCGATCAGCAAGGCGATCGTTCCGACGATTGTCCGCCGCTTCGATTCCTCGGCTTCCGCCACGTAGCCCTTGAATTGAAAGGAGATGCCCTCGCCTTCGAGGCACATCTGGGTCAGCTTCGGTTCGAGATCCCGGGCGATGCCGATGACATTGATGGTGTCGTCGATGGGCTGCGCGCCGATGCGAATCACTTCGGCGGAATCGTTTCGTTCCACGAACGACGGCGCCTTGGTGAACTTGACCTCCGCAACGGTCGCGAGCGGCACTTCGGCGCCGCGCGGAGTGCGGATCTTCATCTGGTCGAGCGTGTGCAACGTCTCGCGGTCGGCCTTGGGCAACCGGACCATGACGCGAATGTCGTCGATGCCGCGCTGCACGCGTTGGGCTTCCTCGCCGTAGAATGCCTGGCGAATCTGTCGGGCAAGCAACGCCTGGTTGAGTCCGAGCTCCGCGGCCCGCGGCTTCAAAGAGAGTTCCAGTTCGTCCTGACCGTAGTTCACCTGCGCCCACGCGGTGCGGATGCCGCCGTAGCCTTCGAGCATTCCCTTCATGCGCTCGGCGATTTCGGCTTTCTTGGGCGAGGAAGGACCGCGCAGTTCCAGGTGGAAATTCGCGTCGGCGTATTCCTGGCCGCCCTCAAACGATTGTTCGGCGTAAACCCGAAAGCGCAGGGCCTCGGGGATCGGGCCGATGAGTGCGGTCCAGCGATTGGCGATCTGACTGTTGCGCGGACCTTGTTCACTGCGATCGCTGGGATCCATGATCTCAAGCGAGACGGAGCCCGCAGCCTTGGAAAAACTGCTGCGCGGCTCGTAGCCGCCGATAACCCGCGACACATTGCGAATGTAGGATTCGCCGGTCTTGGGATCGACGAACTCCTTTCTGGCCTGTTCCAGCGCGGCCAGGATTCGGTCCATGTATTTGGCGGTGGTCTCCAGCGGAGTGTTATCCGGAAGGCGAAGGATCGCGGTGATTCGGCGGGAGTCCACAGAGGGAAATGAAACGAACTTCATCCGGCCACCGACGCAATAGCCGCCCATCAGCAAACCCAGCGCAACGAAACTGGCGAGTACGGTTGCACGATGGCGCATTGCCCAGTTGAGCGTGGGTCGGTAGACCCGCTCGACGAAGCGCTCGATGCCGTTGGTGATCCGTTGCTGGAAGCGATCGAAGGCGTTTGTCTTTTCGGTAAAGCGGATGTGCTTGAGATGCGTCGGCAGGAAAAGTTTGCACGCCAGCAGCGAGAACAGGAGAACGGACGCGACGACTGGAGGAATCTCCTTGGCGTAGTCGCCCCAGGTGCCTTCGAAGAAAAGCATCGGGATGAAGGCGACAATCGTCGTCAGTGCGCCGTAGGTCACCGGTGTGGACACTTCCTGGGTGCCGACGACGACGGCTTCCAGGGGTGACATGCCGGTCTTCAATTTGTCGTAGATGTTTTCACCGGTGACAATGGCGTCATCGCCGACGATGCCGATGACGATGAAGAAGCCGAACAGGCTCATCATGTTGGCTGTGACGCCCAGCCAGGGCATCATCATCAGGCCGCCGGCAAGCGCGACGGGAATGCCCACGGCGATCCAGAACGCGAGCACGGGACGCAGCGTCAGCCCCAGCAGTATCAACACGAGCAGGCCGCCTTGGAGCGTGTTGGAGGTGAGCGAGCTCAGCCGGGCGCGGATGGACAGCGATTCGTCGTTCCAAACGGACAGCTTGATGCCATCGGGAAAACGGGTGCCGGCCGTGCGCACGTACTCGCGGACCTTGTTCGAGATTTCGATGGCACTTTCGTTGCCCGTGCGCATCACCTGGACAAACAGGGCGCGCGCGCCGTTGAACTCCACCCGCTTGTCACCTTCCTCAAAATCATCGCGAATCACGGCGATGTCGCTCAGCAGGACTTCCGCGCCATTCGCCGCGCGGATGGGTATCCTGGCAAAATCTCGTTCGGTGTAGGCCTGGCCGCGTGTCCGGACAATCAAGGTGCCGCTCTCGCTGTCGATGGCACCCGCCGGCAAGTCAATAGAGAACCGCCGGATGGCATCAGCGAGGTCCTGAAAGCTCAAATTGTAGGAGAGCAATTTATCAGCTTTGGCTTCGACGGAAATCTCGTAGCGCCGACCGCCTTCCAGTCCGGCGCGGCTGATGCCGGGCATTTCCAGGAGATCTTCCTGCACGCGACGGGCCACCTTTCGCAGATCGTGGGCTCCCAGGTCGCCCGTTACCGCGACACTCAACACTGCGAAATAACTTCCCGACTCGGGTATGAAGACCCGCGGCCGCTCGGTTTCATTTGGGAACGTCGTGATCGTATCCACCCGCGCCTTCACATCCTCCATCATCTCGCGCAGATCAGTGCCCGGCTCGGCGGTGAGGTAAAAGCGCGCCATGCCCCGGGAGCCATCGGCGTTCAACTGCTTGATACCCTTGACCCCTTCGAGCGCCTCCTCGATCGGGATGAGGACCGCGCGCTCGACGTCCTTCGCGGTGCCGCCGCGATACGGCATCTCGATCATCACCGTATTCCAACTGAGGGCCGGGGTGATCTCCAGTGGGATGCGGTAGATGGCCGTGTAAATGCCCGCCACCAGGATGGCCATCATCAGAAAGTTGGCGGCGATGCCGTTGTTGGCGAACCAGCGGATCATGCTTCAATCCTGTTCATGGCTTCTTGTTGGCGCGGCCGAGTTTACCGGCCGGTTTGATGGTGGGCGTCTCGTTCGACTTGCCAGTGGCGACCGCGGTGGGCGGGGCGTCAATTTCCGGCATGATCTCCACTTTGGCCCCATTCGGCATGTAAACGAGGTGGGTGGTGGAAAGCAAGGCTCCACTTTGGATTAGCGGATCGCGCACGATGATGAATTGTTCGTCGGACCAGAGTGGGATGATGGTCTTCGCCATCAGGGTCATCTCGGTTTTGTTGATGAGCACAATCTGGTCGAGTTGCCGAACCGCGATACGGGGCAGCGCCACCACGTTCGTGAGCACCCTGCCAGCGATGGAGGCCGTCACTGGCTGCCCGATTCGCAGCGGCGGTTTGCCCGACTTCAAACCGAACGGATCGTCCACCCGTGCGATGGCAAAGAGTTCCAGCGAATTGTCATCGAGCGCACCATCGGTCCGGACGATTTTCGCCTGCCAAACCACGTCGGGTGCGCCGCCGATGCCATCGCGCAATTCCACGTCGAGCGGTGGATCGTCCAGCTTCTCCGGCAGCGCGAGGAACTGTAGTTCCCGTCCCGCGATGGGTAGCCGGACCTCCGCGAAATCGACCGCGAACGCTCCGCCGAGTGGCGTGCCTGGTCCCACCGATTGCCCGAGACCCACCGCCTTGTGCCGGACGCGGCCATTGAACGGCGCCCGGATCTTGGTGCGCTCCAGGTCCCGCTTGCTGCGATCGACCTGGGCCGTGGCGGAGTCCACATCCGCCGCGGCCTGCGAGCGGATCGCCGACGTGTGATCCACCTCGGCCTCCGGAATGAGCTTTTCCTTGAAGATCTTCAGGTTTCGTTCGTGGTTCAGAGTGGCGAGCTGCAGGGCTGACTGAGCGCTAAGCAACCGCGCCTCCGCCACGGCGACGGCGTTCTTGTAGTCCTTCGAATCGAGTTGGACCAGGACATCGCCTTCGTTGAAATACGAGCCCGCTTCAAACGCCAGGCTGATGTGCGTGATCAACCCCGAGACTTGGGCGCTCAGCGTGACTTCATCATGCGACCGGACGACTCCGTGCGTCTTAATGACCACCGGGTAGTCCCGGACCTGCAATTCTTTCACCCGCGTCCGGATGGCCTGCAGCGTGGCCGGCGGGCTCTTTGGTTTCTCGGGTTCCGCCGAGAGAATCAGGTAGGCGGCGATGCCTCCGGCAAGAATTCCAATCGGCAACGCAGCGCGCGCGAGCAAAGACAAGAATCCGCGCTGCGGCGTGCCAGACGTCGCTGGCCCCGTTTCGCTGTTGTTGTCAGGCTCAGTCATTGATTCTGGAGAATTGTTTGAGGGGCGGCGCATCTGCAAAATCATCGCCCAGCATCAGGTAAAGATCGATGCGAGTTTGTGGGCGCGAGTTGCTAGCGGCGATCCTTGCTCTACGAGCGTTGAAGCTCTCGAGATCCTTGTCGCCCAGCTCGAACAGGATGTTCGCCCTTCTTGACCGTGTCGCCGATGTCCAGCGTGAGCTTGGAGATCAGCCCACCGATTTCCGGTCGCACCGAGACGGCGTCCAGCGGCCCGATGTCCCCGGCGGCGGTGACGCTGAAGTTGATATCGCGCGTCGCCACCACGGCCGTGGTGGGCAGGCCGGGATTCCGGGTGGCCGAAGCCAACCCGGATTTCCAGAACGTGATCTTGTCCGGGTATTTCTGCCCCGCCCAATAAACACCGCCCGCGCCCGCGGCCAAGGCAAGTAACCAAAGAATCAATTTGTTTCATCCGTGAAAACTCAGAGATAGCCGGCGTGCGGCTTCGGAAAATCGCCTGTCGATCGATACTGGATATGCAGGATCATCAGTGAGTAAACGCTCAGACGAGAAAAATCCTGACATAGATCTCAGGATTTTCTTTACCGACCGTTTTGCGTTGCGTGAGCGGATTGACGTTACCAGGAGGATATCCTCAGGGCGGAGCCACTGGAAGCTGGGACCGAGGGAACCCAGAAATCAATCGAAGCTTCGTCTGGCTGATGGCCTCTCGCAGGTCGTTCATTTCTTCAGGAGTTCAAGGGCTTCACGTTCGATGGGGTGGGCAGAAGCGGCGATGTGATTTTGCACCGTCTCCAACTCCTTGGCGTAGGAAAGCCAAAGTTCCTTGATGATGTTCTTGTTTTTCATGGTGGCTGAATATTAGCGGGCCGGACGCAGGATGCCAATCCACTCCGGTTGACAAAACCCGCTCGCCACCCGGCGCACCTTGCATCATCATCGCTCCGGTGCAATGGACCGCCCCATCTGAAAGGACACCGCCAACGCCGCGCTGGCAATGTCTGCAGCCCACCACTGATCATGGCCCTCACTAAATCCAACGCCTCCTCCGCCACCATCCGCTTCGAAGCCAAGCCCTGGCTTACCGCCGACAAGCTCCGCAACAAGATGGACGCGGCGGAATACAAGCACGTCGTCCTCGGCCTCATCTTCCTCAAATACATCTCCGCCATGAGCAAACCCAAAAGAAGCACGATCGAGGTTCAAGGAACGCCCATCAGCATCCTCTCGCAGCCTGGTGGAGACTTCATTTCGCTCACCGACATGGTGCGGAATTTCGATGGCGCGGGCGCGCTGATCGAGCAGTGGCTCAAGAATAAAGCCACCGTCCTGTTCCTCGGCGTCTGGGAACGCATCAACAACCCAGGTTTTAATTCCCTCGAATTCGAGGGAATTAGAAATGAGGCCGGACGGAACCGTTTCTTCCCATGAGCAAGAATAAAACCAGCACCATCGCCGTCCGCGGAACAGCCGTATCGATTCTCACCG
>CAMAWP010000038.1 GCA_945861765.1 Akkermansia muciniphila | reverse complement strand
GTTTGCTTGCGATTTGACCAACGGTAAATTGATGGGTGTCCCGACGCTGCCAACTACTGCTCCGCTAGCTACGTGGGTTAAATTGACAGCAATATTTACAGGTTGTCCCGTCGGAACGTAATTGGTGATGGTCGCATGGACAAAGAACTGAGTGATAGCATGTGGAAATCGCGGGCTAGCAAGAGTTGGGAAAGTTCCAATTAGCGAGTTTTTGCCCGTATGCGCCTCCGTAATCACGTAATCGCAAAATACGATCAACGTACAAATAGGTTCGGACGACATGAAGTTACCATAATTGAAGGTGCAAAATCGCGTCAATGACTCAATTCGGACCAATGATGACGCGGGCCAAGATCGTGCCGCGCTTTCGCCACCTCGACGGATGATTTTCGCGAGCCCTTATGCTACTATTTTTGCTACAACTCGTGTTACTATCCTTACTTCACCTTGTGCTACGAGCCGCGCTACAACTCGTTGCCGCATAACGCAGGAATTTTCGCCTGTTCTGATCGGAATATGAGGAACGAAGAGCCCCGGTTCTCATTGGAGAAACGGGGCTTAAATTGGCGCACCCGTAGGGAGTCGAACCCCAAACCTTCTGATCCGTAGTCAGATGCTCTATCCAATTGAGCTACGGGTGCAACCGTTATCGCGACGCTTTCGCGTCGAAACTATCCGCACATATTTCGCTCGGATTCGACCCGGTGGCAAGCTTCTTCGTAAGAGTTTAACGACCAACCTTCTTTGCGCACTTCCGGATGTCAGGATTCTCGGCTCGAATATCCACTCAAAACTCCGTCCACAATAGATCAGGATCTCTTTCAACGACAGAATACCGTTTGTATTCGGTTCGATGAAGCCTGCTTGATCTCTTGCTTGACGCGGAGCGGGCTAGTCGAGACATGACAAGAATGGGCATGCCAACCACAAGAGCGGAGCGACTCTCTCGGAGGCCTCGCCTCTCGCCGTTCCCGAGCGGGTGAGCTTTATTGAGGTTGTCTCTCATTCATTTCGCAAGCACGCAACAATGTCTCTTGCACCAAGAAGTCTTCCTGCGGCGTCACTGTGAGCGAGCCTCTCTCCCGAAAGGATTCAGCGAGTTCGCGAAACTCCGCGACGTAGCGCTTGTAAGGTGGAAAGTTGACCGCCTGCGTCTTGGCTGGATACGGCCCAGCGGCCTTCGCCAAATCGATTTGCAAAATCGGCTGCTCGATCGGCTTGACCAGCGCTGTGCCATTCGTGCCGAGAATTTCGAAAAACCGATGAGCGCCAGCGCCGGGTTGCAGAGTGGCGCTCGTGACAACGCCCAGGGCGTGGGGGAATTCCAAGACAACA
This sequence comes from Akkermansia muciniphila, assembly GCA_945861765.1. GTDB lineage: Bacteria > Verrucomicrobiota > Verrucomicrobiia > Limisphaerales > SIBE01 > SIBE01. The sequence goes on along the minus strand of CAMAWP010000038.1, from coordinate 27,699 downwards.
ACGGTGTTATCCGACAAAGTGTCGTCGAAGCGACCATGCTTTTTAAGGAAAGTCGTTACTTTGTCGGGACGTCCCAACAATCGGACCACGGGATCGATCACGTGCGAACCAAGCTCGAACATCGTCCCGCCGTGAAACTGAGCCCATTCAGAACGCTGCTCTGCGGTGATGGCGGTGTTGATGGTCGCTCTCACGAGGTAAATCTCCCCGAGCCACCCTTGGCGTGCAGCCTGGATCGCGGCATTGATCCCGGGATTGAAGCGCCACATGTAACCCATTTGCAGCAAAAGCTTTTTTTCCGCCGCGAGTTGAACCAGCTCTCGAAACGCTTGGAGATTGTCTGCGGGGGGCTTCTCCAAGTGAACATGTTTGCCGGCCGACAAAGCGAGTTTCGCGTGGCGCGCATGATCTTTGACAGCGGACTCCACGGCGACGATCTGAGCCTGTGTGAGCAACTCATTCTCGGAAAGAAACTGGACACCTTGATTATCAAACCGACGGCGGACGCTTGCTGAATCGTCGCAAACTCCGATCAGCTCAAAGTCGCTGGATTCTTTGACCAGCTTCACCTTCTCGAACGCATGGGAATGGCTTGCTCCGAAAAAGCCGATCTTGATTCGTTCGCGAGCCGGTTTAGGAGTTTCAGCGGCGAGCAGCGTGCGTGAAAATTGTGCCACGCTTGCAGCCGTGGCACTGGCCTTAAGAAATGAGCGTCGGTTCATGCTGGAATACTGACAGATCGATACGGTTTGAACAATACCTTGGGAGGTCCCGCCGAATCACGGAGCGAACACGCCAACCAAAACGGGCAACTTCATCACGCGAGAAGTTTTGTCAGCAGGTCGCCTTCGACATCCGTCAGGCGAAATTCCCGTCCTTGAAATCGGAACACCAACTTCGTGTGATCAAGGCCGAGCAAGTGAAGAATTGTTGCGTGGAGGTCATGCACATGAGCGCGGTCTCGGACAACTCCAAAACCGAGCTCATCGGTTTCACCAAGCACTGCGCCTGCCTTCACTCCGCCCCCCGCAAACCATGTCGTGAACGCGTCGATGTGATGATTGCGGCCCGTCTTTTCGCGGCTTTCGCCCATTGGAGTGCGGCCGAATTCACCACCCCAAATCACGAGCGTGTCTTCGAGAAGTCCTCGCGCTTTGAGGTCCTTGACAAGCGCGGCACAACCTTGATCTACATCTCGGCAAACCTTTTCGAGGTCGCCTTCCAGGGATTCCCCAGGGCCGCCGTGGCTATCCCAGTTCGTGTGGTAAAGCTGAACGAATCGTACGCCTCGCTCGACGAGTCGGCGGGCGAGCAGACAATTGCGAGCGAACGACGGCTGCTCATCTTGAATTCCGTACAGCGCCAGCGTGGCTTTGCTTTCGCCAGACACATCGATCAGTTCTGGAGCGCTCGATTGCATTCGATAAGCCATCTCGTAGGCGGCGATGCGCGTGCTGATCTCCGGGTCGCCCGTCTCGACCAGCCGAGCCAAATTCAAATCGCGCACGGCCTCGATCGTTCGACGTTGACGCGGCAGATCGACCCCCTCGGGAGTTCGGAGGTTCAGGATTGGATCGCCTCCCGATCGCAGTGGCACACCCTGATAATTAGTCGGCAAAAAGCCGCTAGCCCAATTCACGCCGCCGCCCCGCGGCCCGCGCGGGCCGCTCTGCAATACGACAAACCCGGGCAGATTCTCGGATTCGCTGCCGATTCCGTACGTCACCCACGAGCCCATGCTCGGGCGGCCGAACTGTCCGCTGCCTGTGTTCATGAAGAGCTTTGCCGGAGCATGATTAAAAAGGTTGGCTGCGCACGACTTGACCAGAGTGATATCGTCCACAATGGTCGCCATGTGAGGAAACAGCTCCGAAACCCATCCGCCGCTCTGGCCGTGCCTAGCAAACTTACGTTTGGTTCCCAGCAGCTTCGAGCGCTCCTTGAACGAAGTATCCATGAAGGCAAAGCGCTTCCCTGCCAAGTAGGAATCGGGAATCGGCTGGCCGTTTAATTCGCCAAGTCTTGGTTTGTAATCCCACAGGTCGAGCTGGGATGGGCCACCCGCCATGAACAGGTAAATGACACGTTTGGCGCGCGCGGGATGATGGCTCGGTTTCGCTGCCGAGGCGTGTGTCGGCTTCATCTCTTTCGAGGCCAGGAGACTTTGCTGGCCGCTCATCGATGCGAGGGCAATGCCGCCGAGGCCGACCATGCATCGGCTGAAAAAATGCCGCCTGGTGCCGCGGAGCAGAGGGTTCAATGGTGGATTCATTCCCGGCAGCAGATTGGTGTTAACATCGTTCATAACTCATTCCCTTGTGATCGTCTCGTCCAGGTTCAATAGGACACGCGCGACGGTCGTCCATGCGGCGAACTCCACCGGGTCCGCCCCCTCCGGAGCCTTGGCGGCTCGGATCGCTTCTGGCTGGAGACGGAGCTCGTTCAACTCGGTGTGGAGAAGGTCATTCAGGCGCTGAACTTCTTGGACGGTTGGCGAGCGAGCCACACACAGGTGGAAGGCGTATCGGAAGCGTTCAGCATCGCTCCTTTCGCTCTCGGTCAAAACCCGCGCCGCGAGCACGCGGGCGAATTCATAAAAAGCGGCGTCGTTCAGCAAGGTGAGCGCTTGGAGCGGAGTGTTGCTTCGCATGCGGCGCGTGCATGTGCTGAAGGAGTCCGGCGCATCGAACACCACCAGCGCCGGGTGCGGCGTCGCCCGGAAAAAGAATGTGTAAAGTGCGCGCCGGTACCGATCCGCTCCTGGGCTCGTCCTCCACTCCCGCTTCACTTGCCCAAGACTCATCACTCCATCCGGCTGGGGCGGGAACACAGGCGGGCCGCCAAGCTTTTGCGTGAGAAGCCCGCTAGCCGCTAAACCCACGTCGCGCACCACTTCAGCATCAAGCCGCAGCCGATTCTGACGTGCTAGAAGCCGGTTGTTGGGATCAATGGTTTCAAGGTCACCTCGCGCGTGAGAGGATTGCCTGTAGGCGGCCGAATTCACAATTAACCGGTGGATCGCTTTGAGGCTCCAACCTTGCGAGTTCAGTTCCATCGCCAACCAATCCAACAGCTCAGGATGCGACGGGCGCGCGCCTTGCGAGCCAAAATCATTTTCGGTCTCGACGATGCCTTTGCCGAAGTACTGTTGCCAAAGGCGATTCACAGCGACCCGCGCAAGAAGCGGATTTTCGGCCGAGCCCAGCCAACGCGCGAAATCCAGCCGGTTGAGCTTATCGCCCGGAGGTAGCGAATGGAGGACAGCCGGAACGCCGGGGGTCACTTTTTCGCCAAGGCGAGTGAAATCCCCTTTCACAAAGAGATGAGTGTCGCGTGGTTGGCGCAGTTCGCGCATCACCATCGCCGTCTCGATCTTTGGCCGCTGTCTCCGAATTCTAGCCAGAGCGGTTTGATGAACTCTATTCGTCGGCGCTTGTTCGACATAAGCCGTCAACACCACATGTTTCTGCTCGTCGGTTCGTTTTTCAAAAGCGAAATCGAAAGCCTCGCGCACCTGTTGCGAGAGCGCCTGACGCTGAGCTGGCGTCAATGATTGTTCCCAGGCCACCATTTGACCCCAGACCATCGGATCTTTCTCCGGGAGCTTTTTTATGTAAGCGCTGCCTTCGGCTTCTATTCGCTCCGCTTGTGATACCTGGTCGGCGCTCGCGATCGGGATTTCCGGCTCGTCGGCGTTGTTAAAGAATGCGAACAGGCGGTAGTACTCCTTCTGGGTGATCGGATCAAACTTGTGGTCGTGGCACTGCGCGCAGCCAATGGTGAGACCCAGAAAGGCGGACCCGGTTGTCGCCACGCGATCGAATAAAGACTCGATCCGGAACTGCTCCTTGTCGATTCCACCCTCCTGATTGATCTGGGTGTTGCGGTGAAACCCAGTGGCGACCATTTGTTCCAATGTCGCCTCGGGAAGCAAATCTCCGGCAAGCTGGTTCACGACGAACTGGTCGAATGGCAGATCGCGATTCAAGGCGTCAACGACCCAATCACGATAGCGCCAAATCGTCCGAGGCGCATCGATGCTGTAGCCGTTGGAATCGGCGTAGCGCGCGACATCGAGCCACCAACGGCCCCAGCGCTCGCCGTGGTGAGGTGATTCGAGCAAGCGTTCGACGAGACGCTCGTAGGAGTCGGGCGTGGATTCCTTGAGAAAGGCTTTCACCTCGGAAGGGGTCGGGGGCAGCCCGACCAAGTCCAGGTACAATCGTCGCATGAGCGTGACGCGATCCGCCTCGGGCGCTGGCTTAATCTTCTCCTTCTCAAGACGCGCGAGAACAAACCGATCGATGGCGTTGCGTGGCCATGCCGTCATGGACACCTTTGGGACAGGAGCCCTCCGAGGTGGAATGAACGCCCAATGGCTGCCGGGGTTAGCTGGCTTATTGGTGTCCGCGCCCATGGTTACGGTGAGGCCGAAGGCCAGGAGCAACAGGCTCCATCGGGTCAGGCAAATACAAAAACGCGTGGTCATCTCGGGCAGCGTATCGTGTCAGTTCTCACGATTCAAGAACGGTTGCCAAGGGATCAATCCCTCGAAAGCAGATTTCCATGAACCTGGGTGGGGTGAGACTCCGTCGAACCCTGATATTTTTGCCGATCAGAACATCAGGACTCGACGGAGTCTCGCCCCACCGGTGGATGGGTTCATGGCTTCGATTCACGTCCAATTTTTGGAGGTTTTCCCTTTCCATGTGTTGACTTGCTCCCGATCTCGCTCATTATCTCGGCGAAATCCATTCAATTATCGCCATGCAAAGTCTCCACATCACAGCAGATCCCGCCGGAGAAAGTTGCTCTGCGGACAAAGAGCAAAACCGAGATTTAGCCCTCCAGAAAATGCCCAAACCGCAACTCAAACAAATCGGGGCCCCTGAACGAAGCCGACGCCACACCTATGCGGTCGCGGCTATGCTGGGTTTGCAAATGTGCCTTCCGCGGTTAACGGCTCAGGAAGCGCCCGTGGCCTTTGTGGGCGCTCAAGTCATCACTATCACTGGAGAAACTTTCGATCATGGAGTGCTAATCGTCGATAAGGGCAAGATCGTCGCGGTCGGTTCAGCGGAGAAAGCAACCATCCCCGATGGCGCGAAGAGACGAAATGTTTCAGGCAAGACCATCATGCCGGGATTAGTCGATACGCATAGCCATGTCGGCGGGGGCGGAGCAGGCGATCGATCTGCTCCGATTCAACCCGACGTGCGCGTGATGGATTCAATTGATGTGCGCGACCCGAGCTTCCAAAAAGCCCAGGCTGGCGGCATTACGACCGCCAATGTGATGCCCGGGTCGGGACATCTAATTAGCGGCCAAACGGTCTATCTCAAGTTTCGTGATGGAAAAACGATCGAGGATCTCTCGATCAAAACCGCTGAAGGCCGCGTTGCTGGCGGTTTGAAAATGGCCAATGGCACTAATTCACGACGCGATCCTCCCTTTCCTGGAACACGGGGCAAATCCGCAGCCCTGGTGCGCGAGCAATATGTCAAGGCTCAGGAATATCGGGACAAAATCGAGCGGGCCAAGGGTGATCCCGACAAAATGCCGGCGCGTGATTTGGGTTTAGAAATTCTCGTTGAAGCTCTGAACGGACAGCGCATGGTTCACCATCACACCCACCGGCACGATGACGTTCTGACCGTCCTCCGGTTGCAAAAGGAGTTCGGCTTCCGCGTTGTGCTCCACCACGTGAGCGATGCCTGGAAAGTTGTTGATGAAATTGCCGCAGCCAAAGTGCCCTGCTCGATTATCTTGCTAGACAGCCCTGGCGGCAAAATCGAGGCTCTCGATATCGATTGGAAGAACGGAGCTGCGCTCGAACAGTCGGGGGTGCTGACCGGCTTTCACACCGATGATCCCATCACGGATTCACGACTCTTCCTGCGCTCGGCTGCCTTTGCTGTCCGTGCTGGGATGTCGCGCAAAGCCGCACTGCACGGCTTGACGATGGCCGGAGCCGTGATGCTGGATCTGAAAGAACGAATCGGCTCGCTCGAAGCCGGGAAGGATGCGGATTTCATTCTCCTCTCAGGCGATCCGTTGAGCGTCTATACGCATGTGTTGGAAACATGGGTCGATGGCGTCAAAGTCTTCGATCGCGAGGACCCGAAAGACCGTTTATGGGCTGTGGGTGGCCTCGGCGCAGGCTATCCTCGAGACTTGGATTTATGCTGCTTTGGAAAGGAGGAACAACGATGAAACGCTCCGTCTCAGACGTTCCTTGGGTTATGCTTTTGTTCTTCGCGTTCTCGCGCGCGCTGAGCGCCCAAGTCGCGGTGATCGGTGAAACAGTTTATACGATGGCCGGAGAACCGATTCGGAACGGGGTCGTCCTTTTAAGAAGCGGGAAGATCGAATCGATTGGCGCGGCGGATACAGTCACAATCCCGAGCGATTATCGCGTGCTAAGAGCCAAGGTGGTCACTCCGGGGCTGATCGATGCCCATACGACCGTTGGCCTATCCGGCATTCTGAATCAACCTCACGATCAAGAGCAAATCGACAAGGGCGCGCCGATGCAGCCCGAGTTGAGAGCCATCGATAGCTATAATTCGCGCGATCCTTTGGTCGAGTGGGTCCGCAACTTCGGGGTCACCACTCTCCACACCGGTCATGCCCCCGGAGCTTTGATCTCGGGTCAGACGATGATCATTAAGACCTACCCCAACAAGCTCGACGCCGCGATCGTCATACCGGCAGCCATGACCACCGCCACGCTGGGACAAGGGGCGACAGGAGATAAGGCGCCGGGAACGAAATCCAAAGCCATCGCGATGCTGCGGGCGGAGCTGATCAAAGCACAGGAACACGTCAAGAAGCTCGATAAGACTGAACCGGACAAACGCCCCGCCCGCGACTTGCATCTCGAAGCCTTAACTCGTGTGCTCGATGGCAAGCAGCCGTTGCTTGTCACGGTCCATCGGCATCACGACATCCTGGCGGTTCTGCGCGTTGCGGCGGAATTCAAGCTTCGCATCGTGCTTGATGGAGTGGCCGACGCGCACCTGGTTCTGGATGAAATCAAGCAAAGCGGCTTTCCAGTTATTCTCCATCCGACCATGCTCCGCGCTTCAGGTGAAGCCGAGAATCTTAGCTTCGAGACCGCCTCGAAACTGAAACAGGCTGGCATCCCCTTCGCACTACAAAGCGGCTACGAGCCTTATGTCCCGAAAACGCGAGTGATCCTATTTGAAGCCGGTTTGGCTGCCGCAAATGGGCTGGCTGCGATAGACGCGCTGGCTTCGATCACGATCGATGCGGCTCGTTTGCTTGGAATCAGTGATCGAGTGGGCTCCATTGAACCAGGCAAAGATGCTGACCTAGCGCTTTACGATGGCGATCCCTTTGAATACGCGACGCATTGTACAGGCGTGATCATTTCCGGCGCGGTAGTCAGCACCGAACGTCATTAACAACTCGGCAACACGCTGAAATCCTCGTGGAATTTATGTAGCGCCAAATCCGCAATCCAACTGTCGAAGCGGAAGCAAACTAAAACCAAACTGAATCAACCAACCAGCCAATTATCCCTATGAAGAAGCTCCTCTATCTAGGCCTTCTCGGCCTGCTGACAGCATTCGCGCCGAACGCCTGGGCGCAAACCGCAGTCGGTATTAAGCATACTGAAGATGTCATCTACGGCCGGAAATTTGGCACGGCATTGACACTCGACGTATTGCAGCCGGAAAAGCCCAATGGGGCTGGTATTATTTCCATCGCGAGCGGTGGCTGGTTTTCACGGCATGACGGAATTAGGGAGGCGAACTACAAGGCGTTTCTCGACCGCGGCTACACAGTTTTCGTGGTGGTGCATGGTTCTCAACCCAAGTTTATCATCACAGAAATCACACAGGACATGCATCGCGCCGTTCGCTTCATCCGGCACAATGCGGCCAAGTATGGCATCGTTCCAAATCGATTGGGCGTCACCGGCGGAAGCGCAGGCGGGCATCTCTCCCTGACCCTGGGAACTCAAGGCACCAAAGGCGCAGAAGACGCAAAAGACCCAATCGATCGCGAGAGCAGCGCCGTGCAATGCGTCGCCTGCTTCTTCCCACCCACCGACTTTTTGAATTACGGACAACCCGGAGAAGATGCCGTGGGCGTCGGGGTCTTGAAAGACTTCAAGCCCGCATTTGGTCCTCGCTCGGAGACACCCGAGGGTCGGCAGGAGCTAGGCAAGCAGGTCTCGCCGATTTATTTTGCGACATCGAGTCTGCCACCAACCCTTATTATCCACGGCGATGCCGATAAGCTGGTTCCTATTCAGCAAGCGGAGACATTTGTGAAACGGGGCAAAGAGCTTGGCGCGGTGACGAAACTGGTCGTCAGAGAAGGCAAGGCTCATGGCTGGCCCAATATGGCGGCAGATTCATCCATCTTGGCGGATTGGTTTGACGAGCATTTGCGTGGCCTTAAGGCAAAACCGTGACAGCGCCCGTGGCTCTCCAGCGCATCGTTCGAGGGAATGCTTCCGCTCGGCTCGGAGTTACTCCCGACACCCGATTGCGAGCAATTTCGAAGTAAGGTTCGCTGCTTGATCCACCGCCTGGTAAATCTGCTCAGCCGAAATCATCGTTTCCTTATCGAGATTTTTCTCGGCCAACAAGGTAGAGGCGTTCACCTGGATCAACGTGAGGAGATTATTAAAATCGTGCGCGATACCCTGGACGAGCCGAGTTATGGATTCCGAGGCTGCAACCGCTTCGCTGTTCGGCTCCGTTAGAATTCGCCCTTCAAGTTCGCGGATGTAGCAGTGGACCATCTGGTCTTCCTCGATGGGGATGAATGTGGCGATTATCTGGCGTTGATCTCCGTTTGTTTTACATTGGTGTTCCTGCCGGCCGCTGGCGAGGCAAGCTCTCACGATGCTCCGTGTGGCTGAAGGCAAAATCTCGACCGGATTTCCCATCCCCAGCGAGTCGGCCATTTTTCGGGCAGCATCGTTGCAATAAGTTAGCCGACCATCGGCCGTCAGCTCGATGATGGGGTTGGGATTGAACTGGGTCAGCGCTGCCAGCAGTCGAATGTCAGCTTTCATCTTCTAGTCGTCCATGATGTCCGTGATAAACGCAATGGTTGTCGCTCCACTCTGGAGATCGAGCTGGGCGACTTCGATGTGACATTGAAATTTCGAACCATCTCTTCTCGATCCGGCGCTTGCTTGGCGACTCGACTCTGTTGAGCCCTCGCCGAGCCGAGCATCTGTTACAAGCCCTCGCCAGACAGGAGTCAGCCGATCGAGCGCCGAAACACCATTTTGCTCGCCGCCCTCGTCGCCGATCAAATGCAGAAAAGCTTGGTTCACGAAGAGCAGTTGTTCGCCACGGCTCAGAGTGATTGCTACCGACATGCTTTCGAGGAAAGCCCTGAGGCTATCGTCAACTTCGCTATTCTCCGGCAACGGCTGTTTCGGTTCGATCATGGCCAATGAGGTCACGCGCTAACACGTTAATGGGATCACGCATGGCAAGAGGCGAATTCAATGCATCGAAGAAACAAACGGAGCTAAAGGTCGCTTTCATCAATTCGTTGTCACGCTGCTGTGTATGCTCTAGCTTTTTGTATGCCAATGGCATCGACTTGGCCAATCTGGAAGAAATTCTCAAGAATGCTGAGCAAGTTGGCGGAAACCGGACCTCATTCCGCTGATTGACAGAGTTCAGTGTCCTGTTTCGGGATAGCGAATCCCAGAATGAGACACAACCCAACGACTGTGCTCACTCAAGGGAAGAGTAGGATTGGGCGTATGAAAACGCCCCTCCGAAATCGGAGCTCAATTCAATGGCAGTGGTCTCCCGGAGGGAGATTCGAGAATAGCCCGGCAGTTCACTGCTGGGTTGGGTTGGCGATTGCATAAGTCCCGCAGGGACGGCTGAGTCTCCCCCCATGTCATACGGCAGATGCTGTGCTCTAATAAAGCATCCAAACACAACATCGATCACGACCGATCAGTATTTGCGACAGCGATTCTATCGTCCCTTCGGGACTTGGGCTATCTGCGACGCAATCCCACCCTTGAAAGGGCGGGCTATTCTCAAATCTCCCATCCGGGAGACAGCCGTCGGAAGCCTCTCTCGGTTGGAGGAGCACACGCAAATGTTCAAGCTCCAAGCACGGCAATCCTGGCCGCGGAATGCTCGTTGTCGATAGGCGCCGGAGGGTTGCTTTGTCACTTGGTGGACTCGGTCGAGATCTCGTTAAGCAACACTTCCACGGCATCGTCCATCTGTTTTTCCCGGACATCTCTGTAGCGAATCACGCCTTTGTGATCGACAACGTAAATCGTAGGCCAACCTTGCACGTTCCACTTTGTTGAGATGGGGCCACTGGTGTCACCTCCATCCCACCACGAACGCCATGTGATGTTCTCCCTTTTCAGGACCTGTCGAAGTCGGTCCTTAGGATCACTATTGACGCCAAGAATTGTGAACGGTTTACCCTCGAGCCGTTTCACGAGCGACCGCTCGTGTGGGTACATGGCCCTGCAAGGTCCTCACCAATCGCCCCAAAAATCAATCACGACCACTTTGCCGCGATAGTCGCTCAGTTTAAAAGCCTTGCCATCGACATCTTCCCCTTGAATGTCAGGAGCCACCATTCCGACAGCAAGATTGCGGACTTCGAAAAGCGCCGACTTCGCAGCGTCACCCAAAGTTCCGCGATAGCCCGGAACATCGCCGAACTTTCCAACTACATGTTCGAAGTATTTCTCTGCTTCAGCAAACGAGTCCGGACTCCCCCGTCTGTGTAAAAACTGAGCGAGGTTGAAAGCCGCATGCCCTTGCACTTGATGATCGGGATTACGAGCCAGCACTGCCCGCAAGAACTTCTCCGCGTTGCTGGAATACGCATAGGCCAAGGATTGGCAGACGGGTCCGAGTTTTGGACTCGCGATATGATCATTCAGCAACACCTTGAGCGCCTTCTCCGCATCTGTGTTCTGAGGGTTTCGCGCATTCTGAACTATCCATGCGAGCGCATCCACCGCAGCCGCATCTTTTGGATGGTTTTGAGCAAACGTCAAAAACCGCCCGGTGAAACTATCCGCTTGCGGATACTTTTCCATGGCCTTTTGCCGCTCGTCGTCAGTCTTGGCCTGCTGATAGTTCTTCGTGAATTCCTGCACCGCAGCGTCGTATTCCTGAACCATCGCGCGATAGGCTTCTGCCGGGGAGGATGCCTTGGCCGAAGCTGAATTGTCCTTGGTCTGTGCCGCTCGTGACTGTGCGCCACCCGACAGAAGGAGTAGCGCCAGCACGCAGGTTAAAATGCGATTATAGAACTTTGGCTCCATGAGCGAGTTTTTAGGCTTCAGAACAACAGAAAGCAAGCAATGAATCGCAGCAATTTTCATTTCGCTCAGGACACTGTCCGTTCGTCGTATGTAGTCCCGTCTTCAGCCGGTTTTCACATGCGACCGGCTCAAGCCGGGACTACGTACGTTCCAACCGAGAATTGCTCCTACCCGACCAATTCCCTTAACGAAAAGCGCTAATTGTTCTTTTGATAAACAAGCTTTCCATTCAGGTAAGTGTGCAGCACTTGAGTTTTCGCGATTTCATCCTCCGGGCAGGTGAGAAGATCGGTGTCCAGCACAACAAAATCAGCCAGCTTTCCCGGTTCCAACGAGCCTATGTCGTTTTCGCGGAATAAGAGATACGCATTGTTCTTCGTGTAAAAGCGAATCGCCTGCTCTCGTGTCAGCGCTTCCTCCGGATGCAACTGTCCTTCGTACCACTTCGATTTGCGCGTAATGGCAACCCACATCCCGAGAAAAGGATTGTAGGGATTGATCGACCTTAGCGAGCCTATCTTCTGCATGTGATCCGAACCGCCTCCGACCATGACGCCCGCTTCAAAAATGCTCTTCAACGGTTGAAAATAGCGAAGCCTGTCATATCCGAATTGCTTCACCAAAGTCCGTGTGTCCAAGTAGAGCCACGCGGGCTGAATATCCAGCACCACTCCGAGCTTCGCCGCCTTCTCCACAGCTTCCTTGCTCATAAAGTTCGAATGCGTGATACAAGGGCGCGTCTGGCGGACGGGCTTGGCTTGACTGATCTCCTCGTAAACGTCCAGCAACGTGTGAACCGCTCCATCGCCGACCGAATGGGCGGTGAATTGAAGACCGGATTCGATCGCCGTCCGCACAATCGGCAATAGTCGCTCCCTCGGGATAAACAACACACCGCGATAGCTCGGGTCAGTGATCGCATAAATATCACTGACACCCCACGGCTCGCGCATGTAAGCGCTGCCCGTCAACATGCCGCCGTCCAGAAATGTTTTGATGCCGATGATCCGAAGCATGGAATCGCCTTGGCAAAGCGGGTTCTTGGCGACGTCGCGGATGGTCTCCTGAATTTTTTCGATTGCTCCGAGCGTGGCGATGTTTTGGGAAATCGAGAGGCGAACGGTGAGATCGCCCTGGTCGCGCATTTTCTGGTAGCGACCGATGGATACGACGTCCGCGCTGCGATCGGCCACGGTGGTCAAACCGATCGAATTATAATCCTTGAAGAGCTGGAGCGTGCGCCGGTAGTAATCCTCTTCGGAAGGATTCTTCCCGGAAGCCTTGCTTTTGATCACACGTGTGCAACTTCGCAAAATCCCCGTCGGCTCGCCGTCAGCATCCTTCTCGATGTGCCCCGGACCGCCATCGGTGATTTTGAAATTCCGATCGATACCGCTGAGCTGCAAAGCTAGGCTGTTGAGCGAGGCATCAGGGCCGGTCGCGAAGACCAGAGGATGCTTCGGCGCCACACGGTCGAGCTCGGCGCGGGTGGGATAGCGTTGTTCCCGGAGGCGTGTGATAAACACCTGGCTCAACTGAATCCATTCTCCTTCCTTGAGCACGCCAGCCCTGGCCTTCAGATAATCCAGCACCTGCTGGATGGTTTCCATCTCTGGAATCGGATGATCGAACTCCGTCATTGCCGCTCCGGGATGAACGTGCGAATCAATCAGCCCGGGCAAAACCAGTCTCCCGCGCAGGTCGATGACTTGAGTGCGGGCACCTTTCGTCTTTAATATCTCATCGTCGGTGCCCAACTGGAGTATCCGCTCGCCTTGAAGAGCCATTGCTTGGTGAACTGCTTCCGTCCCGTCCACGGTGAATATTTTACCGTGATGGACAATCAAATCTGGCTCAGCCCCACGAACTGCTGGCAGGCAGAGCGAGAAGGTTAGAAGAGCCCACAGACTGACGCAGGAATAGGTTCGCATAGATGTCGTGTTGATTGATCAGGAATGATTCGGTAAGCAAGCCGCTCGCGCAACCCATTAATGTATTTGTGAAAGCGAAGTGTCGGCGTGAGGAGAATCTGAATTCCCTGAACGCAGAAGGGGCTTTTTTCTTGTCCCACCGCCTCTGGGCAGCTAGGGTCGCGCCCTCTTTGAAAACGAACAGTTTCATCATTAAAGTGTCATGAAAAAAATCAAATTCGAGTTCATCTGCGCTGTCGCCATCGCCGGTCTAGCACTGGCGGGCTTGGCCGCCCAGCCAATCGCCCCCAACCCCACCGGCTCACAGACCGACGGCCACTTCCGTAAAGTCATCCTCGTCTCGGACGAGCAAACCAACGGCAAGTACGCAGACACGTTGAAAGATCCCATGGAAATCGCGGTGGCGGCGGATGGTCGGGTGTTCTTCGCCCAGCGTAACGGGACGATCAGAGTCTGGAAGCCCGACACCAAGACTGCCGTGGAGATCGCCAAGGTTCCCGTCTTCGACGGCTTGGAGGACGGAATGCTCGGTATTGCGCTCGATCCCAATTTCATGGAGAGCGGGTGGATTTACCTGAACCACTCGCTACCTGAAACCACCCTGGATGCCAAAGGCAAGAAGGTCGGCATCATTCGCGTCTCGCGCTATACGGTGAATGGCGACAATCTCGATCTCAGTTCAGAAAAGAAGCTGCTCGATATCCAAACCCAACGCGAGGAGTGCTGTCACGTCGGCGGCTCGCTGGCGTTCGATTCCAAAGGCAACCTTTACATTTCCGTGGGCGACAACACCAATCCTTTCGCGTCGGATGGCTACGCGCCGATCGATCAACAACCTGGACGCAGTCCGTGGGACGCCCAGAAATCTTCCGCCAGCCCGAACGATTTGCGTGGCAAAATCAACCGCATTCATCCGGAGAAAGATGGCACCTACACGATCCCCGAAGGCAATTTGTTCCCACCCAAAACGCCCGGAACGCGCCCGGAAATTTTCGTGATGGGCAACCGCAATCCTTTCCGCATATCGCTCGACCAGAAAAATGGTTTCCTCTACTGGGGCGAGGTTGGCCCCGACGCGGGCGGTCCGAACCAGAAGCGCGGACCTGCCGGTTTTGATGAAGTGAATCAGGCGCGCCATGCCGGTTTTTTCGGCTGGCCTTACTTCATCGCTGACAACAAGCCTTACTACCAATTTGACTTCGCTGCCAAGACCAATGGCCCGCTCTTCGATCCCCTCCATCCGGTGAATAATTCACCGAACAACACCGGGCTCAACGAACTGCCGCCCGCTCAGCCGGCGTTCATCTATTATCCCGCTTCCCCTTCCACCAGGTTTCCCGCCGTCAACGTCGGTGGCGGGCGCACTGCGATGGCCGGGCCGGTCTATTACTTTGATCCAAAGCTGAAGTCCGCGCACAAGCTGCCGGAAGAATTCGAACACACACTGTTCATCTATGAGTGGTCGCGAAATTGGATTATCGCTGTCCACCTCGACGCGGACAACAAGATCTCGAAGAGGGCCGACGGCTCGTTGAACATGGAGCGCTTCTGCCCCAAGATGACTTTCCTGCGCCCGATGGATTTAGAGTTGGGGGCAGACGGTTGTCTCTATCTCATCGAATACGGCACCGCCTGGGCCAACAACCTCGACACCCAGATCGTACGGATCGAATACAATGCCGACGACGGCGCGGCGAAATGATACACGACCTCAAGACTCAACTGACAGACACTGATAATCGCTGGCGATTCAGCCTACGAAACGCGAACCCAAACCCACAATTCGCCTGCCGAGTTCAACATCCAAAACCTATGTTTCTACCACGCACTTTTTCCCTCTGCCTTCTCCTTGGTCTTGGCTCCACCGCATTTTCTGCGAGCAACGACTGGCCGCAGTGGCGGGGGCCAAACCGCGACGGCATCTCCACTGAGAAGGGCTTGCTGAAAGATTGGCCCAGCGAAGGCCCGCCGCTGGCGTGGCGCATCAAGGGCTTGGGCAAGGGCATGTCCAGTGTCGCCATCGCCAACGGGCGCATCTTCACTCAAGGAGCAGCCAATAAGAACGGCGAACGCGGTGTGTTTGTCACAGCTCTCGACCTCGCCGACGGCAAAGAGATTTGGTCCACTGCCATCACCACCGGCCGCGACCCGGCACCGAACGGCACGCCCACCGTGGACGGCCAGCTCCTGTTTGCAGTGGGGAACAATGGCGACGTCGCATGTCTGGAAACTGACACCGGCAAACTGGTTTGGAAAAAGAACTTCAACTCCGACTTCGGCGGCAAGTGCATGTCCGGCTGGGGCTATAGCGAGTCCGCGCTCGTCGATGGCGACCACCTCTTATGCGTGCCCGGCGCGGCCAGCGCTGGCATCGCCGCGCTGAACAAGAAGACCGGTGAACTCGTTTGGAAGTCGGAGATCCCCGACCTGGGCCGCAAAGGCGCGGACGGCGCCGGCTACACCGGAGTGGTCGTTTCACATGGGGCGGGCGTGAAGCAATATGTCACGCTTATGGGCCGCGGCCTCGTCAGCGTGCGCGCCAGCGACGGCAAATTCCTCTGGGGCTACAACCGCATCGCCAATGCCACGGCCGACATCCCGACGCCCCTCGTCAAAGGCGACTACGTCTTCGGCTCCAGCGGGTACGGCGACGGCGGCAGCGCGCTTCTCAAACTCTCGAAAGACGGGGACAGCGTGAAGGCCGAGGAGATCTATTATCTCACGGCGAGCCAGCTCCAGAATCACCACGGCGGCATGATCCTCCTCGGCGACCACATTTACTTAGGCCACGGCCACAACAACGGCTTTCCAACCTGCGTCGAGTTCCTGACGGGTAAAGTGGTTTGGGGAAAAGAGCGTGGTCCCGGCACGGGGTCGGCGGCGATTGTCTATGCCGATGGACAGCTCTACTTCCGTTATCAGGACGCTACGATGGCACTCATCGAAGCCACGACGAAAGGCTACAATCTTAAAGGCTCCTTCCACCTCGCAAGCAAGATCGGCGAAAGCTGGCCGCACCCGGTCATCGTCGATGGCAAGCTCTACATCCGCGACCAGGACGTGCTGCTGTGCTACGATGTGAAGGCAAAGTAACTGCCGGCAACCTCCGGGCCGATCCAGCAAGATAAATCGAAATGAACATACACAACCGCCGGCAGTTCCTCCGCCGCGCCGCTCTCGGAATCGCTGGCGCAGGTTGGGCGACGTCAACGCCGTCCCTGCTAGCTCAGGTCGCCGGCAACCGTCCCCCGCCCGCGGAGGGTGTTACCGTCTTGAACCCTCGCGCTCGCGTGCCGGTGGGGCTCATCATCGACGATTCGACCTGTCTCGTGAATTTGAACCGCTTCGCGATACCGCAGTTCGACACCGCGTTCACCGGGGCGAACCGTAGTTTTCAGCGGGACTGGCGCGAGTGGCCGGACGAGATCCCAGACGCGTTTGTGCGCAAGTTCGGCGAATGGTGCGCAGCTCGCGGCGTTAAAGGGAAATACAGCATCGTGCCGTTTCCGGCGTGCGTCGGAAGGATCGACCGCATGTTGCCCGGCTGGACGCAACGCGAGTTGAACGACAGCCTTGAACTCGTCCGCACGCTCATGACACCGAATTGGGACATTCATCCCGAGATGTGTACGCACACGCGCGTCATCGACACCAAGACGGGTCATCCCTATTCCGACCATTCGTTGAAGTTCATGGAGAACTGGGAGTGGACGACGGGGCGGAGCGCGGATGAAATCGCCGACTACATGACCTACGCGCTGCGCATTTTGAAGAACGTCGGGCTGGCGTGCGAAGGCATCACCACGCCGGGCGGCTTCGGTAACCGAGCGTTGCCCCAGCTCGCTCAGGCCACGCTTCAATCCGTGCGCGACGTCTTCGGCGCGGAGATTCCGCATTACTTCCGTCACCTCTATGACAAAGGCGAACAGAGCGTGGCTCCGCGGGTTGAATATGCCAGCGGACTCGATGGGCCAGACCCGCGCTGCGTCGTGAGCGTGATAGGATGCACCGGTGACTGGACGGGCGGCTGGGACAACACGCCGCCTGGCGGCGTTGACAAATTCATCACCGAAGATCTCCAGCATGGCCGCATGGTGGAAGTCATCGAGCGCGGTGAGCCGGCCATAATGGTCGCTCACTGGACTGGCATCTACTGGAACGGCCAGGAGCTCGGCTTCAAAATCTTTCAGGAAGTTGTTCGCCGACTGGAAGCGAAGTTCGACAACCTCCTGTGGATGAAACCCAGCGAGGTCTCCCGCTACTGGGCTGCTAAGGAGCTGACCCGCATCGAGAAGGTGGGCGAAGTCATCGTGCTCAACGCGCCGTTCGCGGCACCCCATTTCACGATGCGAGTCGTTTCTCAGACCGGGGCCGCACCCAAGCTGACCAACAATGGCAGCTCGATCCTGCTCAAGGAGGTTTCCAAACAGATCGAGCTCAAGTCAGGCACCTGGTTCCGCGAGCCGAAAGGAGTTATTGCCTGCTTCGGCCTGCCGAAAGGCCGCTCCGCATTTATGCTATCCTAGCAGCACTTGATAGTGGCGGCGCTTTGGCGGACGGAGACGCCCCGAAAGAACCGCTGACTGGCATCGCCAAGGATGTTGTAATCATCAGGACCCTGAGGACCGTGCTGCGTTGGACGCGTTACACGCGACTCCACCGTCTGGACGTTGGCAACTTGGCGCGCGCATTAGGTTCGGCATAGAAACGGGTCAGTCCACAACCCTCACAGACCAAAACGCGGAACTTGGCCAGGCGAAACAATCTACCGAGACCAGGCAACAATATCGGCCCGTAGCCACCACCCGAACTCACTTCGGTAAAAAACAGGTTCCGACCGTCGCACTCCGGGCATTTCTGATTCAATGAATTCATAAATGTATTTTGTTGGCAAGCTGACAGGATAGCCTTGATTGCCGTCCTGCCAGCGCTGTCCTAATGTCACGCGGCTTTCTTGTACTGCTCCTTCAGCATCACGCCCAAGAGGCCGTCCACGAGGCCGGTGCTTCCAGTGGCGCCAGTGACGGCCACGTCGGGAACAATGCGTACGTTGCGCTCGCCGACGATCTGCATGAGCTGCATGACCGTGTAGCCTTGAGCGCCAATCGCCGCGACCCCCACGCGATAGGCTTCGGCCTTGGCCTGGCCGGTGGCGCGAATGGCTTCCGCTTCGCCGAGCGCATGGAGGCGCGTGGCCTCAGCTTCGCCGGTCGCCCGCTTTACGTTGGCGCCGGCCTGTAACTCGGCGATGTTCACGCCTTGCTCCGCTCCCACGACTTGTTGTTGGATGTCCGCCAGCGAGGTCTGGCGCACGAGTTGTTGGCGCTGGATTTGCGCCGCTTCCTGCACCTGATAGGTCTTGCGCTGCTCCTCCGCGATCTTTCGATCCGTCTGCGTTTGCATCAGTTCGGCTGGCGGATTGATGTCGCCGATGAGCGAGTCAATCGCCTGCACGTCATACGTCCCGATGGCGGCGCGAATGTGCGCGGCGGCATCCAGTTGCCGCTGACTGCGCGCACTCAAAAAGTCGAGCGCGGTGAAATCCTGCGCGGAGTTGCGGAAATAATTCCCGACAATCGGTTGCAGGACGTGATCCACAAGATTCTGCATCGAGCCAACGCGCGAAATCACCTTGGGCGCATCGAGCGCGCCGACATGGATGATCTGCGACACGTCGATGTTGAACGCAAACCCGTCCTTCGAACGCACCGTGATGGAGGAGAGTTTCGCGTCGTAGTTGTGCGCCTCGGTGCGTTGAGCCCAGTTGAGCACGATGTTCGTGGTGGGCACGAGCTCCACCTTCATGATGCGCGTGTTGATCGGATGTTTGCCGGGATAAAGCGGCGTCACCCAGACACCTTTGTGTCCGACGTTGACGAGGTCGCCATGTTTGAAGTCCAGGCCGCTCACATCTTCGTGCGCCTTTCCGACGAACGAGATGACCACGCCGACCGAGCCGATGGGAATTTGCACCATGGGGACTTGTTCCACCTGAACGAACCAAGGGTTCAAGTTCCACGAGCCGGACAACAGCACTTGCTCCTGCAAGCCGCGTCGTCCGCCGCCCGTCAGAAACGCCTGGCCGTTCTGGAAGTTTTCGTGACCGGCGATGACCGGCCCGGCGATCTCGCCCGCCTCGATCGGCCGCCCGTCGAGCGCGGTGACAATGCCCACCTTGTCCGACTCGACGCGCTGCAGCAGCAACTGTTCGCTGATCATGCCGTGTTCATGGGCTGTCGTCGCATTGATGACGGCGAACATAGCGGTGTTGATGCGATACGTGCCCGCGGTAAGAATGCCAAGCTGCCGCCCTTTCTCACCGCCACTGAGCATGAACTTCCGCGCGTCTTGGAAGCAGTCGCACTCGACGCATTTTCCGAGGATATGTTCAGAGGGCATCGCCGTGCCGTCCGCCGCGATGACCAGCGCAATTTCCCCCTGCGGCACGACCGCGACCGGAACTTTGATGACGCGGTATTGCCACGGCCAATAACCGAAGTACAGCCCTGGCGCGAGCGTGTCCGCCTGGTATCCGGCCTCGCCATCCAGCGCTACGAACCTGCCTGGCGCGAGACTGCGTTGCGAGAACCGCTTGACTACGATCCCCACCTGTCTCTCGCGAATCAACACGAGACAGGAGACAAGGATCAAGCAGGCCAATACGAACCCATACCAATACCAACCCACGCCAAACCAATTGCCCGCGACCGCAAACATGATGTTCAGTGTCATAACCCAACTCCGATGTGGTTGCGACGCGACGCGGTTTCTCTCCACGACACGACTCAACGCGCTTGATTGGGGAGACCGTGGTGTCCCGCACACGCGGGGACTAGAGGATCGCCCTTCCAAATGCCGACGAGGTTAGCTGACGGGCTCGGTCTTGAAAGTGACCGCGACGATGGTTCGCCATCGCCGTTCGCCCCGTCCCCGGACTCCCGTCCGAGGATTTGGATCCCCCGTGTTGACTTGCAGGAAGGCAAGCCAACTTAGGCTGCTACGAAACAACCTTATCTCACTACAGCCGCAAGCCGTCAAGACGACCGAGTGGAACATCCTGATGCGCAAACGAATAAAAATAGTCTCTAGGTTTCCCGCTGTTTTCAGTGGAACCATTTCCGTGTCCGGGTTGGAAGACTCACTCCGGAGGGGTGCCTGGAGTTTGGACATTTTCGGGTGGTCTGCTGTTGTAGCCGATGAGGTTCGCGACTCACATCTCCCGGAGAGGAGATTCGAGAATAGCCCACCCTTTCAAGGGTGGGATTAGGTAGTCAATAGCCAAAGTCCCGAAGGGACGGTTGAACTATTCTCGGGCGATCCTTTGTCGTGAACAGACAGTAGGAGCTGCCGTAGGACGTTGGGGGATTCGGCCGTCCCTGCGGGACTTATGCAATCGCTCATGCGAACCCGGCAGCCAACTGCCGGGCTATTCTCGAATCTCCCTCCGGGAGACGAAGGCAGCCAACAGGTCCAAACTCCCGTCATCCCGGCGGGATGAAAAAAGGTCTTCATCCGCTGTGGACCTATTCCACTGAAAACAGCGGGAAACCAGAGCCAAGGCTTGGGGCAATCATCTCTCCTCCGCGATTTTGATGTTCGTTCCGCCGGTAAAGTGGTTGCGCAAGCGGTTGAATTGACCCATCGCCCCGTCCGGCTTTCATGGCAGCGCCACTGTGACTTCGCCGCTGAAGGTGAGATTAGTGTCACCCCGTTCAGAGAGCGTGCGTGCAAGGGTCGAGACCGTGCGCGGCACAAGGTCGGAAAACAACTTGGTTTCACCCGCGCGGATGGTGACGGGTTGATCAAGATTCAGCATCGCGTCGTTCAACAACACGGTGACGGCCGACACGTTCGTGGAGGAGAGAGTCACGGTCTGGCCTTCCCGTCGCGCGATGATGTGATCGCCATTTTTGGGCTGCGACATCGCCAGCCAATAGAAGCGCTGATGGGTCCGGGAAGCCTGGTGCCACACGACTTTATCTGGCAACGCAACGCGCGAGTACTTTTCCATCCAGGGAATGGCCTTGCGATCTTGCATGTCCATCCAATGTCCCTTGCCCGCGTGGAGTTCTGTGAAATGGGCATAACCTTGAGTGTCGGCCTTTTGCAATTCATCAAGCTTCCTGCCCCATTCGGCGGCGACGGTGTTGCGCTTGTAACCGTCGTCATCCGCGCCCACCTGAATCGCGAAGGGAAGGTTGCGCAGGCCGAGCGGCGAAGCGTCGTTGGGGTGGCCCGCCATCATCGCGGCACCGGCGAGTCGGTCGGCCATGCGCGGAGCGAGTTGATAAACCCCATCGCCCCCGGCCGAGTAGCCGAGGATATAGACGCGGTTCGGATTTACATTTTGCAGCACGATCAGATTCTCGATGAGGCGGCCGAACAGTTTATCGATGTGCCCCTGGTGCCAAAGGTTCCATGTGTCCGTGGGAGCGCGAGGCGCGAGGTAAATCCCCTCGGTAGGGCGGTAGCCCTCGCCAAGCGCCACTTGGTTGCGCCATTGGGACTCATTCACGGAGGCAGGCGCGCCGCCGCCACCGTGCATCGAGATAAAAAGACTGCGACCATTGGTGGCGGGAGCGTCGGTGAAACTCAGCCAATCGAACTTCAACTTCATCCCGTCGAGTTCGATGACCTTTGCGCGCATTTCTGCTGCGCGCGTCGCGCGGATGTAGGCCGCATGATCGTGCCAGAGCGCTGACGTGGCATTGTCGGCATCCCGCCGCGTGAGCGGCACGGAGGCGAAAGGCGCGCTGGCGAGCGTGGAACGATCGGCGCGCGGAACCGCAAGCCAGGCGCGCAAGTCGCCCAAGGCGGCGGCGGATGAGGTTCCGCGCGATGTCGGACTGGACGCCGCCATCGCCGACCCGGCGGACAATGCGAGGACCATCGCGAGGAGCGAGTGAAGGAAATTTCTTATAGGTGTGGTTCCTTTCATTATCAACTGCGTTCAAGTTCACCTCTTGGTGAGTTCCTCGCCAGCTCGGTGGTTCAGGAACTGCGGACTCGTAACGATGCTCTCCACCAGACTTCCGAAGCGATAGCCATTGATCGAGAGCGTTGCGCGCATATCGCGTATCGCTCCGTCGTCCGAGAGCATAAGGCTGCGCCCGAGCGCGTAGGACAGCAACTTCCGGCATAGGTTGTCGAGGAACTCCTCCTGTCGATGCGCGCGCAAATACGCGCGCAGGCCGTCGAGCCCAACGCCTTCGCTGCCGCCCGGAAACGTCGCGCGGGCATCCACAGGACGACCACCGAGGTCTTTGACACGCCGCTCCCCAACCGGTCCGTAGCCCTCGAAGACCAGTCCGAAGGAATCGAAGTGTTCGTGGCAACCGGCGCAGCTCTTATCTTCGCGGTGTTTCGCCAACATCTCGCGCAGAGAGAGGTTGCCAAGCTTCGCTTCGTCGTTGGGAAACTCGGGGACTTTAGGCGGGGGCGGCGGGATGTATTCGCCGAGCAAACGGCGGACGACCCAATAACCGCGCTTCACAGGGCTAGTGCGCAAACCGGGCGCATTCTTGGTCAAGAAAACCGACATCGGCAACAGGCCTCCGCGTTCATAACGGTGCGCGTCATTGACGCGCACCCAGTCGTTCGAACCGACTTTCAGATCGGGCATACCGTAATGTTTGGCGAGGATCGGATTGACGAAAGTGTAGTCAGCGTAGAGGAAATCGAGCACCGAGAGATCCTCTCGAACGAGATTGATGAAGAAATAAATTGGCTCTTCAAACATTGCCTGCCGCAAGTCGTTGTTGAAGTCTTTGAATCGCTCGCGGTCAACAGCGTTGTGTTCTTCAAAGCGGCGGAAATCAAGCCAATTGCCCCCGAACTCCGTGGCCAAGTCACGAATGCGGACGTCCCGTAGCATCCGGCGGGACTGCGCCACGATGACATCACGACGGTGCAGATCGCCGGCAGCCGCGTGGCCCAACAACTCGTCGTCGGGCATGCTGGACCACATGAAGTAGCTCAAACGACTGGCCAGCGCGTAATCCGACAAGGGACTGACGCTGGCTACCGAACCGCGCGACGTCCCACCGCCTAGCGCGGGCAATAGGGGAGGAGCATTGTTCGTGATCGAACGTTGTTGAGCGGATCGGGCCGGTTCGACTGCGCGCTGGTCGCGAGCCGGTTCGTGAGCGAGGCGAGAAATCGCAGCGGGGCCGCTCGACCGATTCCCTGATTCGCCTTCATCAGTCAAATCCATGCGATAGCAGAACTTGGGGGACAAAAGCACGCTGGCCACTGTGTCGCGAATCGCTCCTTCGTGATCCAAGCCGTCCTTTTCTCGCAGTCTTCTATAAAAGGCGAGCAGGTCCTCTCGCTCGGAGGTTGACAACGGTGAGCGATGAGCGCGCTCGGCAAAGGGCAGCAGCGCCTTGATGTGGCTGGATTCCGCCGCGATTCGGTCAGCTTCCACAGAGCGGATTTCAGTCGAGATATTCTTGAAGTAGTCTTGGATCGCGTCGATCGCGGCGCCCTCGCCCCCATTGCGTCGCGCCTTGGCGAGATAGGCCTCGGCGAGCTGCTTGATCTTAACTTCGGACGTTGCGTCTTTGTCTTCCGATCGCGCAAAATCATATTCCGCGCCTTGCATGAACCGGGGTGGTTCCGCGCGCTCGAAAAAGATAAAATCCTTGTACTGCCGCATCGGGGCAGAGGTGGTGAAATTGAATTCTTGCCAGAGCGAATCGAGTTCACGTTGGCCGTCTGCGTCGAGCATCAGTTCATAGAGCGGCGCGTCATCGCGAAAATATCCGACCATGAGATGGAATCCGGCACTCAGCAGGCGGCCCCGGCTTTCCTTATCTTCGTTGAGAAAAACGAGGCCGCGTTCCGGTACATAGAAGGCGTCGGGGAAGATCCGGCAGAAACGCTCGAAGGCCGCCTCGTAACGTCCCCGCGCAGTTTCGTCGGCGGGGATAAGGAGCGCTTGCTCGATCGCCGTCCTCGGTCTCGCTTGGCTTTCTGGTTCCGGGCTGTTCTGAATGTGCAACGCATCCCGCGCGTAGCCGAAGTGATTGGCCGCGTACTGCCGATCTTTCCAAAGAACCAGCGGCTGCGATCCCGCAGCGATCCCGCGAATGGAGAGATTCTTGAATTCCGGCTTGAGCTTCCGGCGAAGTTCAAAGACGAAATCACTCATTCGTTCACAGCCTTGTCGCAAAGCGCCGAGCTGCTGTTCACCGGCGGTTGGCAGCTCGCGCCACATCGACTGGAGCGTAGCGAGCGGACCTATGGATTCTTGCACTCCTTCGAGCGCGGACCAGATCGTCGCGAGGTATTTAGGACTGATCCTGGCGTGAGCGGCCAAATCCGCCAACCCCGCCTCTTGTTTGCCCAGAGCAGCGCGATTCTTGAAATGCCAGGCGGTCATGAAATAGTCCGCGTAGTTCGTTGATTGCCGATGGTAGAAGTCGATGATGCGCTTCACGCTGTATTTGTCGCGGTCCGTTTCGGTGACCACCGGATGCGGCGCGAAGACAAATCCTTTTGGCGTCAGGACGATGTGCTCGGCGACTTGCCGCGCCGCCTCCAGATACTTCTTCAACAGAGCAGGCGACATCGTCAGAGATTCTCCGGAATTATCGAAGCCGGCCTCGTTGGCGGGATCGACCGGGAACTCTCGAGTCGGCCGGATGTCAACGCCAGTCAAGTCGCGGATGGTGTAGTCGTATTCGGCGTTGCTCAACCTACGCGCGAGGACAAGACCCGGATCGCCGGCGTTTCGGTCCGCCTCGTGTTTGCGCATCGCCTGAAGCCAATCGATCACGCGCTGGCGAAGCTCTCGCGAGGGATGTTGAGTGGCGTCTTCGGGCGGCATTTCGTCCGCCTTGAGCCTTTCCAACACGGCTTCCCAACGGCGATAATCCTGAACAACCGCGGCCATGGTCGAATAATGACTCAGGTCGAGCTTGCCCTTCTGCTTCTCCTTGCTGTGGCAGGTCAGACAGTAGGTCTCGATAAAGGGACGCACGTTATGATCGAAACGACGTTCGAGTTCGAGTTCCGCAAGGTCGGACGCGATCGCCCTGACAATTGCTCCAACGAGCAAGGCAATGACGCTGAGTATTATATGCGGTCGCATCGGGTGTGCTTTATGCAGTCTAACGCAGACAGGGCGGGAGCCTCAAGCTGTGAGTTATTTGTCAGCCACGTATTTGTCAGCCACGTAAATAGTGCAGGTGCAGCGTTTGGCGTTGGGATAGAGTTTCGCGGGGACAGCTTCGACCTTGAATCCAACGTCCTGAAGTCGTTTAGCAAAGGCGGGATCGGGGCGAGCAGACCAGAAGGCAACGCGTCCGCAGCGTTTGAGCGCGTCCGCCATCATGCGGAGGCCGCGCCGGTCATAGAGCCGGGCGTTTTGCTTCTGCACCATTGCCGTGGGGCCGTTGTCGATGTCGAGGAGAATGGCGTCATACTGATCGAGGCCAGACCGCGAGATCACATCCCACACGTCCGCCAGGATGATCTCGACGCGAGGCTCATTCAAAAGCGCGCCGTTCACCCCGGATAGAAACTCGCGATTCCAATCCACGATGCACGGGATCAGCTCCACGACCAGTATCTTGGCTTGAGACCCCACGTTCTGCAGCACGCTTTTTAAGGTGTAACCAAGTCCCAATCCGCCAACGAGAACAGATGGATCAACCAGCGACGACACTCGGGCTACGGCGAGTTCGCCCAGTTGGATTTCCGACGCTGTGACCGAGGAATGCATCAGCCCCTGGCCATTCATACGGATGCAAAAACTCCCATCATGTTCGTGAAGCGTCAGACAGGCTCCGTCCGGAGTAGTGGTCTGAGCGAGCTTTCGATTGGGTTTCATGACGCGCGCCGTGGCTTCCGCGAGGGCTTGGCCATGGGTGGCAAATCGCTCAAACGCGCCTCACCGATCGGGGTGGTATTGTCCAGCAACTGAATCCCAGGATTCGTGAAGCGGATGCGACGGGATTTGTAAAGGGCGCCGAGCGCTTGTTTGAAGGCGTTTTTACTGACCCCAAAAGTTTTCCGAATTTTTTCCGGCGAACTATTATCGTCGAAATCCAAATGGCCTCCGTTTTTCTCCGCCGCCGCCACAATCAAATCTTTCAGGGGAGCCACGCGCTTGTAACCGGACGCATCAAGGCGTAGATCAATTTTGCCGCCAACGCGAACGGTTCGGACGAAACCTTTGATTTTTTGGCCGACTTCGAGCGGAGCCGAAAGGTTGTCGTGATAGAGAAGTCCGCGATGCGCGTTGTTCACAATGGCGTTGTAGCCGAGCGACGACCGGCTCGCGATCATCAGGTTGACTTGCTCACCGTCGCGATAAGATGGAGTGTCGCGGCTCAAATGCCGGCTCAATCGTGCGCTGGCCACGATCCGTTTTGACTGTTCATCCAGGTAAACGAACACGATGACCTTTTGCCCGACGCCCACCGGCGTGTTCTGTTCGCGAAACGGCAGCAACAAATCCTTGGAAAGTCCCCAATCGAGAAACGCTCCTATCTGGCGATTGAAGCTGATGACTTTCAAACAGGCAAACTCACCCACCAACGCGAGCGGGATCTCTGTCGTGGCCACGAGGCGGTCCTCGGAATCGGTGTAGATAAAAACATCGAGCTTATCCCCCGCCTTGATGTCACGCGGAATGTAACGGCCGGGCAAAAGAATCTCTCCCAGTTCCCCACCATCGAGATAAAGACCGGGGCCGGAAGACCGGACGATTGAAAGCGTGTTGCGTTTGCCAATGGTTGCCATGTCCCTGGAAGATAGCCTGTTAAATCGAGTATCGAAAGGACGAAGGCAAATTTAAAAATGAAACGCGAGGAAGCTGACAGTCTAGGGACGATATAGGCGTCAGACCAAACATTTGAAGGTCGTCAATTCAGTGTCCGTCATTACTATCTCAACTGAAATAATTCAGAAAACGAAGTTGACGTGGCTCGACCGCAGACGGCTGCAAACATCTATGATCGTCAGTCTTTCGTTTCAATAGTAGACTGATAGCGCGCATCTCCGAATGAGGGGATGCGCGCTGCGGAGTCTTCCTCCCTCTCCATGAACCGACCCACCCCTACCCCTCCCAGGAGGGGACCGGACAAAGCTCCCCTCCTGGGAGGGGTAGGGGTGGGTTCAGAGTCACCTTGCGCGCGCGAAGTCCGGGGTGGTCTCTCCCTGCGAGGAATGAGCGGGGAGAGGACCGAGGAGAGTGGAAATCCCAGCCAACCGGCCTCCTCTGGCCCGTCCCTCATCCATCCGATGGAAGAGAGGGTGAAGTTTTGGCCCGTCCTCATTCGGAGATGAGCCCAAGGAAAATGGGAGTGCTGTATGAAAAATCGAGCATCCAACCTACCCGCTCGACAAATCCCAGGCTTCGCACCAAGCTACCTCCAATGGCGAATATGTCCGACTCTCCTATCGAACGACTCTGGACTGAGTACAGTCTGATCTTCCGAGATTTCGACG
>CAMAWP010000037.1 GCA_945861765.1 Akkermansia muciniphila | reverse complement strand
TCCCCACCATGTTGCTAACGTGAAGGCGCTGGCGCGGGAACATTATTTTGACGGGCTTGCAATTGTCCGGGCGCAAGACAACTACGTGGTGCAGTTGGCAGACCCTGACGCCGAGAAGCCAGAGTTGGCGCGCAAGATTCAGCACGCCCGAAAAACGCTGCCGGCCGAGTTTGAGCGCGCGCTAAAATCGCCCTTCACGCGTCTTCCGGACGGCGACGTGTATGCGCGCGAGGTTGGATTTTCCGGAGGCTTCCCGGTGGCGCGTGACAAGCGTAGCGGCAAGATGTGGCTGGTGCATTCCTACGGGATGGTGGGCGCGGGACGCGACACGTCGGTGGATAGCGGTGGAGGCACGGAGTTGTATGTGGTGATCGGACAGGCGCCGCGCCATTTGGATCGCAACGTCACGCTGCTTGGGCGCGTGGTTCAGGGGATGGAGTTGATGTCGTCCTTACCGCGCGGCACTGGCCCGATGGGCTTTTACGAGAAAACGGCACAACGGGTGCCGATCATGGCCATCCGGGTCGCGGTGGACGTGCCGACGGCCGAGCGCAGCGCCCTCGAGGTGATGCGAACGGACACGCCTGCTTTTCAGAAGCTAATAGAATCGCGCCGCAATCGTCGTGAAGATTGGTTCCACACACAGGCGGGCCGCATAGAGCTTTCGAGCGTGCCGATTCCAGTTCGGTCGAAAGACAAGAGCGCGCGTTGAAGGAATCTAGCGGGGCGGATGTGTTTACTTCCGCCCGACTGGTCCGATGTAATGACGCGCGACAACGACGTTGTCGAATGAGACGACGTTCACCGGGTTCTTCGTCCAACGGTCGGTGATGTAGCTTTCCAGCGTCAGCGCGTTCGCCTTGAGCGATGCCGTCTTGCGCCAGTTGAAGCCCTTCCAGTGGCCTTGCAGCGCGCCATCGATCCAGAACGCCTGCTCGCCGTCGGGCTGGCCCGGTGTGTTGTGCTTAAGCATGAACTCGACGCAAATCCATTGGTCGTGCGGGATAACCGGAGCCGTGGGCACGCCGTAGGAATTGCCCCAGTATTTTTCGTCCTTCGATGGTTCCATCTCATGCCAATAGCTGTAGAAGTTCCAGCGCCCCGGCGCGGGGAAACGGCCCCAGTTGCCCCACGGTTCGATGGCGGTGGAAAAGCGGTCGCTGCCTTCCGGTTTCAACCCCGCGCCGCCAAACCCGCTCCATTTATCGCCGCCGCGCAGTCCCGTGTTCGCGCGCAATGTCACGAAGTGATGCACGTAGTCGCAGCCCTGGTCAAACTTGGTGTAGAAGCGGATGAAGAGGGTGTCCGCCGACTCAAACCATTTGGTCAGGCCGCCCCCTGTGTCCTTGCCGAGGTGCGCTTCGACGCGCAGGCATCGCTGGCCCAGCCCAACGGCGTCATCACCTGGAGCGAACTGCAACACCTTGCCGCTCTTGTTGCCTGTCTCGTCCCAACCAGCGCCGAGAGCTCCGGTTTCGAAATCATCCGCGAAAATCACGTCCGCGTGAGCCTTCAAACCGGCATCGCCGGGGAACCGCGCGGCGAAACCATTCCCCGCAGGCAGCTCCTTTTTACCGGCCACGTTGGCGGCACCTTCAGGATCGCTTCCGAGGGCCGCTCTGACCATGGCGAAGACCGCGATGGTCACGCCGACAATCAAGAGGCGATTCATGGTGAGAATCCCGCTTATTTCACTCGGCTGAATTTGTGAAGGCGCCCAAACTGAGTCCACTCCGCCACAATGAGGTTGCCTTCTTTGTCGATCGACGCGCCGTGCGGCGAGTTGCAGATGCCTTCCTTCCACTGGTCTTGTTGCAGCCCGAAGTTGGCGCGATGGCCCGGCGTTGGATTATCGCCGACTTGCGCGACGATAGCTCCGTCTTTGCCCAAAACGGTGACCCGACCTTGCAACTCGGGGAACACAGCGTAGTCGCCCCGGATATGCACAGCGGCGGGCATCCGCAGGTCTTTCTGGATGACTTTTACGAAATTGCCGTCGAGATCCCAGTGTTCAACCCGATTGTTATTGCGGTTGCAAACCAGCAACAGCGGCTTGTCTTGTCGGGGGTCGAAGGCGATGCCGTGGCAGGTCTGGAACTTGCCATCTTCCTTGCCCGGCCCGCCGAAGGCCTTCACGAACCGGCGGTTCTTGTCGAATTTCAACACGTAGTTCGATCCGTAACCATCCGCCACAAAGATGGAACCATCCGGTGCAACCGTCACGGCGCAGGGATTGAAGCCGGCGCCGTCCTTGTAGAGTCGCGCTTCGTCTGGCGCCCCAATCACCCAAACGACGGATCCATCCAGCTTCAGCTTCACGACCTCGTGTTCGGATGGGCGTGCGGCGTAGATGTACTCCACACCTTTCTCCTCCCGTACTTCCAGCCCGTGAATCTTTGTCGGGCCGACGGCGCGCAGGAACTTGCCTGCGGGCGAAAAGACCACGATGCCGCGTTTGGTGTCGGTAGTGACATAGACATTGCCAGCTTTGTCCAGCACCACTCCGCCATGGCAAGGGCCAAGTGATTGGTGGTCGGGATCGTGTTCGAAGAAGTTGGGCGTGAGTGAGTACTTAAGCTCGGCGGCAAAGGTCGCAGTTGATACGAGTGCGATCATCCCGACCAGAGTTTGTGTGATGCGATTCATGGTTGGCTCCTTATTTGTTTGTGAGTGTCATTGAGTGATTAGGTTTTATGGCTTGGAACCATAATTTGCAATCGCGGAAACGATGCGCCGAAAGAATTCTGCGAACGCATGAGTTGTGGCTGGCGTTTGGAGCGCGGCTATCTTGGCCGACATGGCAAAAGTTCATCTAGAAGGATCGAAGAGGTCTGGCGCGCACTTTTTACTGCAGAAGGTGATGTGGGTTTCAACAGGTCTTGCTCGGAAGCAGACCTGCCGTTAGCCTTGCGGTATGGAAATCGCGAAAACAGGATTCGCAGCGGCGCTTGTGGTGTTCGGCTTCAATGTCCTCGTCGCTCATACGAAAGGCGAGGATTGGCCGCGCTTTCTTGGTCCGCGCGCGGACGGCATTTCGACCGAGACCGGCTTGCTTGATAAGTGGCCCACGAATGGCCCGCCGCTAGTTTGGCAGAAGTCGATCGGAACCGGTTACAGTGCTCCCTCTGTTCGTGGGGATAAATTGGTTCTTCATCACCGAATCAAAGACGAAGAGATCGTCGAATGTTTCGAGGCCGCGAACGGCAAGTCCCTTTGGCGATATCCTTATCCCAGCCAATTTATCGATCCGTACGGCTACAACAACGGCCCTCGTTGTTCCCCTCTGTTGACGACCAACCACTGCTATACCTTCGGAGCCGAAGGCAAATTGCTTTGCCTCGAATTAAGTTCAGGCAAGTTGATCTGGCAACGGGATGCCGACAAAGATTGGCAGATCCCGGCGGCGTTCTTTGGAGTTGGGAGCACGCCAATTCTCGAAGGCGATTTGCTGCTGGTCATGGTGGGTGGTCAGCCGAACTCTGGGATGGTTGCCTTGAATGCTCAGAGTGGAAAGACCGTTTGGGAAAACGTTGGAGAAAAAAGTTGGCAAGGAGTTCCGATGACTGGATGGCCCGGCGAACCGCCAGTCCGGTGGCAGCGTTCTGAGAAACAAGCGGGGTATGCAACACCTTTAGTCGTGACCATTCATGGTCAGCGACACGTCCTTTGCCTGATGCGTCAGGGTTTGGTGTCAGTCGATCCTAAAACAGGCCATGTGAATTTTAGTTTTTGGTTCCGGTCCCGCCTGAATGACTCGGTGAATGCAATGTGCCCTGTCGTAGTGGACGATCTTATTTTGATTTCCGGCGCCTATTACAAAGTCGGCTCAGTCCTGTTGAAGGTGAAACCGGACGGGCACGGCGTCCAGGAAGTCTGGCGAAACACGGTCTTGGAAATTCATTGGAACACTCCCATCTACAACAACGGTTATCTTTACGCTTTCAGTGGTCGAAATGAGCCGGACGCCAGGTTCCGTTGTGTCGAACTCAAGACTGGCAAGTTAATGTGGGATCGCGATGAGAGCTGGATACCTCACAGCACGCCGACGCCGAATGTTTACGGGCGCGGCTCTGCGATTCTGGCAGACGGAAAATTAATTGTTCTAGGCGAAGGCGGCCTCTTGGGAATGTTCAAGCTTAGCCCAACGGCTCCCGAAGAGATCTCCCGGTTTCAAGTCCCGCAATTGCACCATCCTTGCTGGCCTGCGCCGGTGCTCTCCGGGAAGAAGCTCTACTTGCGAAGCGAAGACCGGCTGATCTGTTACAATCTGGGCAAATAACTCGCAGGACCAAGTGAGGCCATGAAGGCTGTTCAACTCATCGCGCATGGCAATCCCGGGCAATTCAAGCTCGTCGAGTTGCCTGATCCTGCGCCAGCTTCGGACGAGATTGTAGTGCAAGTCCGAGCCTGCGGTCTCAATCGCCTGGACCTCTGGCTCGAGGACGGAGCCTTGCCCATTCCACTCGATCTTCCCAGAATCCCCGGATCTGAAATTGCCGGCCACGTCATCAGGTTGGGCTCAAATGTTGAGGGCTGGAGGGTAGGGGACCGTGTGGCGGTGCAATCCAATCTATTCTGTGGGTCTTGCGAATTCTGTTTATCGGGCGAGGAATCGCTTTGCCTGAAAGGACAATTGCTCGGTGTTCAAAAAGATGGTGGATTTGCCGAAATGGTGCTTGCGCCTGCTTGCACTTTGGTTCGGCTGCCTGACAATGTGGATTTCAATGCTTCCGCAGCGTTGACCCTCGCAGGGAGTACCGCGATGCACATGCTCACGAATCGGACCCGGGTGCAGCCTGGCCATTGGGTGCTGGTTGTCGCCGGGGCTAGCGGCGTCGGGTCCGCGGCAATTCAAATCGCCCGAAGACTCGGAGCCCATGTAATTGCGACCGCTTCCACGGAAGCCAAACGCCAGTTGACCCTGCATCTCGGCGCAGAATATGTCGTGGATTCAACCCGCCAAGATTGGTCTTCCGAAGTCCGGAAGATCACACAGAAACGCGGTGTTGACCTCGTCGTAGAACATGTGGGTGGAGCAGTCATCGAGCAGGCTTTCGATTGTCTGGCTCGAGGAGGCACCATTGTCACTTGCGGAGCGACCGCCGGACCGAAAATCCATCTGAATCTCTGGCCACTATTTGTTAAGCAGCAGAGCTTGGTTGGCAGCTATGGCCGGAGCAGGGCTGATCTAACCACGACACTTGAATGGGCAGAAGTGGGAAAACTAAAACCGACAATCGATGCGGTCTTTCCATTGAGTGAAGTGCCCGCTGCCTTTGCCCGCTTGCGCAGCAGAACCGTCCTCGGCAAGGTCCTGATTGTGCCGTAATTTTTGGGACGCCGCCGCGGTTCTCTGGTTTGCTTTCGACGCGCATTGCCGTTCAGATGGCTTCATCTGAAAACGTTGATGATCACCCAAGCTGGTGACCTTGTCCGATGTGTTCACCGTAGTGAACCATTGCATTCCCGCCACGAGATTGGCTTGAGGTGTTTGCAGCACGAGATGAAAAGACTGCTTCTCAGACCATAGGCATGGCCTGCCAGTCGGTATCGCGGCAAAACTCCCCAAGGGTTTTAAGGAACCGTTCCCCGTCCGAATCCTCCTCAACGATCGCCTCCTGCCGATCGCCACGATTGAGGAGATGATAAACCGCTCCTCCATGTTGGATGCGAAGCTTTATGGTTCATGGCGCGCAACTCAGGCAACGAGGGGAAAAACTGTCAACTGTTTAGTCTGACCCCTTTACCCCGCCTCCGCGCGTTGCGTTGCGGAGCTCGGTTCGGAGTGTCAAATTTCTCGGGTTTCTTGTTGTGCCCTCCCTCGTGAAACCGTAGATTGTTCTGAGCTGATCAATTATTTGTCAGCGCTCCTGTTGCCCTAGAATCGTATGGAAAGCCAGTCTAAGCTTGGCGTCTTATTTGTTGATGACGAGCCCGCCATTCTTAATCTCCTGCCGCGATTACTGGCCGGGATGCGCGATCATTGGCGGATGAGTTTCGCAGACCGAGCGGAGAAAGCCCTCGATTTGATGGCGACAGAGCGGTTCGATGTGGTGGTCTCGGACCTCAACATGCCCGGGATGAATGGCCGTGAGTTTCTCATCCACGTGCGGGAACTCCATCCTCTCAGCGCTCGGATCATGTACTCCAGTTGTTCGGACCAACGGTCCATTCTCGAATGTATCGGAGTCATTCATCAGTTCCTCCCGAAACCGTGCCCGACCGAACTGCTTAAGTCCACCATCCAGCGCGCCGCGACGATTCCGAACTTGCTTCCAAGCCCTCTCATTCGAGAGAAGGTTTCCAAAATGGAACGGATTCCGAGCCTGCCCAGTCTGTATTTGGAGGTGGTTCGCCAACTCCAATCCCGCGACACTGGAATCGAAGAAGTGGCGAAGACTGTCTCCCTCGATCTGGGAATGACCGCGCTCATCCTGAAGATCGTCAACTCCGCGTTTTACGGACGCCCACAACCCGTTTCCAGTATCGCGGAGGCCATCGGTTTTCTTGGGTTTGAAACTGTGAAGTTCCTGGTTCTCGGGGTCGGGATCTTCTCCCAGTTCGAGTCCCGCAAGCTCGGCGGCATCTCCATTGAAACGCTCTGGCAGCACAGCACACGGACGGCTGAAGGAGCGCGGTTTCTCGCCAAAGAGGAAAGTGCCTCTCGTCAGGTCGTGGACGAAGCGTTCGCGGCTGGAATGCTGCACGATTTGGGGAAATTGGTCCTGGCCTCGAACTTCCCGGAGGCCTACGAGGAGGTGGGGCGAAATGCCCAGGCCAAGAACGTGGAATGGATCGCTGAAGAACGGGCCGTTTTCGGTTTCGACCACGCGGACGTCGGCGGATACCTCCTCAACCTCTGGGGATTGCCTCCCGGTGTCGTCGAAGCGGTCGCCTTTCACCACTTCCCCACCAAGAGCGAACGGACAAGCTTCACCGCCTTGACCGCCGTCCATGCGGCCAATGTCCTGGTCCAAACACAGCGGCGTTCGCTAGGCGGCATTGTCCCGCCGCAGATTGACCTTCTTTACCTCGCCAAAACCGGCCGCGCGGAAGCTCTGGAGAGGTGGCGCGAACAATTGAAAGAGCCCCCTAAGATCTGATCAGGCTCCACTCGCCCAGCTTCCCGCACAATCTTTTTGAGGCGCTTGGGCAGTTCAACGGAAATCATTTTTGTTTCCGGTGAAAGGTGTCAATTGCCTTTTAAGGCGAACTCTCAGGCCGTCTGGACCGCCCAACAAAAAATGTGCTGATACGCGAATCTGATTTTGGACGTTGCCGCGTCCAAGGAGCATGATTACGATGGCCCCAAATATGAGCGACACTTCTTCCAGTTCAAGCCCACGCGTCGATGGCCGGACGCCGGACCAATTGCGGCCTGTTCGTTTTCAAAACCACATCGCCCCTCATGCCACTGGTTCGACCCTTATTGAATGGGGCGAGACGCGCGTCATCTGCGGTGTCACCGTCGAGGAGTCGGTCCCGCGCTGGATGAAGGAGCAGAACGTCACGGGCGGATGGATCACGGCTGAGTATTCCATGCTCCCTTACTCGACTTTGCAGCGGAAGCAGCGGGACATTTCCAAAGGCAAGATTGACGGCCGATCTCAAGAGATTCAGCGGTTGATCGGGCGCTCGATTCGGGCGGCGGTGGATTTGGAGAAGCTCGGGGCCCGCACCATCTGGATCGACTGCGATGTCTTGCAAGCGGACGGCGGAACGCGGACTGCGGCGATCACGGGGGCTTATGTTGCGCTTGCTTTGGCAATGCAAAAACTGCTGACTGAAGGCAAGTTGAAGGTGAATCCGTTGTTAAATCCCGTTGCCGCGGTAAGTGTCGGCGTGGTCCACGGACAACTCTTGCTCGACCTTTGTTACACGGAAGATGTGGGTGCTCAAGTGGACATGAACATTGTCATGACTTCCAAGGGCGAATTCATCGAGGTTCAGGGATCTGGCGAGGAGGCTACTTTCACCCAAGAACAGCTCACCGAAATGATCTGCCTTGGAAAGAAGGGGGTTCGTGGCCTGCTCGAAAGTCAGGCTGCGGCTTTAGGCG
Source organism: Akkermansia muciniphila (assembly GCA_945861765.1). GTDB lineage: Bacteria > Verrucomicrobiota > Verrucomicrobiia > Limisphaerales > SIBE01 > SIBE01. Next base: position 21,598 of record CAMAWP010000037.1, on the reverse strand, counting down.
TCGTGGTGACGCGATGAGACGCCCGTCGTAGAACGTTCGTCATGGATTCCCCAACACGGCTTTTTCTCCTGCGACATGGAGAGGTTGAGCGGCGTTACCATCGGGTTTTTGGCGGACGGATCGATATGGAGCTTTCTCCTTTCGGTCACGAGCAAGCTCACGCGCTTGCTGATTACCTGCAAAGGATTCCTTTCGACGTCATCTACGCGAGTCCGATGAAACGTGTTCAACAAACTCTCGCTGAGCTGATCGAAAACCAAAATAAACGTCCGATCATCTTAAACGATCTTCGTGAAGTGGATTTCGGGGTTTGGACCGGACTGAGCTGGGAGCAAGTGAAGGAGCAATTCAATACGAGCGCTTTTGAGTGGCTTGACCAGCTTGAGCGAGGTTTGATTTCCGAAGCGGAATTGATCGGACACTTTCGGGACCGTGTCGATGGTGCCATTCGAAAAATCGTGAAGGAGTGCTCCGGTCAAACGGTCGCGGTCGTGTGTCACGGCGGAGTCATCCGAATGATCCTAGCCATCCTTATGGAGCTGCCGTTGACGAAGATGGCTGGATTCGACATTGAGTACGCGAGCCTGACTATTGTGGATTACCTTCCTGGAAAAACCGAAGTTCAGTTACTGAACTACACTCCCTGGCGAGATAAGGCATGAAGGCCCATGCACTCTGGCGTGTTTCCGTTTCCACTTCCGCTGAAGCCGAAGAAGCGGTTGCAGCCTTGCTGGAGCGACTGTTCGGCCAGCCGGCGTCGGTTTACATCGAGGAACAAACGCAGGTGCGAACTGCGGGCGTTTATTTCTCCAAATCGAGATCTCTCTCCAAACGTGGGGCGTTGGTTGCTGGGTTGAAATACATCGAAGATTGCGGGTTGAATCTTGGGCCGGTCAAAATCTCGATGCGTAAGGTTCGCCGTGAGGATTGGTCCGAGTCGTGGAAAAGGTTTTTCAAGCCGATCGAAATCAGTTCCGCTTTGTTGATCAAGCCGACCTGGAACAAACGCCGGCCTCGAAAAAACCAAGCTTTAGTGGTGCTCGATCCTGGTCTCAGCTTTGGCACTGGACAACACGCCACGACGTCATTTTGCCTGAAGCAGATCGTGGCCTGCAAAAAGCGCGGGGAGGAACAATCCTTTCTCGATATTGGCACCGGCTCGGGTATTCTGGCGATCGCCGCCGCTAAAGTCGGATACCAACCCGTGGCGGCCCTCGATTTTGATCCCGTTGCAATTCGAGTGGCGAAGGCCAACGCCAGGAGAAATCGCGTTCAAAATCGGATCGCTATCACGAGAAAGGATCTCACTCGACTCCCGGTGATGAGCAAGACTCAATATGATTTGGTTTGCGCCAACCTCATCGACAGCCTTCTCATCCAACAGTCCGCAAGGATTGTTGATCGCTTGAAGCCTGATGGGAAGTTGGTTTTGGCAGGCATTTTATGCACCCAGTTTTTAGCTGTCCAGAGAGCCTACGAAGCTCTTGGATTCAGCTTGACCGGAAGTGACGTTGAGCGCGAGTGGCGATCTGGTCTGTTCGAACGCCTTGAATCCTGATCAGGAGTTTTATGAGAGCCCAACCTTGAAGCGCTTGTTGACAGATGAGGCCCATCAGGGTCCGACTGTATAGAGACTGCCTATTGGATCGCCCCTTGCGAACTCATTATGAAGGGGCCAACCGACCGCACCGCTGTTCGCAGGCCCGATTCTTTCCGCAATCGAACAAGCCAATCGCGTTGCACTTCTGCCAATGCCCTGGCCGCATTGCCTATCTCATTAAAGCGCCTGTAAAAATGTGCCATCATTCTGGCGGCCCCTTCATCCCCGTCACGTCGCATTACCACCAGAAAGTTCTTGGCACCCGCCTGGGCAAAAGCTCGCCGCAAAGCCCGAAGCCCTTCACCCGATCGGATCGAACCTGTTTCGTTGTCGAAGGCAGACAAGACAACCAGCTCGGTTCCTTCCAACTTCAGCGTTCCCACCCCATCGGCTGTCAGGATTCCGTCGTGGCTCGGCTGCGGAGTTTCGCCCCGCTCCCATGCCTGCAGGGTCGCCTGGGCCCCAGCCAGCGCGACCCCACTCCGATGGAGAGGATTTGTTCGGCCGGCCGGTTCCGCGGAAAGGCTGCGAGACGAACTCATGAGCGCGCGGTTCGTAGAGTTCCCGAAGCTCAACTCGTTGAATGGTTCGATTCTTGGGACGTCTTGCGGTTCCTCGGTTTCGCTCTCTTCGGGACTGTCGAGCAAAACAAAACCGCGAGTCGCTAGATGCAGGATGCGCGCGGATTTTACGGCCCCCAATTCCGACTCGCTGGCATTGGCGCCAAAAAAAAGTGTGACGGGCCAGTTCCATTCCATCGCCTGTAGGTGGATCAGAGCCACTTCTTGCGCAGCGGTAGGGAGCGGGGAAAGCCGGAGTGAATGTAAGACCTGGGGGTCCGGCTCAGGTACCGTAGTCAAGTTGGTGTTCGAGTTCTGCGCAGCGGCAGTCATGGCCACCGAAAAATCCGGGTTGCCAAAAACGAAGATCGGTCCTTTCCGCAATGGCTTCCTCTCCTCCAACAAATCCCGTCCGCTGGCGACGTAGCGAATGGAGTATTTCTCGCTGAGGAACTGATCGCTAGGCGTCAGCAGAGTAGCAAAGGAAACGAAGTTCAGTGCGGCATCGGGACTAATGATGACAGTCTTGGCGGCCGCAGGAAGGGAGTTTTCGATGGGTGCCCAGAGTTGCTGATACAAAGCTTTGAGTGAAACGGAAAGAGCCTGCTCGGCCGGATTGGGTGACGCAGACGAGGAAGCTGCCGCAGGACCTTCGATTGATCTCTCGCAGCTCGCAATGTTCTCGTCGATCCTCTTGGCGCTTCCCAACGAAACCCATTTGGGATCTCCAATAGGACCTATGACAACCACGCCATAGGACGGTTCCCATTGGTTGGTTTTAACGCAACGAGAATAGCGCACCCATTCCAACAACACGGTATCGGAGGGAATTTCCGCTTTGACCTTGTCCAACGTGAGATTCAACGCGCGGCGGGCGCGCCCCGTACCGGGCACGAGGCGCTCTAAATCACTTTCGAGCACCTTGAGTAAAGTGGTTAGATTGTTCACGTCTGCCTGGCGACGCTCCCGCGCGTTTGGGCTCAAATCCTCGGGCAGCTCAAAAAGCATTTTCGCCAACTCGCCTTTCATAGCGCTGAGTTTACCGATCATATTCCGAAGCTCCGGATTGCTTCCAGCCTGAGCGATCAGCCGATCTTCCAACAGGGAATCGAGCACGACCCCCTTGCACCGGAGGATCGCCGAGGCCAGCTCGGGGACTGCGTCCAGTGAGGCGGCAAGACTGTAAGGGTTCAGACGTTCCCGGTAAGCGAGACGCTGCTGCTCGGAGCCGTATCGAACGATCTTCGCGAGGAGCTGATACTTTGCCCGCACGGCTTGTTTCGCAAGGTCAGCGCCGAGCCTGGGATCACCTTCGCAGCCATGAATCTCCGCCAATTTGGATAGATTCACTTCTGTCTGCGGATGCTCTGGACCGAGCGTCTTCTCGGCCGCGTCGGCAGCCCGTTGAAAGAGTGGCGCTGCCTTTTCAGCATTCCCCTGCTTCCGGCAGGCCTGGGCCAAATTCTTGAGGCACGCCGCTGTCTCAGGATGGTCAGGGCCGAAGGCTTTCTCGCAGACCTCTAAGGCACGTTGTAACAGGGGTTCGGCTTTGGCATTGTCGCCTTTGGCGGAATGGAGGGCTGCCAGATTCTTGAGCGTGGCCACGATGCTCGGATCGTCCGGGGGCAAGGCTCGCTCTTTTAAGGACAAAGCCTTTTGTAACAGTTGCTCAGCTTTCTCGGGCTCTGCCGTTGCGCGGCAGATCTCGGCCAGGTTGTCAAGAGCTGGGGCGAGCTTGGGATCATCAGGTCCCAAGGTCTTTTCGAAAATCTTCAGAGCACGTTCCAGTAGCGGCTTCGACTTCGCATAGTCACCTTGGGAAGCATGCATCGCTGCCACGTTGTTAAGGCTTGCCGCCAGATCCCGATGGTCGGGCGGGAGTGAATTTTCTCGGATCTTCAAGGCGAGATCGAGCAACGGCGACGCCTTTGTCTGCTGGCCAGAGGCAAGATACATTTTGCCGAGCTGGTCTAGCGACTGAGCGGTTTCCGGGTGGTCGCGTCCGCGGAGCTTTAGGGCATTCCTCAACACCTGCTGCAACGCGGGCTCCGCTTTGTCGTACTGACGAGTGTTTCGGTAGAGATCTCCCAAGGTCCCCAGAGTCTTGGTGACTTCGGGATGATCGGAGCCAAGGTTTTTCTGCTGGTTGCGCAGAGCGCGCTCCAGAAACGGCTCCGCACGGGGAAAATCTCCTTCGCGTAATCGCAGCTCGCCCGCTTGGACATCGAGGTCCGGCGGTCGATTCAGTTCTTTGGGATCAAAAGCTTTCTGCCAAACCTGCAACCGCTCTTGTTGCGCTTGACGGGCTGTGACCTCAGGGCTGTCGTCGTCCTTGCTCGAATTATCCGTGGTCGGAGTTTCGGCAGCCCGACCACCTTCCTTTCGCGCGGTCGGCGATTTTGACTTTGAGCCGGACGGTTCTCCATCGCCGGTCTCTTGCTCGGACACCGACGGTTGTCCGGGGGAGCTCCGATTTGAGTAAATCAAGTATGCAATTCCCGCCGCCACTACCATAGCGAGTCCGGTCCATGCTGCTACCTTCGGGAAGCGACCTCTGGCTTTCGGAACGGTAGGCGCTGCTCCCGGAACTTTCGCGGGAGGTGATGCGGCTGCAATCGCCGCAGGGTCGTCTCCTCTCAGGATGAGCGTCAGGTTTCCTAGCCGGAGGCTTTGCCCTGGTTGCAAGCGTGTGGATTCGACCTTTTGATCATCTACATAGGTTTCGTGAGTCGAACTCAGATCGCGCATCATGATCGTGTTCGCTGTCACGACGATCTCACAGTGGTGGGCTGAAACGGAAGGATCTTCGAGGACGATCTCGTTGTCTTTTGCGGTCCCGAGCCTGTAAGCTCCAGTTTTTAGGGCGAATTCTTGATAAGGAAAACCGACAGTTTTCAGGTTATACATAACACTGCTGATTGAGGCCTGCGGCGGGTCGGCCTTATTTCCGATTCGTTCTCAAGAGAAGCCGCGCGCGCTGGACCTCTGCACCTCTGGCTTCGTTTCTCACTCGTTAAAGATCGTTGCCGAAGGCTGTTCGTTCGCGCCTCGACAGATGCCCAAAATCCCGCGCCTTCGAGTTCATCTTGCACATCCATCGGGATTGGTAACGAACCCATTACTTTGATGCATCGGCGGCGGCGAGCTTTTTCGCCGCTTCGGCAGCCTTCTGTCCGTACGCTAAAGTCTCGGTTCAGTCAATCACCGCGCTGGCTTGCGTTGCTTTTGGTTCTTTGAGGAAGTCAAAGAAGATCAGTCTTGCCGTTGACCACACATCGGTCTGAAGGCTTTGACGAACGATCTTGCCGAGCACCTTGGAGCGTGCGTAATATGCCTCCGTGCTGACACACTGCACCGATATGGAAGGGTGGCTGAGTGGTTTAAGGCACCTGATTCGAAATCAGGCGTAGGGGTAACCCTACCGTGGGTTCGACTCCCACCCCTTCCGCCACTTCCGGCCTCACAGAGGGTGGCTGCGAGATTCATTGAAAGTTGGTTGAGCGCGATGGCTGCCAACTGCGACTTCAGCTCAAATTAGGAAAGTGCTTTACACCCGGATTATAAAAACCTACCTTCACCAAATTGTGAAATGACAATTTGATGGAATCTATGGAAGTTAAATCGAAAATGATAGAAGAATTTCGGGTTCATGAGCGCGATACCGGTTCGGCTGATGTCCAAATCGCTTTGCTAACGCAGAGAATTAATCAGTTGACCGAGCATCTTCAAAAGAACATTAAGGACCACAGTTCTCGGCGCGGCCTGCTCAAATTGGTGAGCCAGCGACGGCGCCTGTTGGATTACCTCCACACGACGGACGCCGGTCGTTACCAGTTGCTTACAAAAAGATTAAAACTCCGAAAGTAGCTCTCGTTATCCAGGTTCCACTATCTCCCATTTCAACCGATAATAGCCTCAAGGCTATTTGACAATAAGCGATGGAGTGCGGAAACGCGACTTTGCTCCGATTGCTTTCTTAACACCTCGCGTTTAGAAGATCCATTGGCACTGGGAAATTTCATTCAGTACCTGCATGACAGGTGCTCACTGAAGTTCCTCTGGGCCGACGGGCACCGTTAATCATTATGGCTGAGAAGATCACGTTCCAAGTCGGGACAAATTCAATTCACATCGAAACTGGCAAAATTGCCAAACAAGCTGACGGAGCGGTTACCGTCCAACTAGGAGAGACAATCGTTTTAGTCGCCACGGTGGCTGCCAGCACGGCGAAGCCTGGCCAGGAGTTTTTCCCACTGACGGTTGATTATCGCGAGAGGGCTGCGGCGGCAGGGCGATTTCCGGGTGGCTACTTTAAGCGGGAAGGTCGTCCAACCGAGAAAGAAATTCTAACCAGTCGCGTCATTGACCGCCCCATTCGTCCGCTTTTCCCGAAAGGCTGGTACAATGAGGTCCAGGTGCAGAGCGTATTGTTGAGCGCCGATGGTGAAAACGACCCTGACATATTAAGTATCATCGGTGCTTCAGCGGCCTTGATGGTAAGCGATATTCCTTGGGACGGACCGCTCGGGGCCGTCCGTGTGGGACGGATCAGCGGGCAATTCGTGGCCAACCCAACTCATGTGCAGATGGCGAGCAGTGATCTGGATTTGGTCTATGTTGGGAATCTGACGGACCACGTTATGTTCGAAGGGGCGGCCAAGGAAATCTCAGAGGCTGATTTTCTCGCCGCGTTGCAATTCGGACATCAAGCCTGCCAGCCAATTATCGCGGCGCAACAGGAGTTGGCGCGACGATCCGGCAAACCTAAGCGCGCGATCACTCGCAATGTTGTTCCCGAAGAAATCCTGAATGAAGCCAAGAGTTTGGCGGGTGACCGGATGGTTCCGGCCTTGCTCACGCCCCGGAAGCTGGAGCGAGAGGCTGCAGTGAAGGCTGTGACTGACGAGATCAGCCAAAAACTGGTTCAGAAATTCGGCCCTGAGAAGGTGACCGTGTTTGTTCTGAAGGACATTTTCTACTACATCCAGAAGGAAGCGGTTCGAAGTCTGATTTTGAATAGCGGCAAGCGGCTGGACGGACGAGGGTTCGCAGACGTCCGTTCAATTACCAGCGAGACGGGTATATTGCCTCGAGCTCATGGCTCGGCGCTCTTCGCCCGAGGCGAAACGCAAGCCGTCGTTCTCGCTACTTTGGGCACGACGGAAGATTCTCAAGAATTTGATTCCTACACGGGTGGAAACAGTGAGAAGCAGTTCATCCTGCACTATAACTTCCCTAATTTTTCTGTGGGCGAAACCGGCCGAATCAGTGGTCCGGGTCGTCGCGAAATCGGACATGGCGCTTTGGCTGAACGTTCTATCGAGCCGATGATACCGCTGAAGGATTTTCCTTATGCGATTCGAGTCACCTGCGAAATTATGGAATCCAACGGATCCACGTCAATGGCTTCCGTGTGCGGTGGCAGCTTGGCGCTGATGGACGCCGGAGTTCCGCTCATTCGTCCGGTGGCTGGCATCAGCATTGGGATCTGCACGGAGGAAAATGACAAGCATGAGATCTCCCGCTATCAGCTACTCACTGATATCATTGGGTGGGAAGATGCCTTTTGTGACATGGACTGTAAATTGGCCGGAACCGAAAAGGGGATTACCGGTTTCCAACTAGATCTTAAACTGCGCGGCATTCCTCATAAGCACATGGTCGAAACGGTCGAGCAAGCCCGGATCGCCCGACTTTACGTGCTCGGCGAAATGGCTAAGACGATGACGGAAGGTCGCAAGGAGATGAGCAAGTATGCTCCCCGTATTCTTATCTTGAAGATCAATCCGGAAAAGATCGGAGCGCTCATCGGACCTGGAGGCAAGAACATCAAGCGAATCGTCGATGAATCTGGTTGCGAAATTAACATCGAAGATGATGGCACCGTGAAGATTTACTCGGTTGCGGAAGAAGGAATGAAGATCGCCCGACAAGCCGTTGAAGGGATGACTGCGGAAATCGAAGTGGGCAAGAGCTATCGAGGCAGGGTTGTTAGCATTAAGGAATTCGGTTGCTTCGTGGAAGTATTCCCGGGTCAAGACGGACTCTGCCACATCAGTGAACTCGCGAATTTCCGAGTGAAACAAGTGGAAGACATCGTCAAAATCGGCGACGAGATTGCCGTGAAATGCATCGGCATCGACGATAAAGGCCGCGTTAAACTCTCCCGGCGAGTGGCCATGGAGGAACGTGATAAGGAAATGGCCAAGAACGCTTAGCCGGGTCGATTTGGAGTGCCTGTTTGCCGCACTTCCAGCGAATTAGGGAGGGCTTCGTGGTGCGAAGCCTTCTTTTCAGTCCGCACCCTCTTCTAATTCTCCTATGATCGGGTAACGATGTCACCCAGTTGACTTCGTTACCCTTCTTCCATCGATTCTCCTCGGCTGGTGGTTTTCGCTTTGATGATCCTTACGATGGCTCGCAAAGGCGCTTTCGTATCTGCTGCTTGCCAAGGGCTGCACCCGCTAGTTTAATAATGCTGTGTTACAACAGCAGACGTTGCGAGAACCGATTAGCTACGCCGGAATAGGCCTGCACAGTGGTAATCGTGTCAACCTCACTTTCTTGCCGGCCTCTCCAAATTCTGGAATCCGTTTTCGTCGGGTTGATTTGGAAGGAAAACCCGAGATCGAGGCCCGGATTGAAAATGTAAGCGACACGAACCGCTCCACGACGTTGTCTAAGGGAAACGTTAAGGTCCACACGGTTGAACACGTGTTGGCCACTTTTGCGGGGTTTGGGATCGACAACGCCGTGATCGAGCTGGACGCAAATGAGCCACCGATCGGAGACGGGAGTGCCAGGGCCTATTGTAAGATGGTTCAGACTGCGGGGGTTGTCTTGCAAGGGGAACCCCGGGATACTTATCGCGTGCCTCATCCGCTGGAAGTCCAGCTTGGCGAAACGATGATCTCCATATTCCCACATGATCATTTAAAAATTAGCTGCACCAGCTCGGATAAGCAGGGACGTTTCACACAATTCTATAGCGTCGAACTCTCGCCGGAAACTTGGGAATGCGAGCTGGCTCCTGCCCGCACTTTTTGCTTTTTTGAAGAGATTGAATTCTTAATCAAGAACGGGTTGATCAAAGGTGGAAGCCTGGAAAATGCAGTGGTTATTCGCGATGATGCTGTTTTAACGACCGAACCATTGCGTTTCCCGGAAGAGTTTGTCCGCCATAAAATGTTGGACATCTTGGGCGACCTCGCACTTTTGGGGCGTCCGCTGTGTGGTCACATCGTCGCCATCAAACCGAGCCATTCGGCAAACTGTGAGTTGGCGCGCCAATTGAGCAGTTTGATCCGCAAACCCCTTCTGGCAGCTCAGGCGTTTGCTCCTCCACCGGCGCCGAAAGTCTCGCCACCAACGGCGGAAAGTTCATCCAAGGCCATCCGTGGCCACGATTCAGCCGTGGTTGATACCATCGAATTGATGAAGATTCTCCCTCATCGCTATCCGTTTCTGATGGTGGACAAAGTGATGAAGATCGAGGGGAATAAGATTACCGCTCTCAAAAATGTCAGCATCAACGAGTCGTATTTTCAAGGCCATTTCCCCAATCACCCGATCATGCCCGGTGTCTTACAATTGGAAGCTATCGCTCAGGTGGCTGGGATTCTCATGCTAAAACAGGCGGAGAATTCGGGGAAGATCGCTTACTTTATGTCGGCCGAAAGTGTCAAATGGCGCAAGCCTGTCCGCCCTGGTGATCAATTGGTCATTGAGGTCGAACTGACCAAATCGAGAGGCAAGATCGGCAAAGCCAAGGGAACGTGCTCCGTGGATGGAGAGGTCGTTAGCGAAGCTGAGGTGACGTTTATGTTGATCGAAAATTAAGGCACTTGGACTTGCGCTATGGGTTTCATACATTCCTCCACGGTCATTCATCCGAAGGCCCAGATTCCGCTCGATTGCCACATCGGCCCCTACTGCGTTATTGGCGAACATGTCGTTATTGGAGAGAGATGCCAGTTACATTCCCACGTCGTCATCGATGGCCACACCATCTTGGGGCGCGAAAATGAGATTTTCCCTTTCGCGAGCATCGGGCTGAAAACTCAGGATCTGAAATGGAAAGGCGGCACCACGCGCACCCAGATCGGGGATGGCAATACGTTCCGGGAGTATGTCACTGTGAACAGCGCGACCAGCGATGGCGAGGTCACGCTCGTCGGATCGCACAACCATGTCCTCGCCTATTGCCACATGGCTCACAACGTGAATCTTGGAAACCACGTTATCATGTCGAATGTTGCGACGCTCGCCGGCCATGTCCTGGTTGAAGATTACGCGGTCATCGGCGGACTGGCGGCGGTCCATCAGTTTTGTCGGATTGGGACGATGTCGATCGTTGGCGGTTGTTCGAAGGTCGTTCAGGATGTTCCTCCTTACATGCTCGCCGACGGTAATCCTGCCGAGACGCGCACGATCAATAAAGTGGGCTTGGAACGGAATGGGGTTTCAGAGGAAGCTCAAGGTGCTTTAAAGCAAGCGTTCAAAATGCTGTTTCGTGAAGGCCTCACGATCTCAAAAGGATTGGATCGCATCGAATCCGAGCTGCCGCAGCTACCAGAAATCCGGCACTTGGTTCAATTCGCTCGATCGAGCAAACGAGGGATTAGCAAATAAGACTGCCTTGTTGCTTCGGCGAGGACTCTTTCCGCGGATCAGGCCGATGCTTTCGACCCGTGACCCGCCGGTTCAACGTCGTCAGATCGCGACGGTTTCCATTGTTCGCTGCCGGTAACGGCAGCAGTGAGTATAGCCAACGCTCCGGGCGAGCTGAACGGCTTCCGCGAAATTCATTCCAACCTCCTCTGGAGCGTGGGCGTCCGAGGCAAAGGTGATCGGAACGCCTGTCTTGTAGGCTAATTCCAGGATTTGCCGACTCGGATAAATCTCTTTGCAATCCTTGCGCAGACCCGCCGTGTTCAGCTCGATGGAGATGCTGGCGTTCCGAACCGCGTTCAGAAAAGTTTGGAACAAGGCCGTGCAATCTTGTTTAGGAAAAAAGCAGAACTTCTTTGCCAAGTCCGCGTGGCCAATAATTTCAAAGAGACCCGATTCCGCAGCCATCGTGAGCCGTTCAAAATAAACCGTCCAAACTTCCAGCGGATCACGCTTCTGCCATTCAGATATCTTTTTCGGATTGTCCAAGTCCCAGGCATCTGAAACATAGTGGACTGAGCCGATGAAATAATCCCACCGATGACGACCGGCCAGCTCGCGAATCCAATCTTCGTGACCGGGGAGATAGTCCACCTCGAGCGCCAGTTTGATCGTGAGCGCGGGATGATCTTTTTGAGCTTTGCGCACCTTCTCGACATACTCATCTAACTGGTCGATCCGCATGTGCCAATCATCAAAATCATCCCGGACCATTGGATTGTGGTCGGAGAAACCTATCTCATCGAAGCCTAGTCTAAGCGCGTGCGCGGCGTATTCCGTCGGTTCGCCAACGGCGTGTCGGCAGAGCGGCGTGTGCATGTGATAGTCAGCGGGCCAATGCATGACGCTATGTTTAGTCATTGGCCAATAGTCGCGGCAAGGATATTTCTGATAAGGGATACTGCTGACTCTCTCGCATCGAGCTCCGCAGCCAGCCCTCGGCTTACCGCTATCGGCGCGGTTGGCTTTGTTGTATTCCTCTTGTCGGGATGCCCGATTCGCGCCAAATTAATTGGCAATATCATGTGCGTAACTAATCTAGTCGTTCTCGTCATTTTGATTCTGATGCCGCTCGGTGGGCAGTGCGCAGGACAAGATGGGAAGCAACCTTTCTTTCTTCCTAAAAATCCGGTGGCGGCGGCTTACGTCCTTAACCGTCTCACGAACATCGAGTTGATTGACGCTCCTCGCAGCGAGTTCGTTTACGTGGCACTGATCGAGCGAAAGGGTCTCGACAAAAAGTACCGGATCGAAGCGATCGAAGGTCTGGCCAATCTTCGCAAAAGCAGCGCATTGGCTGAATTGCTCAGCATCGTCACCGAACTCGATACGAAGGGAGAAGAATCCGCCGCCATTCTGCGCGAGTTGTCCGTTCTGCTATTGCAATTCAAGCCCGAGGAGTTAAAGGCCCAGCGCGCTGGCCTGGAGAAGCTCGCCATGGATTCGCAGTTGCCTTTGGCTCGTCAGATCGGCTATGCCGCGCTCGTGACGGCCGATGTTTCAGCCGAACTGGCATGGGGCATCACGGAAGGGACTGAACAACGGCTTATCGATTTTTTGTTCGCCGTCCCAATGGTTCGCGACTCGAAACTTCGACATGACCTTTATCCCAAGGTTCAAGCGCTCGTGCTGAAAGAGGATCAACCGGAGATCCGACGAGCAGCGATCAGTACGATCACCGCATTGCCGGGTTACGACATGGAGACGTTCAAGCAACTCGCCGGCTTCGTTCGATCGGGAACAGAGCAACCGACGACGATTGCAAGTCTAGGTCGGATTCCAAAGAAGTCGTGGCCTAAAGATCAAATCGAGCCGCTGATCGAGAGTTTGGTCGGTTACCTGCGAGGTGTCCCGGTGGCGAAACGCACAGAGTTCGAGTTCCTCGATGCCGTTCAACTCGCCAGAGAATTGACCTCTTTGCTCCCGGTTGAGAAGGGAAAAGCGATCAACACGGCATTGGGTGAATTGGGTGTGCGAGTCGTCGTGATTCGGACGATCTATGAGCAGATGCTGTACGATAAGCAGTGGATTGTGGCCGAGGCAGGCAAGCCGATAGAGATTATTTTGGAGAATACAGATGCCATGCCGCACAATCTGGTGATCGTCGCGCCCGGGGCAGTTGAGGAGATAGGCTCGGCTGCTGAGAAGATGCCGGTGGAGCCTGACTCTCAAGGTCGTCTGCACGTCCCAGACTCGCCGAAAGTTCTGCACGCGACGAAATTGCTGGCATCAGGCGAAAGGGAGAAGCTGAGTTTCATCGCGCCCGAGGAACCCGGAGATTACGGTTATGTTTGCACCTTCCCGGGTCACTGGCGGCGGATGGTCGGGACGCTGGTGATCGTGAAGGACGTTGAAGCGTATCTCGCCGCTCATGCTGAACCGACCCCACCGCAACTGACCGAGTGGAAAGTGAGCGACCTAGCGCCTGAATTGGACAAGGCGAGCTTTGGTCGAAATCTTGGGGAAGGTAAACAACTGTTCACCACTCTTGCTTGTGCGCAGTGCCACAAGCTCGGGACGAGTGGCTACTCCTTTGGCCCAGAATTGACCGATGTTTTCAAACGATGGAAGGATGACCGCGCTGCTGTGCTCGGCGAAGTAATAGAGCCTTCAAAGGTGATCAACGACCGTTATCGAAACTACCTCTTCGAACTCAAGAATGGCGACAGCGTGTCCGGCTTGATCGTCAAAGAGGATGCCAGCAGTATCACCATCCATGCAGGCCCCGCCGATACGCTCGTCCAGACTTTGCCAAAGGCCGACATCCAGTCGCGACGACCGCAGGAATTATCGCTGATGCCGGCCGGCTTGCTGAACTTGATGTCGAAGGAACAGATTCTCGACCTGTTGGCTTTTATTGAGTCTGGCGGTAAGACGGAGTCTGAGCACAAGCATTGATCGCCGCCAACTGCGCATCCAATCGTTTGGCGGAAACCTGCTGCGCCGTTCCGAGTTCTTGCGCAAAGATAGAGACTTTAAACTCCTCGACCATCCAACGAAATTCCGCAAACCTCCTTTGTGTCGGATCAGAACCGAAATCGACGCTCCTGATTTTTTGGAGCGCCTCGGCGTAGGGCAGCACTCGCCTCGCTTTTTCTTGATCCTTCGCTGGATTGAGCGCTGCGCGTTCCGCTCGAACCAGAATGGCCTTTAGATATCGAGGGATGTGCTGGAGTTGTTCGAACGGAATGACATTGAGAAATTGCTTCGGCAACAATGCGTCCAGGCCGCTGCGCATCGTCGGATAGGGCTTCGGGTAAATCAAAATTTCCTGGCGCAAGCGCAGGATGGCCTTGAGCCAATCGACAAAACGAGTGACCACCGTGCCCACCCGTGACCTTGCCTGGTGAACCGTCGCCACGAAGTTCGTCTCTGCCAATGGGAGGAGCGATGGTGGGGATTGAATGATGTGACCCTTCACGTTCGCAAACGCGGTGGACAGCAACTCTTCCGCCGGACCCAGCGTGACGTAGAGATCTTTGACCTGATCCAATGTCCGCAAGTCCTTCTGGAGCCAAGCCAACTCCTTTTGTAAGGCCAGCTCGACGAGCTGAACAAACCCTCGGCGCGTGGCTCGTTCGGCATCGTCTCGATTTCGAAAGAGCTTTAGATTGACCCCATTCTCTTCTGCATCGAGCCCTGGAAAAGCGTAAAGTGGCGCCCCTGACACTTCGGCAACTGCGATTCGTTCCGGCAAGTCACCAGGCGGCCACGAGGTGAGATCGTAACGTTCCCATCGGAGGACCGCCTTCGACCACGCCTCTTGTTCCGCGGGTGTTTCGTGCTTTTCCAGGCCTTGCTGTAATTCTTTCAGATCTCGTCCGGCCGCCAATGTCTTCTGATCCTTCCCCGTGATCGCGACGCGCGGCCGCAAGTAGTCGGGCAGCGTCTCGCGCTTCCATGCATTGGCTGGTATCCGAACTCCGTATTTCTGCTCGACCAGATTCCTTAACGCATTCAAGCCGCCGCTGCGCAAGATGGCCGCCAGTTCCTTCACCTTCGGCGCGATTGGCATCAACGGCACACGTAATGTCTTGGGCAGTGCCTTCAAAAGAAACTCGACTTGTTCCTCGCGCAAACCGGGAACGATCCAGTCCAACATCTCGGGTTCAAGCGCGTGCGCGAGAGCGACGGGTATCTTCACCGTGATCCCATCATGCTCTTCGCCCGGGGCATAGGCGTATTCCAACGCGGTCATCTGATCCGCCAAAATGAGTTGGTTCGGAAACGCCTCCTTGTCCCAAACTATCTCATGACCCCCAGCCAGGTCTGCTTCCGTCGCACATAGAAAGTTCGGTTCGTCTTTCAACCGGTCACGTAAAAGCCGGTTCAAATCGTGAACGGATGAAACGTTTTCAATTCGCTTCCCGTAAAATTCAAAAAGCGCTTGATGCACGTCCGGAAGCCGGTGATTCCGCGTCCGGGTCCGCAACATCTCGATCTTCTGCCGAAGTTGCCGATTGTGCAGGAAGAAACGGTGTGGTGCCTCGATGTCTTCCTCGACCAATGCGGATTGGATAAAAATCTCCGTGGCCTCCTTGAGATTTACTCTTCCGTGGTCAATGTTCCGATCCTGAACTTCCAATCCGAATAAAGTGATTCGTTCCCTGACGAGCACGCGCCCCGCTTTGCTGCTCCAGTGAGCGTCGGAATAGGAGCGTCGGCAGAGGTGCTCTCCTAATTCGACAAGCCATTCCGGATCGATTCCAGCCATCGTTCGCGCGTAAAGCCTCGATGTCTCGACGATCTCTCCCGCGACGATCCACTCGGGCTGTCTGGGCTTCTTCAAAGCGTTGGCTGGCTCGATGTCGGCGAGCGCTCTTTTGGCGGATGGCTTCCTGTCGCTACGGTCGAACAAGCTGGATGCTGGGAAAACCATGACCTGCCGATTTCCCGACGCGCGGTAAATGTTTCTCTCTGCTCGATTGGCCACATGTCCAAGCAACCCGGCCAAGATCGAGCGATGAATCCCCGCATAGTTCGCCATCTGCGTTGGGTCTGTCCGCTTGTGTTGCCTGCCAGCTTTGGTGGCAGCCGTCGTTAGGAGGCTCTGATTGTTGTCGGTCCGTGGAGCATCTTGAATCGGACCGCTCGCCCGGCCACCCGGTCGGTTCGCGAAGTTCATGATCTCTCGCAACGACTCTCGAAGTTGCACATGGATGTCGCGCCATTCCCGCATTCGCATGTAAGAAAGGAAATTCGCTTTGCAGAATTTGCGAATTTGATTTTGCGTTTTGAACGTCTCCCACTTGTCGTGATACGCGTTCCAGATGTTCAGGAGAGCGAGAAAATCGGAATCGGGATCGAGAAATTGTCTGTGGGCCTGGTCGGCGGCCTCCTGTCGGTCGAGCGGCCGTTCGCGCGGGTCCTGAATGCTCAACCCCGCCGCGATGACCAACACTTCTTCGAGAGCGTGCTCACTCACCGATTGCAGGACCATGCGGCCGATGGCTGGATCGACTGGTAATCTGGCCAGGTCTTTCCCGAGGGCCGTGAGCTTCCGATTCTCATCGAGCGCTCCTAGCTCCTGGAGCAATTGATAGCCGTTGCTGATTGCTTGCGGTTGTGGCGGATTAAGAAATGGAAAGGTCTCGATCTCCCCGAGTTGCCACGCCTTCATCCGCAAAATGACTTCAGCCAAGTTGGCTCGCTGAATCTCGGGTTGCGTGTACTTTGGTCGCTCCGCAAAATCTTGTTCCGAATAAAGTCGAATACACACTCCGTCCTCCACCCGTCCGCTACGACCGGCTCGCTGGTTCGCGCTGCTCTGAGAGACCGGTTCGATGGGCAATCGCTTGGTCCGGGTTCGCGGACTGTAGCGGCTCAGTCGCGCCAATCCGGTGTCGATCACGTAGCGAATGCCGGGAATCGTCAGCGAGGTTTCAGCAATGTTTGTTGAAATAATAATCTTCCGGCGAGAACTTGAAGCGAAGACGCGCTCTTGCTCCCCGGACGAAAGACGGCCAAACAACGGAATGATCTCCGCGTAACCCGAGTAGCGTCCTTGCAGATCATCCTGCGTTTCGCGGATGTCTCGTTCGCTGGGCATGAAGATGAGAATGTCGCCGCTCGGAGATTCCTGGAGCGCTGCCTCGACTGCATTCACCGCGGCATCGATGTAAGTCAGATCACCGATCTCTTCAGCTATAGGGTCGTGCGGCGCGTATCGGATTTCCACGGGATACAAGCGTCCAGAGACCTCGACGACGGGAGCATTGCCGAAGGCTTTCGAAAATGCCTCCGTGTCAATCGTCGCGCTGGTGATCACAAGCTTAAGAGCCGGTCGTCGTTGCAAAAGGAGCTTGAGGTGCCCGAGCAGGAAATCGATGTTCAAGCTGCGTTCGTGGGCTTCATCGATGACGATCGCGTCATACTCGTTCAGGTCGGGGTCGCCTTGCGTTTCGGCCAGCAGAATGCCGTCGGTCATCAATTTGATATAGGTCTCCGGACTGGATTGATCGGAAAAGCGAATCTTGCACCCGACCTCTTTTCCCCATACGACGTTGAGCTCGTCAGCAATGCGGCGCGAGATGGAGAGAGCCGCAACGCGCCGTGGCTGTGTGCAGCCGACTTTGCCTTCAATCCCAAGGCCCGCCTCCAAGCACATCTTCGGGATTTGCGTTGTCTTCCCGGAGCCGGTTTCACCCGCTATCACCACGACCTGATTGTTTTTGATGGCGGCCACGATCTCGAACTTTTTGGCCGTGATCGGGAGGGCAGGGGGATATTCCACCTGCGGCAATCTTTCGTGTCGGCGATGCCGCAAAGCAATGGATCGTTTTGCATCGGAAATAAGCCGCTCCAACTGCGACTCCCTCCGGTTAGCTGGATCTTGCGATGCCAGCACTCGATCGAGCACGGGCTCGATGCGCAGTCGGTCGTGCCAAAGACAATTCGGCAAGAGCATCCGGAGTTCATCAAGCGCGGTCCGTTCCATGTTTAAAACAAGAGCCGGTTACTTTACCGTGGAGAAACCGGTGGTCAACTGCCGCGCAACCCGCAGTAGTTACGAAATCTCGGGACGCTTGGTCGGTTTTGTCTTTCCTTCGCCACGATTCGTTTTAAAAGTGATGGCTTATGAATTCCAAAGGCTCCGCTCTCCTGTCCGGGATCTCTAGCTGTTTGCTCTTTCTCACCATGACTACCCACGTTAACAGCGATGAGCCCCGACTGCAGCTCACGCTCCGATCACGCGTGAAATCGCCAGAAGCCGCAACCGGTATATTCAGAGCGGTCGAGAAAAAAGCAGCCTGGGATACGAAGAAAACGGCTCTCATCATCTGCGACATGTGGGACGATCATTGGTGCAAATCCGCATCTCGCCGAGTCGCCGAATTGGCTGGGCCCATGAATGAAGTCGTGAAGATGGCCCGTGCCAGGGGCATTTTTGTGATTCACTCGCCAAGTAGTGTTGTGAATTTCTACAAGGACACGCCGCAACGACAGCGAGCGCAGAGCGCTCCTTTCGTCAAATCCAAAGTCCCGCTCTCGACCTCTGAGCGGTGGGGCACGATGTGG
This sequence comes from Akkermansia muciniphila, assembly GCA_945861765.1. Taxonomy (GTDB): domain Bacteria; phylum Verrucomicrobiota; class Verrucomicrobiia; order Limisphaerales; family SIBE01; genus SIBE01. The sequence goes on along the minus strand of CAMAWP010000037.1, from coordinate 3,250 downwards.
TGCTGGCCGGACGCCGCGCGGGAGGGAGAGCTGCCAATTGACGACTCGGATATGGGCTGCGATTGCGAGGTGAAATGTAAGATCCGCGATGCCTGGACTCGGCAGATTTCAACCATTGAGATCGCCGATGCCGATGCGATTACTGATAGCGGCCAGGAATCGTACAATCTGCTTCAGGCGCGGGGCATCGACAATGTGATCCTGATGGGTGTTCATCTGAACATGTGCGTCCTGGGCCGCCCATTTGGAATCCGTCAAATGGTCAGTATTGGCAAGAATGTGGCTCTGGTCCGCGACTTGACCGATACAATGTACAATCCCGAGAAGAAGCCGAAAGTCAGCCATTTCGAAGGCACGGAACTCGTCGTGGAGCACGTGGAAAAATTCTGGTGTCCTTCGTTGATCAGCACCGACATCACCGGCAAGCCAGCCTTTCGATTCAAGCAATAGAAGGCGGCGGATCGCGAGCCGATCCGAATCCTCCTCAAAGATCGCCTCCTGCCGATCGCCCTGATAACTGTCATGATAAACCGCTCCTGCATATTCGATGCGAAGCATTCTGGCCATGCCGCGTGGCCTATTTTACCAAAGGACAGACTATCAACTGTTTGGTCTGACTCCTGCTAAGGTAATCCTATTGGTCTCTGTGAACTCAATGAGGAATTGGAAAAGGATCGTGAGAAATGTTCTCGCGACCACTTTCATGCAGGCTTCAAGGTTTCTCGCCCATCATCTTCAGAATTGAATCCGCGGTCTTCTCGACTTCCTCGAAGTTCTTGGCTTTCAGATGTTCTGCCATTTTTTGCATGAGCGCAGCGGCCTCCTTGTTGCCGGTCGTCTGAATCCAAGCGGGGAGTTCCTTCTGGATTTTCTGAATCTTGGGAGGCAGCCGTTCCTGGAGGCCTGCGACCGTCGTGCCTTCGATCAGCGGCTCGCCTTTCAGAAATTTGCGATAGGCCCGCAATGCTTCTTCGTTTTCGGTGCATAAGCGGTAATCCATGTTTTTCATGGCCTCGCCCCCAATTCCCCAGGAGAAGATGGTGGTCAGGGTGGCGCCGTGGTTGAACATCTTGGCGAGGTAGGTTTCCATGTTCATGCCCGTTTGTCCTGGGCCTGTTCCGGGCTGCATGTTCGTCCCCTCGCAGGAGGCCCAACCCACTTGCTTGCGCTTTTCCACCAGCTCGTAAATGTCTTCGAACAATCCCGGCTGCGGGTAGGTCGAGAAACCGGGGCGATGATGCTCCCCGAAGGCCACGGACGGCGGCGCAAAGTGATTGTGCTGTGAGTAAGCGGCATCCTTGGATTTTTGCATATATGTGATCTCCTTGTTGTCGCCCATGTTGAAAGCGCGGCGCGGGAGAAACGCGGTGTGGGAGTAGAGTTTCTGGGGCGAAACACCGGCCTCGGCGATGCCGGTCGTCCATCGCTCGATGAATTCCTGGACGACGCTTTCCAACTCGACGTTCATGTCCTTCGGTGGGCGTTCGCGGCTGAGGCCTCGGTTGAGCAGCGCGCGATAGCCGAGATACTTGCCCGTCTTGAAATCCTGCCCGATCATCGTCTCCCATCCGACAATGACGCCCGCGAACAGCTCCGGTTTTTTGAACTGCTGCAGCCGATTCACGCCTGCCTGGATGGCCTTGCCCAACAGAGCGCCTCGCTGCTGCACCTCCCGCAGGACGGCTTTGCTGTTGAAACACATTTGCGGCGGGGCTTCCGTGGGATTCTTGCTCCAGTCGAGTCGTCGGCTCATGCTCGGCGTTCCATCCCAGTCCAGAGCCTCCACGTTCTGCGGATCGCTCCACAGATCCTTGCGACTCCTCCAGAACATGGAATCGTCGATATGGAAACCGACGGCCACATTAGCTTCGAGGGCCAGATCAAATGCCTTTTCAACAAACTGGGTGATCTCGGGGTCGCTCTGGTCAAAACAGAGCGGTCCCAGCATGACCGCCAGCCGGGTCTGCGGGCCGCCGACGGTACCGATCCGCTGTTTGATATCCTCCACGTAGTTGCGCAGCGCCGCCGTGCCCGGCACGAGTCGTTCCCTCATCCCGTTACTCAGAGCCTGAGCGTCTTTCGGATCGGGAGTGTAGGTGGTGAAGATCTGGAAGGCCAGATACTTGGTCTCCTGCTCCGCTTCGGGAGTCGCCGACTTCTTGTCAGCAACCGGGGACGGCTGGGCCCAAGCGATGTTGGCGAACAAAATGGAACATACAATCACTGTCAGATTGCGCATGGTTCTTTCTCTTTTTTGGATTGATTCACCGGGTAAACTCGAACTTCCGCGAATCAATCGCCCAGGTCCAACAGCTAGCCCAGCATTTCCTTCCACTGCTTTTTCTGGGCGTCACTCAGATGGGCCTCGATTCGGTCCACTTGTTCCTTGCGGAGCGTCATCATCTTGGGCCGAATCTCCTCGGGCTTGCCGCCTTTCTGGGCCTCCTTCATCAGCGGCTCGAATTTTTTCTGGAACTTCTGCGCGACTTCACCGAACTGCTGTCTTTGCTTGTCGGAGATTTCCAACTCCTTCGCGACCTCCGCGCTGCCGAGGAGGGCGAACATCCGGTCACGCTGGAGCATCACCTGGCGCAGCCGGTTGAACTGTTCTTCCTGAAGGAGACCCGTAAGGAACGCCGTCAGATTCTCCTGGGCTTTCTCAGCGTAGGCGTGGAGTTCTTTCTGCCGTTCCTCCTGCTTCTTGTCGCCATCGCCGAGCTTCTGGAAGAATTCCCGCCGTTTCTGAGTCCGTGACGTCAAAGGAGGGAAGCAATACACTACAAGGAGGCGGGGGAGGGAATGGTGGAGGGAGCCCGAAGGGCGACCGGAACCATTCCCTCCCCCAGGAGGCGCAAAATAGAAGCGGAAAAATGACCCCTACCAATCCATCCAAAGAACCCAAGAAGAGTTCCCGCAAGAAGCGGCGGTTTCTCTCTGCGGAGAAGAAGTTCCAGATCTACCTAGAAGCGCAGTCGGAGGCCAAACCCATAGGGGAGTTGCTGCGGCGGGAAGGCCTCTTCTCAACCGATCTGGCACGCATCCGGCAACAGGTCAAGGAAGGAGCCCTGCAACGCCTGAGCGCCAAGCCTGGGAAGAAGCAGGTCATGGTGGCCACCGAGGCCTACGAGGCCATCAAGGGCGAGCTCCAGGACAAGGAACGGGCCATGGCCGATCTGTCGGTCGAACTGGCGATCTTGCGAAAAAAAACGAATGGGGGTTCGTGGGACCGATAGCCAAGCAGTGGATCAGC
>CAMAWP010000036.1 GCA_945861765.1 Akkermansia muciniphila | reverse complement strand
CGTAATCGTAATCCACCCCTCTGTTTCAAGGGCAACACCCGAGGATTACGATTACGATTACGAAAAATGGAGGAATTGGGGTTGCGCGTCCAGATCACGATTTCAACCGGCTTTACTGAGGTCTAACCCTTCGGGGCGAGGACGGCTCGTCCCCGGTTCGAGTGCCTAGCCGAGAGGACCTGGGGACGAGCCGTCCCCAGCCCACTCCCAATCGTAATCGTAATCGTAATCGTAATCCACCCCTCTGTTTCAAGGGCAACACCCGAGGATTACGATTACGATTACGAAAAATGGAGGAATTGGGGTTGCGCGTCCAGATCACGATTTCAACCGGCTTTACTGAGGTCTGATCCATGACGGCATAAGGATTCCTCGGTCCGAAGCGTTCCGCCTAAGGGAGCTTCAGAGACAGGTTGGTGCACAAGAGCGCGCAACCTTGTTCGCGGAGGCGCGTCGAAGCGGGGATTGGCGGCCCTACTTTCAAAAACTGTTGCCGACCTTTTTTGGCTTCAAGTCGACACGTTCCCAAGCCGCCGTAGATTGGCAAATCACGCCGCTGAGATTGTTCCTCGCGGCGTCCAGCTTCGTGCTCATGATCGGGGTCAGCCGTCCTCCGGCGGTTACCTATGTTTTTTTCATCTGGACCGGGTGGTTCGGCACCGTCGTCTTTTTCCTGGTTTACAACCTCGCTTGTCGAGAATCCAAGGTGGTTGTGTCCAAGCGGAGATTGGTTTCCGACGCCGTCGCCTCCCTGGTGGTTCTCATCGGCTCCATCAGCTTCGTGCCATTTTTCGTGTCAGGGAGTTGGAGCTAGAGCTATGATCAATTCCGTGCCATGCTGCGTCCGACTGGTGTGGGAGCCGCTTTGGGACTGATCACCATTGGCTCACTCGTCAGATGGGGTTCCCCTCGGGCGTGAACTCCCGCTGCAGATCGTCATGAAGGCGGGTCTAACCTCTGTGCCTCGTCGCTCGCTCAACCTTCGGGAAAATCTGAGATGCGCACTAGCTTGTTCGCTCATGATGATTTCCTTGTTATGGGAACATATTGGCCAAGGTGATCCAAACGTCAAGCATGGGCTTCTTCAACCCAACGGGTCTCGTTTTGGTCCATTTGCCCTGCCGGAGGTCCGTGTGTTGGGTGGGAATGAGCGTGATCAAGAAGTAGGCGGTTAGGGGAGTTCTAGGATTGGATACTGATCACACTTTGAACGCGCCGCCACCGAGTTCCGGAGGCCAGACGGCGAGGTCGTCGGGAGTGTTGAAGTTGTCATGATACCAGCGCAGCTCTTTTTCGCGTTCCTCCCGCGGGAGGCGCGCCCAAGCCGCCCTTTCCTCCCCCATCGTCCGGGCGAGGATTTCGTAATATTCCTCCGAATACTCGATTTCGGGCTCCGCAGGCACAATCTTGAGCGTTATGGCAACAATTCATCCACCGGAGGGAGAACACGGGCAAGCTCATTTTGGGTGGCAGCGGCGATTTTTACGACTTCGCGCAGCGCGGCGCTTACCAACTCCTCACTAGGAATGCCGGCGAGCGGGTTGGGAGGCAAACCGTGTTGATGCACTGCTTTCATGAGGTGCCTGTGTTGCAGCCACCATTGTTCGTCCGTGGGCCAGTGCCATCCGTCCTCGCCCCTCCATCTGCGGTAAAAGTCCTTCCAAGCGCGGGTGTAATTCCCTTGACGGTGTTCGTTCACCCGCTCCCAGATCAAACGCTCAATCGAAAGCAGACGCTCGAAATCAATCTTCTCGAGAGGAGGTGACGCGTCGAGCGCGTGAAGAAGTGGACGCCGCCGGGACAATTGTTCCTTCTCCTGGGTCGATGCCATCAGCCAAGCCTCCGTCAAACTTTGGAATTCTGTCAGATGAAGGAGGCCAATGGCTTGTCCGCGTTCCCAAAGTTGCTGACCCAGACCCTGGACGATCGGCCAATCCTTATCCCGGTCTGTCCGCTTCATTTGCGCAACCACATGGCGCGTGGCCCAACCTTCGTTGTCCACGGCGATTTCTTCCGGCCTGACTCGCGGGGGCTTGCAGAAGATGTCCACCTTGTTGCTCGACGGATGCCGCCGAGTCCCAGATTGACAGATGACTCGACCAACCATGGGACATGAACTCAGCATCAAGCGGGGCTCCGAAGATCTGACGGTAAATAATGCGCCAGGGTGGAAACTCCCCTTCCCGGCTTTCCAGGAGGATCCGCAGCTTTGCGAGACCGTCTTGGGGAATGATCCAGTCTGAGTCTTTGGTGTTTTGTTGCAGACCGTAATGCACGCAAGCCATGCCGGATGTGATGGCAAACGGGATCCCCGCCTGCCTCAACTGCCCGGCAAAAATCCTTATGAAATCCAAGGGCGAACTCACGCCGCCTACAATACCGGACCGGTGAGTGCTTGAACAGTGTAGAAACTCACGCGTACGGCAGCCGCAGGGTCCGACCAAGGGCCAGTAGCCCTTCGAGGGAGGACGAGACTCGGTCGAGTTGGCGGCTTGGTGCAAAGGGGCCTGCAGGAAAGGGATTACGTCAGGGCTCGACAGAGTCTCGCCCGCCCTGGTTCATGGAGAGAAACGTTGAGCGTTCCCCAAAAACCCACCAGAACCATGAGCCACTTCGTCAACATCAAAACCCGTATTACCGAGCGAGAGCAACTCGTCGCCGCGCTTCAGGCCGTGCATTTGCAATACCAGGCCAACGAACGGGAGGAGCTTGTCGTCTGCGACTATCAGAGCAAAGAAACTTTCAACGTCCAACGTCCAACGTTCAACTCTCAACTCTCAACTCTCAACCCTCCACCATAGCCTTGGCGAAGGTGGATCGTCGCTTTTACCTGCCGGCAGGCACGCAGGTCGAGGGAAGACAGAAAGCCGTGGTGGAAAAGATTCTGAAGCATTGCGGGCTGTGGAAAGAGGAATCCGATTGGGGCCTGCGCCCAATTTCAGATCTGAAATTTCAAATTTGAGATCGGGCGGCACGCCCACGGTGCCCGCAGCAACATCGGTGAAACGTTGCCCACCGCTCTGGATACTCCCCTTTGTCTGCAAACACGGCAAAAGGCGGGAATTACGCTCTGAATCCACTTTCCGAAGAGGATCATGGAGGATCGAACCCCGCTGTGGGCCGTCGACGGCCCACAGAGGGGCTTACCAAGGCGGCAAACTCCGTTTCTCATCGTTTCTCCGGCGTTCTTTCTTGCTCCAATCCATCTCCAAGAGGTATCCCCGACAGGCTGGGAAAGGAAAGTCCTATCAATAACGTGTGCGATATATCCGCGTCCTTCCAGCGCGCGGATTTGCCGCCGGTCATCCATCCGATGCGGCCCACACCGTTGACGATGGTCATGTCGTGGCCGTGCGTGTGCTTGAGCTTGAGGAGTTCAGGATTTTCCGCACTGGTTGGCTCGGTGCCCATCTTGGCCTTGTAACTCACCGCAATCGGGTCTTTCGGATTCAACCCGACGATACGGCGGTTCTCGATATAGACCGTTGGCACACGGTCGCCCGTGGCCGCCATGATGAACGAGGAGTCGAAGCCGAGGCCGTTTGGACTGACTGAATCCTGATTACTTCTTCTTTTTCTTCCCGGCTTTCGGGGCTTCCTCGCCGAACTTGCGGCTGGGATCCATCTTCTGCAAATCCGCCGCCGTCGGGCTGCCGCCGAATTGCTGGTAGTAAAGTTCCTGGAATGGATTGAGCGCGGGGCCGACTACCTTTTCGTTGACCATCAATGGGAGCGCTTCGGCCCAAAACTTGTCGTAGGCGGCGGCGAGTTCCTTCACCACGTCGGGGTGCTGCGCGGCCACGTCGGTCTGCTCGCCGTAATCAGCCTTCACGTCGAAGAGTTCCCACTTTGGTTCCGCGGTGCCGTTGGCGGAGACGAGGTGCCAGCGGGTGTTGCGAATGCTGCACATTTTGAACTTCGCCAGGTTCGGATCGGAAAATTTTGGCCAGCGACCCTGATGCGTGAATTGAATCCGATCCGGTAGCGAGCCGGCGGGATTTTCCAGCAGCGGCACGAGACTGCGGCCTTCGATCTGTTTTTTCACGTCGGCAGAAAGTTTCGCGCCGGTGATCTCGGCGAGCGTCGGGAAGAAATCAATGTGCGCCGCCAGCACGCCACAGTCGGCGGGCTTGAGTGTGCCCGGCCAGCGCCAGAACGAACTCGCGCGCGTGCCGCCGAGCCACGCCGTGCCCTTCTGTGCACGCATGCCGGCGTTGAAGACCTTGGTGCCGGCAGTGCCGCCGTTGTCGTTCATGAAAACGACGAGCGTGTCCTTCGCGATGCCCCACTCGTCGAGCTTGGCGAGGAGCTTGCCGACGTTCTGGTCAATATTGTGGAGCATTCCGAAAAAACTCTCCGTGTCGGCGGCCAGTCCCTTGCCTTCGTAGAGCGCCTTGTCCTCGGGGCGTGCGATGTAGGGGCCGTGCGGCGCGTTGGACGGAATGTAGGCGTAGAAGGGCTTGCCGGCCTTGCGCCGCGAATCAATCCACTTCGTCGCCTGCGCGTAAAAGACATCGGTGCAATAGCCCTTCGTCTTCTCGAACTTGCCGTTGTGCAGGATTGCCGGGTCAAAATACTTGTTACCCGGCGCGTCGCCACACGAGCCGGGATAAATCTGCCCTATGCCGCCGCCGCCGTGGATGAACACCTCGCCGAAGCCGCGCCGGTTCGGCTGATACGTTGCTTCGTCGCCGAGATGCCATTTGCCAAAAACACCCGTCGTGTAGCCCGCAGACTGAAGCGCCTGCGCGAGCGTCGTGGCCTTGAGCGTCATGCGCTCGCGTTCGAGGATGGTGTGGGTGATGCCGTTCTTGAATTCATGCCGGCCCGTCAGCAGCGCGCTGCGCGTGGGCGAGCACGTGGGGCTGACGTGAAAGTCGGTGAAGCGCACGCCCTCGCGGTGGAGCTTGTCGAGGTTCGGCGTCTTGAGGACGGGATTACCGTGCGCGGAAAGGTCGCCGTAGCCCTGGTCGTCGGTGAGGATGAAAAGTATGTTGGGGCGCTTGCCGGCGATGGGGGCGGCGTGCGTGGAAAAGTTCAAAACTCCAAGCGCCAAACCTCCAAGCATCATCAGGCTCCAGATTCCACGCACAACGGGCGCGGCGCGCAGGTTCTGGAAATTGGAAATCGGAATTGGAAATTGGAACTTTGAGTTTTGAATTACGGGCGTGGTTTTCATTCCTTCTTCTTCGTTTTCTGAGTTTGTTTCTTCGCGGCGAGTGGCTGGTGCGCGGCCTTGCCCGCCTTCCAGATGTCCGGATCCACGGTGTTCTTCTGCGGCTTGCCGAGGGTGCTGCGTCCGTCGGCGACATATTTTTCGAGGAGCTTGGTGAGACGGGCGACGATTTCCGGGTGCTCGGCCTGAACGTTGTTGTTCTCGCCGATGTCAGTGGCGAGATTGTAGAGCTGGATGAGCGGCAGCTTGCTCGTGTCGTTCACGTTGGGCTTGGGCGCGCTCCAGCCGCCGGAGCCGGGACACAACTCCAGTTTCCAATTGCCCTGCCGGATCGAGAACGAGCCGTTGATCGAGTGGTGCACGATGGCTTCGCGCAACGGCGCTTTGTCTTGGCCGAGCAGCGCGGGCAAAATGCTCACGCTGTCCTCAGCGGCGTTGGCGGGCAGCTTCGCGCCGATGATGTCCGCGGCCGTGGCCATGAAGTCGGCGAGGCAGGTGACTTGGTCCGACTTGCCGCCGGCCTTCACCTTCGCCGGCCAGCGCGCGATGAACGGGACATGGTGCCCGCCGTCGTAGATGTCCGCCTTGCCGCCGCGGAAGGGATGGTTCGAGAAGTGCCCCTTGGCCTCCAATTCCTCGGGCCGGGCTTGGGGCGAGCTACCATTGTCGCTGGCGACGATGAACAGTGTGTTCTCGACGAGGCCGTGGCGATCCAGGGCCTTCATCAACTGGCCGATGCTCCAGTCCGTCTGCATGACAAAATCGGCATACGGGCTGACACCGCTCTTACCGAGCCACTCGGCGGTCGGGGCGATGGGCGTGTGGGGTGAATTGAGCGGCAGGTAGAGGAAGAACGGTTTGCCGCGCTTGGCATCGGAGGCGCGCTGGCCGATGTATTCCACGGCCTTGCGGGTGAAGGTCGGCAGCACCTCCTCGGCGGTGAACCCCGGCGCGGCGGGGCCGAGGCGCGAGCGCGGCGTGTCGCGCCCGGTCATCATCACAAAGTCGCGATCCTCGGTGGGCTGCTTGGTCACGCGATCATTATGGATGAACGCGTAGGGCACCATGTCCAGTGACGCGCTGATGCCGAAGTAGTAATCGAAGCCCACGGCGGTGGGGCCGTTCTTGATGGGCTTGGTGAAGTCCACGTTGCGCACCTGCTCGCGCGTCTCGACGCTGGATTCGGCCACGTCCTTGTCGGGCAGTTTCATCCAGTCCATGCCGAGGTGCCATTTGCCGATGACCGCCGTGCGGTAGCCGTTTTTCTTGAGCAGGTCGGCGACGGTGAGTCGGCCCGGCTCGATGAGACGCGGGCTTAACCCGCCGAGCACGCCATTCTGAAGGCGGGTGCGCCAACTGTAGCGTCCCGTGATGATGCCGTAGCGCGTGGGCGAGCAGACGGCGGAGCCAGAATGCGCGTCCGTGAAAATCATCCCGCCGATAGCAAGCCGGTCGAGGCTGGGCGTCTTGATCTTGCCGCCGGGATTCAGGCACTTCACGTCGCCATAGCCGAGATCGTCGCAGAGGACGTAGATGATGTTGGGCTTGTCGGCGGCGCGGGCGGGGTTGATGGCAGCGAATCCTCCGGCGCAGAAAACGACGGCGGCACAGAGGCGAATCAGTGTATTTGGCATGACGTTATAAATGCTTGGACGCACGAACCCGGAAATATTTTCGGCATTTGTAGGGGTTTGTTGTCTGCAATTCAAGCCGGGGAATTTCCGCTACGGCCTGGTTCCTCCGGCGATTTGCCCGCGCCACTGCGGATACTCCTTTTCGATCAGCTTCTGCGGCCAGATGCGATACCAAGGCGTGCCGGTGCGGGGCTCGCGTTCGATTTCCGCCAGCGCAAACTTCATCACGCCGTCGCGCCCGGCGAACACCGGACGATCGGTGCCAATCTCGTAATGCCGCGCCCAGAGCCGCGGCGCGCTGGCGTCTTGCACCTCGACTTTGTCGAAATGCGCTGTGTGCCGCAGGAATTCCTCCTTCGGTGCTTTGACTTTTTCGACGCGCACGCCGGACAATTTCACTTTGCCCAGCCACGCGACTGCGGCGTCCATGGCGTGGATCACGATGTTTCCATGAGGTTGGGACTCACCGGAGACGCCACGGGCTGGCTCAACGGAAACGAAATTCTTCGTGCGAGAAACAAGGACAATCTGAACCAGGACAATCTGAACCTGGATACGTCTCGGTTCGGGCGACGCTGCAAAAAGGAGAAAACATCTTGCTCCTAAGGATGAATCGAATTCCCCGCTTTGATCATCCGATGTCTCGACTTGAAGGGACAACTGGCGTCGAATCTTCGCTTTGAGCCGTAGATTCTTGGCCTTGCGCATCAAGTGACGCTCTCCATGAACCGTAACCAAGGAGCGCGGCCTTTAGGCTGCGAATCGTGAGTCAGTCAGAGCACGACCGATTCTTCAATCGCAGCCTGAAGGCCGCGCTCCCAGGTTCATGGCCTCGATTCACGTCCGTTCGTCGGAGATGCTCCCTTTCTCCATGAACCGTAACCAAGGTAGGGCTTGTGGTGCGAAGAACCGGCTAAAGCCGGAACTCCGAACTCCTTTGGACTGCAATTCCCGCCTTGATTGAGGTTTTCTGTGCCTGACACTCTCAGTCTGAGGGATTCGCATGAAATCCAACCCCTTTCTCCAGCTCGCGTTCGCCGCCGTCCTAACCCTCCGCCCAATCGAGACGACCTCGGTTTGGGCTCAAAACTTTGGCCCCAAGACCGACTTCATCAGTGGTGAAGGTTCCGGGGAGAAAACAGGCCGCGTCTTGACCCGTTGCCTTTGTTCCCGCATGCTCCCCTGATACGAGTAGCGGAGCGCGAGTTGGTCCTCCGAGTTCATGTTGAGAGCGCGGATGTTGACCCGGCCGATGGCAGTCTTGCCCACCACGCAGATGTCACACCACGCGAAGTGATCATCCCAACGGTGGCGCCGCGTGGCAAGCGCCAGAGGGGTCAGTGAACGGAGGATGGAGTTCCGAAGTATTCGAATAAAGAGGGGAGAGGGGGTGGCACAGATGGGGAAAAGGGGTGTTCCCAGGAATCTCAAAGAAGCGGGAACCGTTGTTTTGCTCGCAATAATCTGTGCGAATCTGTGCAATCTGTGGATAGCCCATCCCGGCTTTCCCGCGTTCGGAGACGTATGGGCCGGCCGCGTTGATCCAGCAAGTTTACGAAGCGGACTCCTTGATCTGCCCCAACTCAGCAACGGAGGTGAAGACATATCACGCCGTCGACTTGGCAACGGTGGATCATCATTTTTCCAGGGTTCTTTTCTTGCTCCAACCCATCTCCAAGCTCTAGGGTGGAGCCACGATAGGAACCCTATGCCCATCAGTCAGTTCATCTGCCCTTTAGTCGATCGCGACAGCAAATCGCTGAACCAGGAGAATCTGCTGCGGGGAGAGAACGGGATCGCGGCAATCACCATCACCAAGTTTGACTCCGATTGGGAATGAGAGGCATGTTCACAAAGTAGCTGCATTATGGAATCCCGAAACCACTCGGACAGTGTCTTGCCACAGGGAGACTCATGGCTTCAGTGCCTGTTGCTTCTGGTCGGCGTTTTGATTCTTGTAAGTGCATTACTGGCCGTAGGGGCTGCCGAAAAGGACACCGAGCTTTCGATGCTCCCGCCAGCGGCCACGACTCCGACGGATTTTGCGCGCGACGTGCAACCGCTCTTCGCCAAGCACTGCGTCAAGTGTCACGGGCCGGAGAAACAGAAATCGGATTTGCGCCTTGATGTGAAGGACCGGGCGATGCGTGGCGGCGATTCGGGCAGGGTTATCCTGCCGGGGAAGAGCGCGGCGAGCAAGCTGATCCATCTCGTGGCCGGACTGGAACCCGACGCTGTCATGCCGCCGAACGGCGAACGACTCACGCCACTGGAGGTGGGTCTGCTCCGGGCGTGGATAGAACAGGGAGCGAACTGGCCTGAGGCGATGGCTCCGATACGGGTTCGCAGTGAGCATTGGTCGTTGCAGCCTTTGCCTTCGCTGACGGTGAGCGAAGCCGCAATCAATAAACAGGCGGGGCGCGGCCAACCAAAGACAACGGGCTCCTTGAATACTGACATGCTGATGGCGGATCACTTCAACCCCATCGACTCCTTCATCAGTGCTCGTCTCGCCACCAACGGCCTCACCCTGTCACCACTCGCCGACCGCGCCACGCTGATTCGGCGGTTGAGTTTCGATTTGACCGGACTGCCGCCATCGCCGCGGGAGATCGACGCCTTCGTGGCGGACCAGTCACCGCGCGCTTATGAGCAGCTCGTGGAGCGATTGCTGGCGTCGCCGCGCTATGGAGAACGTTGGGGTCGGCATTGGCTCGATGTGGCGCGTTACACGGAGAGTCAGGGGTTTGAGTATGACCGGCTTCGGAACAATGCCTGGCACTATCGCGATTACGTGATCAAGAGCTTTAACGACGACAAACCCTACGACCGCTTCATGAAGGAGCAGATAGCCGGCGACGTTCTCGAGCCGGTGACGAGCGATACCCTCATTGGTGTGAGCCTGCTCGTCTGCGGACCGTGGGATCAGGCTGGGAATGCTCAGGCCAACGCGACGCAGAAGGCCATCACCCGCGAGGACGAGCTGGAGGACTTGATCGGTGTTGTGGGGCAATCGTTCCTCGGTCTCACTATCAATTGCGCGCGGTGTCACACGCATAAGTTCGATCCGATTCCGCATGAGGAGTATTACCGCATCAAGTCGGTCTTCGAGGGCGTGAAGCATGGCGAGGGATCCATCGCGAGTCCTTCGCAGTCGAAAGCGCGCGACGAAAGCCTCGCCACGCTCGCGCAGGAAGTCGCCGAAGCGCAGCGAGAGGTGACACGCATCGAAGCCGAGGGCTGGAAGCTTGCGGCCTTGAAGCGTCCGGCCAGCACGAGGAAACCGGGACCGGCGTCATTTCACGCGGCGGGCTTTTCGATTCCGGAATCGGAAGTGTTGGCCAGCCTCAGCCTGGAACAATCCGCCTCGCGTGACGCGGCCTTGGCTCGTGGAAGCAGTTCACAGAAAGCTCTCGACGCGGTGAAATCGAAGACGTCGCCCGTCTCGTATTTAGGAACGCGCGTGCAGCCCAAGAGCACGATGCGGCTCAAGCGCGGTGACGTGAACTCGCCGGATGAGATCGTCACACCCGGCGCGCTCTCGGCCATTGTCGATTTGAGTTCCGATTTTGGTCTGTCTGCGGACGCGCCCGAGGCTCAGCGACGGCTGAAATTCGCCGCGTGGGTCGCTGACCCGAGACACCCACTACCCGCTCGCGTGATGGCTAATCGCGTCTGGCACTATCATTTCGGTCAGGGTTTGGTGGCGACGCCAAACGACTTCGGCGTGAGCGGCGTGCGCCCGACGCACCCCGAGTTGCTCGACTGGCTGGCGGTGAAGTTTATTGAAAGCGGATGGAGCGTGAAGGCGCTGCACCGGCTGATCGTGAACTCGGCGACCTACCGGCAGAGTTCGAGTGAGACAGAGAACAGCAGTTCAGCAATCAGTCATCAGTCTGGGAGCACAGCGAAGACGACCGCTGCGGCTTCTCAAAAGACTGGTTCACTGGTTACTGATTACTTCCGGCGCGCCTCATCCATCGACGCCGACAACACGCTCCTCTGGCGTTTCCGGCCCCGTCGGCTCGAAGCCGAAGTGTTGCGCGATGCCATGCTGGCCGTGAGCGGACAAATCAATTTCCAGATGGGCGGTCCAAGTTTTCGGTCCTTCACGGTGGCGAACTTCAATTCGGATTTCTACGAACCCAAGGACCTGCTCGGCCCGGAGTTCAACCGACGCACTGTTTATCGCATGAACGTAAACTCGGGCAAAGAACCGCTGCTGGACGCGTTCGACTGCCCCGATCCTTCGGTGAAAGCGCCCCGTCGCGGCGTCACGACCACGCCGTTGCAGGCGCTGGGATTGATGAACAACTCGTTCGTCCAGCGGCAGGCCGGGCATTTCGCCGCACGCGCGATGCAGGAGTCGAGCAACGATCTCCCTCGCGCGATCCACGCTGCCTATCGACTCGCTTTTGGCCGCACGCCAACCACGGACGAAACTAGGCCCGCCCTCGCTGCCGCGAAGGAACGCAGCCTGACGAACGTCTGCTGGGCGCTGCTCAACTCCACGGAGTTTGTTTATGTCCGGTGAGCGGCTTGAACCTGCGATGTGCCTGGCTTGGGGCAAGACTCGCTCTGCGAGGCAGGTTCAGGCAGCACGCGTCCCTCGGCGATGACATTGCACGACACGCTTCCAACTCCATGAACTTTCCGACAATTCAACGAGCACCGATTCTCTCCCGTCGGCACTTCCTTTCCAACACCGCCGGCGGCCTCGGGAGCATCGCGCTAGCGTGGCTGCTGCACCGCGACCAGGCGCGTGCGATCGGACCGGGCGTGGCGTCGTCCGCTCTGCTGCCCGACTTTGCGCCCAAGGCGAAGCGCGTGTTGCAAATCTTTTGCTGCGGCGGCGTCAGCCATCTCGACACATTTGATTACAAGCCGGAGCTGGAGCGCCTTCACGGCCGGACACTCGAAGGTAAGGGCGAGAACATCGGCTTCTTCGGCCAGCCGGGGAAGGTGATGAAGAGTGTCTATGACTTCCGCCAGCATGGACAGAGCGGCGGATGGGTGAGCAGCCTCTTTCCACATCTCGCGAGCTGCGTGGATGACGTCTGCTTTATCCACTCGATGTACGCGAAGAGCAATAATCACACGCCGGCTACGTTCCAGATGAACAGCGGGTTCACGTTGAACGGCTTTCCCTCCATGGGCGCGTGGCTGAGCTACGGATTGGGGACGGAGAACGAAAACCTGCCGGCGTTTGTGGTGCTGCCCGACCCTCGCGGTGTCGCGGCCGGTGGTTCCATCAACTGGACCTCCGGCTTCCTGCCCGCGAATCACCAGGGTGTGCCGTTCCGGACGAGTTCACGCGAGCCGATCGTGGACTTGAACACGCCGGCGAACATCCCGACTGCCGCACGCGCCGCCGACATGGATTTGCTGGCGTCGATGAACCGGGAGTTTGCCGAGGCGCATCCCGGCGACGGGGCGTTCGCGGCGCGGCTGCGTTCCTATGAGCTGGCGGCGCGCATGCAGTCGAGCATTCCCGAGGCGACCAACCTCGACAGCGAATCCGAGGCCACCAAGAAGCTCTATGGTTTTGGCGAGGAGACAAACAAAGGTTTCTCGCGAAACTGTCTGATGGCGCGGCGGCTGCTCGAACGCGGCGTGCGCTTCGTGCAGATCTTCAATGGCGGTGCGTTCGGCAGCCCGCGCATCAATTGGGACGGCCACGAGAACTTGAAGGAGAATCACGATACGCAGGCGGCGACCATGGACAAGCCCGTGGCCGCGCTCATCCACGACCTCAAGCAACGCGGCATGTTGGAGGACACGCTCATCATCTGGAGCACGGAGTTCGGTCGCAGTCCTTCGACGCAGGGGATCGGCTCGCCGGGCCGCGATCATCATTCGACGGCATTCACCTGTTTTCTTGCCGGAGCCGGAGTGAAGAAGGGAGTCCACTACGGGGCTTCGGACGAGGTCGGTTACTTCGTGGGCGAGAACAAGGTCACCATCCCCGATTTTCACGCTACTATCCTGCACCTGCTAGGCCTCGACCACCAGAAGTTGACATTTTACCACAACGGCATCAACCGCCGCCTGACGGATGTGCATGGGAAAGTCATCGAGGGCGTGCTCGCTTGAAGATAGCCAGCCGGGTTACGAGGTGGAGGTGTCCAGGACAGAGAGTTATCGAGGTCGGGCGTGAAGGCTGTTGAGAACCGTGCATGCAGGCTCCCGCATGACTTCACCGTGATCTGTCCCATGCCGACACCTCGACACCTCGCCCGGCGTTGGTTTTTCGTTTGCATGGACGCCTGATTCGGACATGCTGTCTCGGAAGATGGGTTCCATCTGAACACAATTTGACTCACATCATGTCGCATCGCTATCGACTCCTTTCTCTTGCTTTTGCCGCCCTGGCGTTGTCCTCCACTGCTCGGGCCGACATCCACCTGCCACCGGGCTTTGCTATGGATGTGATCGCCGGTTCCGATCTTGTCAGCGAGCCCATGGATTTGGCCTTCGCTCCCGATGGGGCTGCTTGGGTGACAGGCCGGACGGGCAACATCTGGCGCATCGACACCGCGACCCGCGTGGCGCGGCAGGTGGGTATGGTGCAGACCGATGTGAGCGGCGACCGCGGGTTGCGAGGGATCGCGTTCCATCCGGATTTCCCGAGGACTCCGCATCTCTTCCTTGCCTATCACGCGACCAACGCCCCAAGTGGAAAATACCGGGCTCGCGTTGGGCGTTGGACGGTCACAGGCGAGGGCACGAGCGCCACGATCGACTCGACGAGCGAGAAATCCCTACTGGAATGGGACGGCGATCAGGCCGGCCAGCACGTGGGAGGTGGGCTCCTGGCACATCCAACAGAACGTGTGCTTTATGTCACCACTGGCGAAAATAACCAGAACGCGAATCTGCGCCAATACTGCGATGACCCGGAGAACAAGGCGCAATCGTTACGCGATCTGCGGGGGAAAGTGGTGCGCATGGGATTTGACGGCGCCGTTCCCGCAGACAATCCCTTTGTTGAGAGCCCGGACGCGCGAGGGCTCGTCTACACCCGTGGGCATCGTCAACCTTGGGCACTGACTTATGACGCCCCCACCAAACTGCTTCTGCTGGCGGAAAACGGCGGAGACCTCGCGGACGACTACGATGAAGTAAACCGGATCGTTCCCGGAGCCAACTATGGCTGGCCAAGAGTATTTGGCGACGGCCTGCTGACTCTCTCGCGGACCAACCGAGTGGAGAGTTTCACCGCACCCTGGTTCAAGTATCAGCGGAACACTGGAGCGTCTTGCACGGGAGCGCTCATCTACCGTCCTTCTCCATCGGGACGTGGTTTTCCCGCGCGCTATCACGGGGGGCTCTTTTACTCCGATTTCAGCCGCAAATCGATACGCACTGCCGCTGTGGATGCCAACACAGGCAAGCCAGGCCAAGGAGAGGCATTCCTGCAGGGACTCCCGTCAGGCCCATTGGCTATCCAGCTTGGCCCGGACGGAGCCCTTTATTTTGTCATGCATGGCGGAGCCACGAAGGCCTCGACCAATGACGCAGTGGCTCGGATCGTTTGGAAACCTTAGGCCGGCCAGAGGGGCGATGGCGTGAAGTTCTATTGGGTCCCTGTCTCAAGCCAGGATTCCGCGTACGACGTGTCCGGAGACATCGGTCAATCTGAAGTCCCGGCCGGCGTACCGATAAGTCAACTTCTCGTGATCGATTCCCATGAGATGCAGGATGGTTGCGTGCAGGTCGTGGACGTGAACCGGATTCTCCACGGCGTCCCAGCCCAATTCGTCGGTCGCGCCGAACGTCATCCCGCCGCGCACGCCGGCACCCGCCAGCCACATGCTGAATCCGTATGGGTGATGATCGCGCCCATCGGTGCCCTGGGCGGCTGGTGTTCGACCAAACTCGCCTCCCCAAATCACCAACGTTTCGTCTAGCAGCCCGCGCGATTTGAGGTCTTGCAACAACCCCGCGATCGGCAAGTCCGTCGCGGCGGCATTTTTTTCATGGCCCCCTTTGAGATCGCCGTGCTGGTCCCAGGGTTGAAAACCTCCGGTAGTGTGATAAAGCTGAACGAAACGCACGCCACGTTCCACCAGCCGCCGTGCCAACAGGCATTGCTTGCCGAAGATCGCGGTAGGCTCCCGGTCGATTCCGTAGAGTTTGGTCGTCGCCTCGGATTCATGCTTTAAGTCGAAGGCCTCCGGCGCTTCGGACTGCATGCGATAGGCTAGCTCGAAGGAAGCGATGCGCGCTCCGAGGCGGCTGTCGTCGGAGCGTTGCTCTGCGTGCAGTTCATTGAGACGCTTGAGCGCGTCGAGTTCCTGTCGTTGCTGAGCGGGGCCAACCTTGGGGTTCCTCAAATTGCGGATGGGATTGTCCAGGTCGGAGACAAATGTGCCCTGATAGGACGCGGGCAGGAAACTGGCTCCGTACTGGCGTGCTCCTTCGATAATGGGTCCGGGTCCAATAACGATGTAACCGGGAAGGTTTTGATTTTCGGTGCCCAGGCCATAGGTCATCCAGGCACCCATACTGGGCCTCGAAAAAACGCGCTCACCCGTATTCATTTGCAGACAGCCACCCGGATGATTGGTGTCGTCGGCGACCATGGAGCGGATCACGCAAAGGTCGTCGATGCACCGCCCGGTGTGAGGAAACAGATCGCTCACCTCAATGCCCGATTGGCCGTATTTTTGAAACTTCCAAGGTGAGGCCAGCAGGTTTCTTTGTTGGCCGAGGTACAATTTTGGCGAGGGTTTGCCGTTGTCTTGGGCCAGGCGCGGCTTCGGATCGAACGTGTCCACTTGGGAGGGCCCGCCGGGCATGAACAGGAAAATGATTCGCTTCGCGCGCCCCGTAAAATGCGGCAGTTTTGGTACGAGTGGATTCGTTGGCGCGTTGAAGGTTTGAGGCGTTGCGCCGGAGTCCGCGGCGGTGGCGGCTTCTTTGCCGAGGAGTCCGGCTAGCGCGAGATAGCCGAAACCGCAGCCGGTCCGGCGCAGCATTTCACGGCGGTTTCCTGGCGCAAGGAATGGGGAGAGGATTTTCATGCCATCAGTCCAGATAAACAAATTCATTCGCGCAGAGCAAGAGTTGGCAATAGCGCTCCAAACGTTCGGACTCATCCCCGCCTTGGATCAATTCCCGGCCTATGGCGGCTTCTTCACCCGTCGGAGGGCGACCGAACACCAGGCGATAGGCCGCTCGTATCCGTTGGTCGGGCTTCGACGCGGGGAATTCGCGCGCGACACGACGAGCCAGAGCGACGGCTTGTTCAATGGAGAACGGATCGTTCAATAGAAAAAGTGCCTGCGGCGCGACCGTTGACACGCTCCTTTTCTCGACAACCGCTCCGCCGTCCGGAGCATCAAAGACGGAAGCGAAGCCGGACTTGGTGCCGGTGCGAACGGTCATCAGGTAAAGCGAGCGTCGCGGCAACGCCACATCCTGGGAGCCGACTCCTCCGCAGCTTGTGTCCAATCGCCCCGACACAACCAGCAGACTGTCGCGCAGCGATTCAGCATCGAGACGCGCACGGTTCATTCGGCCCAGAAGGAAATTCTCCGGATCCGACACAAGCGTTTCGGGCGTCGCACGGCCGCTTTGCTGATAAGCCGCCGAGAGCATGATGAGCCTGTGCATGTCCTTGATGGACCAGCCGGACTCGACGAAGCGGATGGCGAGGTAGTCCAGTAATTCTGGATGCGTGGGATGGTCGCCGCGCCGGCCGAAGTTGCTCGAAGTGCGCACGATACCGTCGCCGAAATGGTGCTGCCAGATCCGATTGACCGCCACGCGGGCCGTGAGCGGGTTGTTGGAGCTGGCGATCCAGTCCGCCAGGCGCAGGCGTCCGCTCCCTTCGGTGATCGCGGGTTGATGGTCCCCAGCGAGGAATTTCGGCAAGCCGCGCGGCACGATCTCGCCGGGCTTTTGATGATTGCCCCGCAGGTAGACGGGCGCGTCCTTGAAGCCTTCGTGCTTTGTGTTCGCGGGGCCACCGTCTTGGACCACCACGGCCTGCATGATGTTGGTTGGAATAGACTTCCTAAGCGCCTCCAATGCCGCCCGCGTCCGGTCGATGCGTGGCGTCAATTCCGAGGTCAGCACCTTTTCGCGCTCGCCCTCTTCGAGCCAGAACGGGCCGCGTGGAGAACAGAGATCATCGTACAGAAGCGCGATTGCGTTCGCCGGGGCTGCTTCAGGCGCGTCGGGATTCAACCAAGCGTCGGTCAGCTCGTTCTCCACTTCCACGCGGGCCTCGTCCCCGAGGGGCTGTTCGTAGACCCGCAGCTCCGCCAAGTCACCACGAAACTTTGCCGCTGAGCCAGAGCCGGAACCGCCGATGCGAAGGGCTTTGATTTTCGGATCGGATGACACACCATGGAGGGTGGTGGATTTTCCTGCGGCGATGCCCTTTCGGTGCAACGTAGCACCGTGGTCGCCCCAAGTGAGGCTCACGATCTCGAACATGGCGTTCGTTCCGGCGGGAGCGACGATGTCTCCGATGGCGCCGTCTTTGCGCAAGATCGCGTGCAACCCGCCCCCGGCCGTGGGCATCAGGCCGATGCCATGGCGACCTCCGTCGGAGTCTTCCCATCCGATTAGCCGTTGACCAGAGGCCGATGTGTCCGCGACGCGAAAGACCACGAACAGACTGCCCGCAGGGGGCACGGTTTGCGGGACCTCCAGGACTTCGCTACCGGTGAAGCGCAGCACCGGACGGCTTCTGCCGCCCAAGGTGACGTTCGTTTTGAGCGGTCCTGCCGCGTCCGGCGCGACTGTTGCAAACCTGGCCTTCGAACGGGCGCGGTTTGGCCATAACGTGACTCGAGCGTTGGTCGATGCCAATAACCATCCATCGTTGGCTTGGAGTTTCAGGGTCTCGGTTTGAAGCCTCGATTTCTTGGCACCCGGCAGCGGGTCAGCTTCAGCGGTTCGTTGCCGATGAATCGCGACAAGGGCTTGTTCCAGGTGCCGGGCGGCACCGTCAACGATGGAATGGTTCACTAGGTCCGGTGATAGTGATTTGCCTGAAACTTCCTCCAATATCCGACGCCAAGTTGCCCAAGTCTCATTCTGCCGGGCAGCTTCACCCTCTGGCCGACGGACTCCACCGATTTCGGAAGGGCCAAGGTAATTCAACCATTTGGACAGGATTTTAGCGTGCAGGTTGTGAGCCATGGCGAGGTCGGCCACTGAAAGTTCGGGAGCGCCCGGCCTGCGGTTTTTAAATTCCCAGCTCGCCAGGAGATAGCGCGCCGTCTGCCCTGTCGCGAGCCGCTCCAGGTGGTCCAAGTATTCGTGGTCCGCCTCCATTTTGAGGTTTTGAATTTGTTTTTCGAGTTCCGCTGCATGCGTCTTTTTGGTCGCTATTCTTTGGATTTCGGCCTTGGGCAAAAGCGGCACGCGGACCAGCGGCGTGTTGCCGAGGACCGGGCTGGGGATGAGGCGCGTGCTGAAAAAAATTCCGGCCAGCGCGTAGTAATCGTTGATCGAGATCGGATCGAATTTGTGATCGTGACAGCGCGCGCAACCCAGCGTCAGCCCGAGAAAGGCTCGGCCAACGACATCGATTTGATCGTTCACATAATCGGCGATCATCAGCTCTTTGTCGACATCTCCGGGAACGAAGTCCGCGATCGCCAGCAGGCCCGTGGCGACAAGCGCCTCCGTGTCGATCCGCTCCGGGTCCGTTGGTTGGAGCAGATCCCCGGCTATTTGGCGGCGAACGAAGTCCGTGTAGGGCAGGTCGCGGTTGTGGGCCTCGACCACCCAATCGCGGTAGCGCCAGGCCTCGCGGAAGTCGCTTTCGGGGGGCAGTTGGATCAAATCGCGGGCGTCGGCGTAGCGGACCACATCCAGCCAGTGCCGGCCCCAGCGTTCTCCGTAGGCGGGGGACGCGAGTAAGCGATCCACGATCTTCGCGAACGCGTTGGGTGCTCGATCGCCCAGGAACGCGTCGATCTGTTCCGGGCTTGGCGGGAGACCTAGCAAATCGTAGGTTACGCGTCGAAGGAGTGTCCGCCGATCGGCAGGCGATGCCGGTGAAAGTTTTTTTGCTTCGAGTTTCGCGAGAATGAAGGCGTCGATCGGAGACTGGATCCAGCGCTGGTTTGTGACGGCAGGCATCGCCGGACGCGTCACCGGCTTGAACGACCAATGGTCCCCCGGCACAGGGTTGGTTTTCTGATCGAAAAGCGCGACATCCTCGGCGCTGGTGGACACGGCTATCGATGCGATAACCAAACTGATCAAGCCGAGCTTGACCACTGCGCCCGCTGCGAAAGGAGATTCAAAATTCATGGGAACGCCACAAAGCGATCAAAGAAATCGCCCGAGGAAATCTCGCGGCGTCACAATCTCAATTCCGAAGGGCTTTTCCAACACAAGCAAGTCTTCGTCTTTGGAGATTTGGAGATGGGGTCATGCGAGTAGGTTACCGCATGGTTATGCACGCAACAAGCCCGCAATTCGGACGGCCGATGGAAGCCAGCGTAGCCGCTCAGAACAAGACCCTCCCCGCGACTTCGCGGGCGGGTTAGGATTTGCAACCCCTGGGGCCTTCACTGGCGGCACCCATCGTGGGCGCACTCGCCGCGACCGTGGCCTGCGGCGGCGGGATGTGAGACCAGCCAAAGGCAAAGTCACGATATTGTAACCTGTCCGACATCCGCGCGCGATGTGATCTGTGCACAATTTGGATATGGTTTTTGCGTTGGCACGACAAACATTCCTTGCGGTCTTGATTGGTGGAGGATCCCTCCATGCGCAGAGCCCTTTGAATGAGGCGCGTTCGACCCTCGAAAAATGGGTTGAGGCTCGCCAACTCATTTCCAAGACCAGGAGCGACTGGCAATCGGACAAGGACATGCTCGAACAGAGCGTGGCACTCTTGGAGCGTGAATTGAAGTCCGTCGAGGAGCAGATGACCAAGGTGAGCACCCACAGCGTGCATGTCGAAAAGGAGCGGATTCAGGGGGAATCCCTACTGAAGTCTTCCAATGAAAGTGTCGATCGAGCCAAGGCGTTCGCTTCCGACTTTGAAGGGAAAATCCTCAAATTTGCCCCCCAGTTGCCGCTGCCGCTTCAGGAGATCATCAAACCCTTCCTGGTTCGAGTGCCAGCGAATCCTGAAAACACGAAAATGCCAGCGACGGAACGGATCCAAGTCGTGGTTGGGCTCCTGAATGAGTGGGACAAGTTCAACAACGCGGTGACGCTATTCAGCGAGAAAAGGAAGAACTCAAAAGGTGATGAGGTGGCGGTCGAAACGGTTTACGTCGGGTTGGGTGCGGCCTACTTCGTCAACGACTCCGGCGACTACGCTGGCACCGGCGCCCCCGGGCCAAAGGGCTGGGAATGGACTTTCAGGCCCGATCTGTCGGTGCCTGTCAGGGACGTCATCCGTATCTATCGGAATGAAAAACCGGCTTACTTCATTCCCCTCCCTGTAAGCATCAAATGAAGTTCTTGAGCAATCGCATGTCACTCGATTTGGTTCGCCTCCAACGACTCCTCTGCACGGCCATTGCCGTCTTCCCTTTCGGGGCGTTTGCGCTGGATTTGGATGGGCTCTCTTCCGGAGCATCGAACGATCTCCAGAGGGCATTTGTGGAATTGTCAAAGCTCCGCCAGGACGTAGACGCTGAGCGGCTCCCTTTGGCTCGGCGAATCAACGAGTTAGAGCAAACGTTAATGGATCGACGCGCGGACTTTGCCAAGCTGCAACGTGTCCAGGAGAACCAGCTCGTCGAACTGAACGGGCTCAAATCCGCAGCGAAGGTGCGAGGCGAGGATGTTAAATACATCGACTCCTTGATGAGCGAATACGCACGGGCTTTCCGCTCGCGGCTTAATTTTGCGGAAGAACCTCGTTACGGCCCCTTGTTCGACTCGATCGAAAAGACGGTAGCTGCGGCGGATCTGGTGGCTGCCGATCGATTCACGGCACGATCGGAGATTCTGACGACGGCCCTGAGGAGAGCCGAAAGCGTGCTGGGTGGCGAGATCATCGAGGGCAAGGCGCTCGACAACACAGGCCTGGTCCTGGCCGGCAAGGTTGCGTTGGTGGGGCCGGTGGCAATGTTTGCCGCCAACTCAGGGGGACCTGCCGGCCTCTTGCAGCAGGAATTGAACAAGATGGATCCCACCCTCGCCAAGCTTGACCCGGCGATCGAGTCGGCCAGTCGGGCCCTCGTCACCTCCGGATCGGGGAACCTCGTGCTCGACGCCACTCTGGGAAACGCCTTCAAGCTGGCCGCCCTCAACGAATCGATGTTCGAAAAACTGAAGAAAGGCGGCATCGTCATGATTCCATTGGTCGGATTGGGCGTGGCCGCGATTTTGCTGGCGTTCTACAAATGGTTCGAACTCTCCCGCGTGCGACTCGCCACCGAGATCGATCTGCAAACCGTGTTGAGGCATGTCGAATCCAAAGAGATCGAAAAGGCGATGCACCATGTGCGGAGTATTCCGGGCATAGTCGGCGATCTTCTCACCGCCGCCCTCGAGCATGTGGATGAAAAGAAGGAGTACATCGAGGAAATCCTATACGAGAAAATGCTTGGCGCTCGCACCAAACTGGAACGGGGGCTTCCATTTCTCGCTCTCACCGCAACGACCGGTCCGCTGTTGGGATTGCTGGGCACAGTCACCGGCATGATCGCGACTTTCAAAATCATTTCCAGTTTTGGTGGCGGCGATCCCAAGATGCTGGCTGCGGGCATTTCCGAGGCCCTCATCTGCACCGCAACAGGCATGGCGGTGGCGATCCCCTCGCTCCTGTTCCACGCCTTCCTGAGCCGGCGAGCGAAAGCCATCATCGGGAGTATGGAACAAACGGCGGTCGGTTTCGTGAACGGCGTTCCGCAGTCAGAACCCAATCCCTTCTCCAACTAACCCTTGGCCACTCCTACCAAATCACAGTATGAACGCGATTCTGCATGAAATGTGGCACACTTGGTCGAACGGCGGCGAGGTCATGCTGGCCATGGCATTGCTCTCCCTCGTCATGTTCGGAACCGCAATCCATCTGTTGATGTCGCTGAAGTATCGCGGCATCTCAGGTGCCTCGGATGGGATGCTGCGAACCTGGGTGGCTCGACCGGAGCAGGCGCCATCACGGATCCAAGAATTGATTCGCTACACCCAGGACGAGGTGGGATCCCTGCTTGATATTGAGGGCCGCTTCCGGGAGGTTGAAGCCACGAAAGTGACAAAGGTGGACCGGCACCTCGCTTTCCTCAACGTCCTCGTCATTTCCGCCCCTCTTTTGGGCTTGCTCGGCACCGTGCTGGGGATGTTGCTCACGTTCAAAGCCATTGGAGTGGGCGGAAGTTCGACCTCCGATGTCATTGCGAGGGGCATCAGCGAAGCGCTCGTCGCCACGCAGACCGGGATGATGCTGGCCATTCCCGGGCTCATCATGGCCACTATCGCCAAGCGCCGCCGTCACGAGTATGTCGCGTTCCTGAGCCGTCTCGAAGGGATCACGCTCCGTCATTTTCGTCCTCAATTCCGCGGCATCACACGTTTCTTCACGCCTGATGACTTTAAGAGGTCGACATCCGATTTCTGCAACGCGCACGGGCAAACGGTGCTGTCATGAGATTTCGACGCACACTCGCCGAGCCTGAGGAGCCGATTGAGCTGAATCTGATTCCGCTCATCGACATCATCATGTTCCTGCTGATCTTCTTTGTTTCGACCACCAGCTTTATTGACGAACCGGGAGTGAAGGTCGACAAGCCGGCCGCCGCCAGCGCGAGTCAGATGGAGAAAAACAGCATCATTTTCGCGGTGACGCCCGACGGAAAGATCGCCTACGGCGGCAAGGAAATTGGCCTTGGAGGGGTGCGCCCAACGGTCAAGCGCTTGTGCGCGAAAGAGGCTCTGCCTGTGGTCATCCAGGCCGATGAGAATTCCCGCTCGGGAATGGTCATCCGTGTCATTGACGAAGCCAAGCTCGGTGGCGCCAAAGACGTGAGCCTCGCGACAAGCAGGGGTTGACTGGCATGCGTCAGGCCTTGTCATGCGAAAAGTTTACCAGAACGAAAAGAGCTCCGCTGGAATGCTGGTGGCTGTGACTCTGTCCGCCGGGTTCACAGCCTTGCTGTTCGGCATCATCCCGTTCGCTCACCGGATCAACAAGCCGGACCGAACCCTGGAACTACGAAAGGCGAGTTCGGTGGACTTGCCACCCCCGGCCGAAGAGGCTCAGCCACCGCAAATCGAGGAGCAAAAAATCCCGGACACCACGCCTGAACCGCAACTCGCTGAAACCACTCAGACAATCGCTGTGACGGCGGATTTGGAGGTGGCAATGGGCTTGGGTGGTTCCCTTGCTGGCTTTGGCGAGGTTCATGCCACGACTTCAGCAGCCGCGCAGGAGGAAACATTCAACGTGGCTGACCTGGAAAAACGACCCGAGCCCGTTTCACAAGTGGCGCCCGCGTATCCTCCTGAGCTCCGCAAGGCAAAAGTCGAGGGTGTCGTCACCCTCCTCTTCGTGCTGGACGAGAAAGGCCGGGTTGAATCTCCGCGTGTGGAGAACGCGACTCGCCCTGAATTTGAAAAACCCGCCCTTGAAGCGATCCGCAAATGGCGTTTCACACCCGGACTCAAGGATGGTCAGCCAGTGCGCGCGTATATCCGCATTCCCATGCGTTTCCGAGTGACATCCAAATAATTTATGAAGCAATGCATGAAACTCAGCGGCATGTTGATAGGGGGAATTTGCTTTGCGATCACCGCCATGGCCGCGGGCCTGCCCAGGCAGGAGAAGCGCGTGGCACCGGGTTCGCCGGGGACCTTCGCTCCCATCCCTGAAGGACACGAGCTGGCCTCTTTGTGGAATGACCCGGAATTTCTGAAGCGCTTGATGGGAAGTTACGGTTTCGCTGCCGACATCGAGCCGCGCATGACACCCGAGGAACAGGCCGCGTATCGTGACAAAATTGCACCTCTCCTCCGCCAAGATCAGGCCAGGGCTCGGTCTGAGCTGGCATCCCTCATCAAACCGAACTCGAGCGCTGTCTTCGACTTCACCCTGGGCAACCTCTATTTCCAAGGGGAGGACCTGACCAATGCGGTGAATTACTTTCAGGCTGCGATCGAAAAATTTCCCGACTTCAGAAGGGCGCACAAGAACCTGGGATTCGTCCTCGCGCGGGATGGAAAGTACGTGGAATCGGTAAAGCCATTGACACGCACTATCGCGCTCGGCGGGGGAGACGGCAAGGTCTTCGGCCTGCTTGGTTTTGTGTATCTGAGCCAGGGACTGAACGTTTCGGCTGAGGCAGCGTACCGGCAGGCCTTGGTATTCGAGCCCGAGAACCTCGAGTTCAAGCTGGGCCTGGTGAAGGGTTCGATCGCGGCGGCCAACTACGATTATGCGCTTGCCCTGCTGGACGAGATGATCAAGCAACATCCCGAGCGCGACACCCTGTGGTCATTGCAAGCCAACATTCACATCCAGAAAGAACAGCCTGCCAGGGCCGTTGTCAGCCTCGAAATGCTGCGCCGTGTCGGCAAAGCCAGCCCGCAAACCCTCTATTTGCTAGGGGACCTCCACATGTCCCAGGATTCCAGGGACCTGGCCCTGGACGCGTACCTCGAGGCCATCGAAACCGACAATGGCCAGAACCCAGGGAAGGCGGTGCGCGCGGCGCAGATTTTAGTGAGCCGGAGCGCTTGGACAGAAGCCGCAAAGCTATTCGGAAAGATTCGCGGCTCGCGCACCCTTTTGGCTGCAGCCGATGAGTTGAGGCTCTTGAAGCTGGAATCCAAGGCCGCAATCGCTGCCGGTTCGGGCGACAAAGC
The DNA here is from genome assembly GCA_945861765.1 of Akkermansia muciniphila. Taxonomy (GTDB): domain Bacteria; phylum Verrucomicrobiota; class Verrucomicrobiia; order Limisphaerales; family SIBE01; genus SIBE01. Next base: position 5,216 of record CAMAWP010000036.1, on the reverse strand, counting down.
CATTAAAACCCTGGAGGAAATACTGTTGAAGGACCCGCTCGACGGCGAGGCACTGCTGCTGGCGGGCGATTATTATTCGAAACACGGAGAAAAGGAGAAGGCGGAGTTGCGCTATCGAATGGCTGCCGGCATTCAAACATTCGAGGCGGAAGCGCTCGTCAAGCATGCCCAACTGCTTGTGCAATCACAAAAGTACGTGGCGGCGGCGGACCTGCTGAAAAAGGCCCAGAAACTCAAGCCTCGTGAAAACGTCCAGCGCTACCTTGAGAAGGTGGAGCAGTTGGCGCGAACCACGAACCGGTCATGAGCATGACAGCAACGAGGAACTTTGCGCTGTGGGTCTGTTTTCTGGTTCTGGTCCACTGCGTTGGCGCCTGCGCGCAGGACGCCGGGAGCGTGGTGGGCGCCATCGTCAGCACGTGGGATGGCGCACCGCTTTCGAGCGCCGTGGTCACCGTGCGCGGCACCACCCTCGCCGCACGCTCCGACGCCAATGGGCGCTTCCAACTGGGCGGCGTGCCCCCGGGAGAACACACTCTGCGCCTCTCCAAATCCGGTTTTGCCTCCGCAAACGTCACCGAGGTGAGAGTGCTGGCTGGCCAAACGACGACGGTGAACGGGAATCTGCGGCCCGAATTTTTCGACATGGAAGAATACGAGGTCACCGCCGAGGAATTCACCCAGCAGAGTGAACAAATCATGATCGAGCGCCAGAACTCTTCGGCGATGGTCGAAGCGTTGGGATCCGAATTCATCTCGCGCTTGGGAGCGGCAAACGCTGCGGAATCGATCTCCAAGGTCTCGGGCGCGACGATTGTGGACGGAAAATCCGCGGTGATTCGCGGCCTCAACGATCGCTATATATCGACAACCCTCAATGGTGCAAACATCCCTTCGGCTGATCCTTATCGCCAATCCGCTTCCCTCGACCTGTTCCCTTCCCAAGTGATCGATCGTGTGGTGGTCGCCAAAACCTTCACCCCTGATCAGCCGGGCACCTATACGGGTGGCGGTATCGACATCGTCACGAAATCGTTCCCGGAAAAGCGATTTCTTTCACTTTCCCTTGGAGGCGCCTTCAACCAAAACGCCAATCTCAACGGACAATTCCTGACCTACAAGGGTGGCGGTTTGGATTGGGCCGCCACGGATGATGGCGGACGGGCCCTCCCAGCGACGATAAGCCAGGAGGCACCCATCGGAGCTCAGTTTCCGACGCCCCAGGTCGGAAATCTGCTCACCAATTCGCCCGTGTTCAACCAGCGGATGGAAAGCCAGCTCCGGCTCGATCGGTTGTCACGTGATCTGGGGACCACCGAATTCGCCCCGAGAACTCAGTCCCAACCCCTGAACTACAATTTCTCGGGAGCAGGGGGCGGATCCGCGCCATTGTACGAAGGTCTTCTAGGCTATTTCGCAGCCGTCAGCTACAAGCAGGACTTCTCCTCCTACGACAACGGCGTCTCCCGGCGCTACCAGGGAGGCACCGAATTGAAGAACAATTATCGGGACGCCCGATCCTTGAGCACCGTTAACTGGTCCGGAATGGTGAATCTGGGCTACAAACCCTTGGAGAACCACGAGCTGGGTTTCACTTTTTTCTACAACCAAAACGCCTTGGACGAGGCTCGAATCCAGGATGAAGGCTTTGATGCGAACAACAGCACTAGCGGCTCTTTTCGTAAGTTCAACCTTTACTGGACGGAAAGAAACCTGACCACTTACCAGATCAAAGGCGAACACCATTTCCCCACATTCAAGGATCTACAATTCAATTGGTTGATTGGCCTGGCTCAGACGACGCAGGACGAGCCCAACGCCCGATTTTTTAACGACAACGATTCTGGCAGCGGCTACGAGTCGGGCGGCAAGAATTCAAACCCGAAAGATCCCACCCGCTACTTCCGCGGCCTGGATGAAGGCAATCAGAACTTCAAGCTGGACTGGGGGCTGCCGTTCCGCTCCTGGACCGGGGAGGATGCCCGGTTGAAGTGGGGACTCTTTGACAGCTCCTCGGATCGAACCTTCGACGAACGCCAGTTTTATTACTCCGGAGGCGGAGGCTACAACAACGACCCAAACCACTTCCTCACAGACGAAAACCTCGGCTTGCTATCCATCCGTAGAAACGCTCGAAGCGTGGGCTTTCAGTGGGCCAATTACGCCCAGGTGTTCGACAGCTTTTACGACGCGGACCGAGGCGTCCAGGCGGCTTTTCTAATGGTGGAGCTGCCAGTGGTCAAGAATTTCAAGTTCGTTGGTGGGGCCAGGCTCGAAACCACGGACATGCGGGTTCATTCCGTGAGTTATCTCGACAGCAGCATCACGGCGCAAAAAACCAACGACACCCTCCTCGCTCAAGTAGACATCCTTCCCAGCGTCGGCATGATCTACTCCATTGCCACCAACATGAATCTCAGGTTGAGCTACAGCCAAACCATCGCTCGGCCTGGGTTTAGGGAACTCGCCGCTTATTACAGCTACGACCCCATCGTCAGCGATTTCGTGGAGGGCAACCCTTTGCTCAATATGACCGCCATTCGGAACTACGACGTGCGTTGGGAATGGTTCCGAAGACCCGGCGAATTATTCAGCGTCAGCCTTTTTTACAAGGAATTGGAGCACGCGATTGAACGAGGAAACGTCAAACAGGAAGGCGACGTCATCACCTATTTCAACAGCGACGCCAAACTCTATGGCATCGAATTCGAGGCACGCAAGAGCCTGGAGTTTGCTCATTCTTCCCTGAGCCCGTTCAGCGTCGGTGGGAATCTTGCGCTCGTGGAGTCCGAGGTTCAGATCGCTCCAAACGACCTCGGTGTCAAAAGAAGCTTTTTCCACGACACAGCCGGCACCAGGGCTCTCTACGATCAGTCCCCTTACATTCTGAACCTGGACCTCAGCTATACAGGGGAGCGCACGGGCACGAGCGCCTCGGTGATTTACAATATTGCAGGCCCTCGAATCGCCCTCACCAAACTCAACACCGCGGACGTGTATGAACAAGCGGTTCCCTCCTTGGACTTCGTGGCTTCGCAGAAGATTGGCCCTCACGCCAGTGTGAAGTTCGCCGTGAAAAACCTCCTCGACCCGAAAGTCGAACGCACCTACGGCGAATCCGGCGAGTTTCTTTACTCATCCTATTCACGAGGCCGCAGCTTCGGGCTGAGTTTCAGCTATGACTTTTAATGCCGCGCGCGGGCGCATCCTCCTCCCCTCTAATCGAGGCGGAATCGCTTTTCTGCCATGAGCGCTTCCACCTCCCGTCGGGCTCTGCAAGTTTTGTTCTGCGCGCTGTGGTTGGTCTCCCATCCCGCGGAGCGGATGACGGCAGCCACATCGCCCGTAAACAGCACGAGCTTGCGAACCTCTGATCCAGACGCCGGCTTTGTTGCAATCCCAACAGTCCCTGGTCCCGTCCAGTTCCGGCTCTACACAAGTGCCTCCAAGGATTCTCCGCGTCTCTTCAACACTTTCGACATCGAAGCCGGCGGTGTGAGCCTTATCCAAACCATGGATCCAGCAGCCCTCAAGAGTGGGTTTTATGCCGAAGGCCCACACGACGCAATGCACAACATTCTGATCGATGGCCGCGGACCCACTCTCGCCCCCTCCCACGGAATGAAACTCATCGGTCGCGCCACCGGACCTGGCTGGGAATACGTCTCACTGGACGCCAGCGCGGCCTATCGAGGGCTTGTGGAGCAATTAACACGCTCGATTCTGTTTGTGGAACCCGACTTGTTCATCCTTCATGACCAGTTTGTAGCTTCCTCCCCCGTGGGTTTCGCAATGGTATTGCACGCTCCAGAAGGCACCAGAGTGGATGCGGATTGGGGCGATCTGCGTTTGGAAACGACCCTCAATAATCTCCGAATCAACACTCCAGGAACAAAAAAGTCTTTCCGCGCCTGGAAGAAGGTCGAGTCGGAGATCGATCACTTGTTCCCTGGCACAGTTACCATGCGGCTGGAGGCTCCAGCCAAGCTCACACGGGTCGGCGTGATCACCGTATTTGCAGTTTCTCCCGCGAGCCAGAAAAGGGACTACGCATTCAAGCTCCTCGAAAGCACGAGCTCCGTGGGTGCGAGGATTCACCGCGATGGACTCCCAACACTGGTCGCTTTCCGAACCATTCCCGAGGGGCAACCTGCCAGTCTCACCGGGTTCCACTTCGATGGCCCCGTCGGTATCGATGTGTTCCGGCCCAAGCAAAAGCCGCGTTAGAGTCTCGATCCTCAAAAAACCAGCGTCCAGACGGTTTGTGTGCCACGAAGCCGAGAAACTTCCAACGAGATTCACACATTTGTCACGGAACACGCATCCAATTGTCGCCTGCATCGGCTTTAATTCTAGAGGAAATCGACAACTTGGAACCGACTATAATTTATGATGACAACTCTCAAAAGGCGACTCAAGGCCTTGACCCTTTGCACGGGTATGTTGGGTGCCGTGGGCGCGGAAGCGGACATCGTTCAAATCACCGGCAATCTGGCTGGAGTCCAGAATTGGCGCAACGCCAACGAATACATTCTCAATGGATTCGTGTACGTTCTCCCGAACGGTGTTTTGAATATCGAGCCGGGCACGGTTATCCGGGGAAAATCAGGCACGGGACTCAACTCCTCCTGCTTGTTTGTCACCCAGGGCGCGAAGATATTCGCCAACGGAACTCGAGCTAAGCCGATCATTTTTTGCTCCGAATCCGACGATTTGACCGATCCCAACGACATCTCCCTCTGGCAACGCGGCCTTTGGGGCGGCATCGTCATCTTTGGAAAGTCAGTACTGAACACAGCCAGCGACGTCAAAGGCAACGCCGCAACGCCCAAGTATGACTTGTTCGAAGGTCTCCCTGACACCGTCGTAGACGGCCAGGGGATCCACCGCTTCGGCGGCACCGACGACGACGACAGTTCGGGCGTCCTGCGCTACGTTTCCATCCGCAACTCCTCAACCGTGATTCTTCCCGACAAGGAGGTCAACGGTCTGTCCCTCTGCGCGGTCGGTCGCGGTACCAAGATCGAGAATATCGAAGTCTTTGGCGCCGCGGACGATTCCGTCGAATTCTTCGGCGGCACGGTGAACACCAAATACATGGCCAGCTTCTTCAGTGATGACGACAACTTCGACATCGACATGGGCTATCGCGGCAAAAACCAGTTCTGGTTCGCGCTCCAATCTCCGGACAAAAAAGACAACGGTGGCGAATGGAA
>CAMAWP010000035.1 GCA_945861765.1 Akkermansia muciniphila | reverse complement strand
CAACGGAGTCTGCGGAGTTGCCGCTTTGGGTTGGGATGGTTTCGGCGTCGGCGAGTTTCGGAGCTGTGAGCGTTGCCAAAGCGGTGACTTCGCAGACTCCGTCACCGCAGTCCAAAACCTGGCGGCACATTCGAGGGTTCATGGGCAGAATCGCTGGGCTGACTTAGGCCAGCCACTCTTGTCGCAGAACTCGCGGCATACCCTCCGTCGCGATTCGAGAGACGATATTTCTGCGGCGCGACGAATGAGCTTTCTTGCGCGCGAATTCTTCGTTATCAACCATCCATGTCCTCGCCATCCGCTCGCTCTGCCTGGATTGATAACCTGCGCACGGCGGTGATCGTGCTCGTCGTGAACATGCACGCGTGTGTGACCTACAGTCACGTGGGCGACTGGTATATCATGGAAAATCCCGAACCGCCGATGACGCGGAAAATATTTTTCCTTTTCTGGCAAGGGCATCTTCAAGCGTTCTTCATGGGGTTGCTCTTCTTTCTGGCCGGTGTCTTCGCGTTCCGCTCGCTGGAGCGGCACGGCACGGGACGCTTCGTGCGCGAACGATTGTTCCGGCTTGGTTTGCCCGCGCTGTTCTACATGGTGCTGATTCATCCCTTCATGGTTTACGTGTTGCTCGGGGTGCCAAAAATTCCCAACCGTCCTTCGCTGGGTGTTCGCTACGTCGACTACGTGACCTCGCTGCGCGTGCTTCGTGGAAGCGGCCCACTGTGGTTCGCACTGGCTCTGTTGATGTTTTGCATCGCGCTGGCTGGATGGCGATCAGTTTCATCAAAACGCGAACCGAGGGTGCGCGAAAACTCGCCTGCACCAAAGCCAGCCGCGTTGCTGACATTCGGTTGCCTCCTCGTGATGACGACGTTTGCGATGCGGTTGTTCCAACCGATTGGCACGAACGTGCTCAACTTTCAGCTCTGTTTTTTTCCGCAATACATCGCGGTGTTTATCGCCGGCGTCGCGGCCGAGCGCAGTGGCTGGCTCGTAGAACTGGCCGCGTCCCGCCGAGCTCGAATCGCCGGCTGGCTTGGGTTGGTTGGGGGGCCAGTCTTGCTGGCTACTGTGCTCGCGCTCGGCGGACCACCGTCAGAAGGCGGACTCAGTGCCTACGCCGGCGGCTGGCATGGAGAGGCCTTCGGTCTGGCGGCGTGGGAACAACTGGCCGGTCTCGGCCTGGGGCTGGGAATGCTGGCCGCCTTTCATGAACGCGTCAACCGTGATGGCGCGATCGCGCGCTGGCTTTCGGACCGTGCCTTTGGTGTTTACGTCCTGCATGCCCCTATCCTCGTGGCGTTGACGCCGCTGTTGCGTCCGCTTCAAGGCAACCATTTCGTCAATGTCGCCTTGTTGACCTTGCTGGGATTGATCGCGAGTTACGCGGCAGCGGACGTTGTCCGGCGGATTCCGGGATTGCGCGCGATCTTATGAACCTGCGCTCGTGGAGAATCGCTCATCACCTTGACGGCTTGTCGAAACTTCGGTTTGAATCGTGAATCGAATCACTTCAACACCAAGGCTCGGCCGGATGAACTATTGGATCGTTATCTCGCTCGGGCTCCTGCTCGCCGCGTGCGGCACGCCGCAGCGTAGCGCGCTCAATGAGACTTATCGCGACGACCTTGAATTATGGAAAGCGCAAAGGCGCGAATCTGTCGGCGGTACGAACGGTTGGACAACGGTCGCCGGTCTTCACTGGCTCGCGCTCGGCGGCAACTCCATTGGCACGAATATCAACAACGCCATCGTACTTTCAGCAGGCATCGCTCCAGGCCGCCTCGGCACGCTTTGGCGCAGTGGAAATGAGGTGCGCTTTGAAGCCTTCCCCGGTGTCGCTGCCAAAGTGAACACCCTGCCCGTGGGCTCTGCTGTGCTGCGCTCGGACGCAGGCGGTGCCAAGCCGGACATGCTCACTGTCGGCAGCCTGCGAATGTTCGTCATCCAGCGCGGCGATCGGCTGGGGCTGCGGGTGCGGGACCAAAGCAGTCCGGCCCGGCTCGGCTTTCGCGGACTGGAGTATTTCCCCGTGGCCGCGCAGTGGCGTTTCGTTGGACGCTTTGAACCCTACTCGCCGCCGCGGCGAGTGCGCATTACCGACGTAACCGGCGCGGTCAACGACGAACCCTGTCCCGGTGCCGTAGTCTTCACAGTGCGTGGCCGCGAGCATTACCTGTCCGTGATGGAGGACGAGCCGGGGGGCGACTACCTGATCGTCTTCCGTGACGCCACCGCTGGCGCCAGCACCTATGCCGCCGGCCGGTTCCTCAAAGTTCCCCGGCCCGGCCGCGACGAACCCGTCATCATCGATTTCAACCGCGCCTACAATCCGCCCTGCGTCTTCACGGATTTTGCTACATGCCCTCTGCCACCTCCGGAAAACGCGCTGCCATTCCCCATTGAAGCCGGCGAGCGAAAATACGGCGGCGGTCATTGAAACCGAGTAACTACTCAGGCCGAACTTGAAACCGGTAACGGGTGAATTGGCAGTCGAAAAGATTTTTCATTTTGCACGGAACTCCGCCAAACCCGCCTGATAGACTTATAAAGTAAAGGGGTCAGTCAATAGTATTGACAACTCAGCAGCAAAAGTTCACGGTCGGCGGCGTGGCGCGCAAACTCAGAATGGAGTATCCGGGTGCGATCTATCACGAGATCAGCTAAGACCCACTTGGCCCATTTGCTCAACTGGCAGTGGCGGAAAGGTGCGTGAAAAGCATGATACTATTGACTGACCCCTTCACCACGAATCCTTCGCCGTGCCGCCCTTGCCTTTGAGGGCGGTACACATCGCCACCTCATGGTCATCCACCGCAAAGTGAACGATGCAGCGGCCGAACTGAAACAGCGTCTCGCGTGGATCGCGGTCGCGTTTGTATTGCTCGATGGCGTCCTCCCCGTCTGCTTGGTCAGGCTGTTCTTCAGTTCAAAGGTGATCACCGGCAGCCCGTTGATGAAGGCGCACAAATCCAGTGACCGCTTGTTCTCCTGGCTGAAGTGCAGTTGCCGCGTGATGCTGAAGCGGTTCTTCGCATGGCGCTCCACCGCCTTCGCGTTCTCCGCCGAAGGCTTGCCGTAGAATAGATCAAAACTCAACGCGCCGTGTTTGATGCCATGCCGCAGCACATCGATCACCCCGCGCCGCGTGATCTCCCCTTGCAGGCGGGCGAGGAACTTCTGCCGCGCCATGCCTTGCTTGTCCTTGTAATTCGCGATGCCCAGCTTCGCCCATTCCTCCGGCTGCGTGGCGATGAGAAAGGAAAAGAGCTGCCCCGAATCCACGGCGAACTCGCGGTCATACGCCGCATCATTTCCCGCGAACCAACCGCTGCCGCCCTTGGCCGGCGCAGCCTCGGCCACAACACCCGCCGCGCCGGAGGACAGGCCATCCGCCCCGGTCATGTGGCGCATGATCAGGCTTTCGAGTCCTTTTTCGGTGGTGTCGGTTTTCAAGCGCAGTCAGATTATGTGTGTCGCCTTGAAATCCTCGCGAAGGACGTAGCCCCGCGTCCCCTCCACCTTTGAAATGAAGCCCGCTTTCTCGATCTTATTGAACGTATTCCGAACCTTCCGGTAAAAAGTGTCAAACTGCTTGATGTCCCCTTCGGGGCCGCTGCGCCCGTACCAAAGCGCAAAGGCCGCCTGCTTCGCGCTGACAGGTTTCACTTTGCAGAAATGGTTGTGACGATACACTACGCCGAGCGCCCCTTTCGCTGTCTCATCCAACCCATCAAAGGCTTCGCCGAACAGTGCTCGCAAGTCCCGCGTATAAGTTCGTTGCACCAGCACCCGGTCGGCCACATAAACTGGATACGCCGCCGTGCTGATGGCGTGTTTGCTGATCAAAGCAGCTTTTTCGAGACCGGCCAGCGCAGCAAAGTGGTTGTTGTCCGGCGTCAATAGAATGGTGTAGCCGAGCTGCTCGTTGGCCCACTCCGATTTGATCAGGTAAGCCAGCACCAGCTTCTGCTCCGGAGTGAGATCCCCACCGCCAAGGCGGATGGCGATGTGGCGGTTGAAAGACTCGAATAGCCTCTCCATCCGCTCATCCAGGAGTTTCCCCGCGCACACATGCAAGCCGACCTCCTCGGTGTAGATGCGGTAGTAGGGCAGATCGATCCGGTTCTCCAGACACAGATTCACCAGCGTGGCCATGCCGATACCGCGGCCTTCCCACTTGCGATACACGCGCAGCACATCCGCGAGCTTCGGATTGCGCGGTTTCGCCTCCGGCAGGATGCGGCGCACCGGAATCTCCGAGTTGCCTTCCTCGATGATTAGGTTCTGCCGGAATCGCCCTGGATTGCGAATGGCGATATGCACTCCGGGCTTGATCGCGATGATCACCTGCTTGTCCACGGAGTAGTCGCGGTGCGCCAGCGCGTTGTTCACCGTCTCGCGCAGCACTTCTTCCGGGTATTGCGGCACGGCGGTCCCGCCGCTCTCCGCGCTGATGCCCACCTGGATGTTCCGCAGCAGATAGCCGAGACTTGATTCCATGAGCTGCAGCACGTTGTCCACGTAGTCCTGTTTGTCCTGGGCGATCTGCTGCGGCACATCCACATAGCCGTGAACGTGGCTGCGGAATCCCAGCCGGTCGCCCGGATGGTTTCCGCAGACCAGCGCGCCGAGGATCGTCACCGCCCCGTCCTTGAGGAAACACCTGCGCTCCAGGAATGTCCTCGCCGCCGCGAGATCCGGCTTCAAAGTCTCGACCTGTTTCGGCTGATTCAGGTGGAAGATGAACTGGTTCAGCTTCGTCAGGTCCAGATCCGCGTCCGTCATGTCTGGCACTGGTTGCAATTCCTTGGCGTGCGCCGCCTCTTCCTTGAACTCCTCCTGCGCCTCTACCTCGCGGTCCGTGATCTTGTGGTCTCCGGTGAGGATTCGCCGGTAGGCCGTGCCATTGAGAAAGACAAACTTCCGGTCCGCCGCCATCTCATCCACATACACGATGGCGATCCGCTCCCCTAGCAGCGTGCGCAGTTCCATCGGAGGAAAGCAGTCATTGAGATCTTGCTTCACACCCTTTCGATCCGTGAAAAGGCGCGGGAATTCCTTCAAATTCGGCTCCGCATGGTCTTTCCACCCGCTGAGCGCATAGCGCCGGCTAGGCCCCGTTCCTTCCTCCTTCACACCGAGGATGACGATGCCGCCACGCGTGTTGAGAAAGGCGTTCACACTCTTGTGTCGTTCCTTCCATTCGCCACCATCCACCGGCACCGGCTTGATCTCCAGCCACTCGGTCTCCAATTCCACAAACCTCCCCTGCTGGATCATGTCGGCCAGTTTGAGCAGGATTTGATCAATGAGTTTCATTCGTCGTGGTCAGTCTATGAGAAAATGCGCCGCCTTGCATCACACTTCTTCAATCGGGTCGTCCTCGGGTTCGATTTCTTCCAGCGGCTCGTCGGGAGCGGGTTCGGCGAGGGCGGCGGCGGGTGGGGCGGGGAGCTGGGCGGCGGCTTCGCGCACGTCCAGCTTGCCCGTCACGAGGTCGGCGGTCAGGCGCGTCCGGTATTCCTGCATCAGCGCGATTTCTCGCTCGGTGCGGGCGATGGCGGTGTTGATGATACTGCACTCAGCACGGATATACTAGACGATAGCCTGTTGCTCATCGACAGGCGGCAACGCCAACTGGAAATTCTTGATTTGGTCGATGTTCACATGAGGAGCAGTCGAACCAATGACGTATAACGATGCCTGGAGATAGACGTGCTGGCAGTTCAGTTGCCACATCAGAAACTCGCTGTCCTGTCGTTTCCGGATTCGAAAGACCATCATGCGTTGGGAAATACACAGTGACGTATTCGCCGGGACGGTTGCCGCGATTCCGAACCGCTCTCCCTCGCGGCTGTAAAGGATGTCTCCCATCTCCGGTTTAAGCCGTGCAGTCCACCTTTCGAATTCAGCCGATGAAATCTTGCGCGCTTGTTCGAGGCGAACTTTCCCCGGTTCAATGTCGGCGGTCCGAATCGCCGGAAACACTCCGTCAGTTCGGTACGTTGGCGTCGCGTGGAGACAGTCCACAATGTGCGAAGCCTCAAACTTAAGCCTAGTGCGCCCCCATGCTTCGGGATGTCGCCGAGCCAGGGGATGCCGGAGGGCTTCTTCGGAAAGGATGAAGGATGAAGGATGAGTTTCCGATTTCATCCTTCATCCTTCTGATTTCATCCTTTCCAGTCACGGCGCGGTGGATGATGGCCTGCTTCTGCTCGTTCAGCAGCCCAATCAGCTTCCGCTTGGCGCGGATGAAGCCGTCGATCTTCCGGTTCGCGTGGTCCAGAAACCGCACGATGGCCGCTTGTTCGTCGGGCGGCGGGAGCGGCACGATCTGATTCCCAAACATCTCGTAGCGGAAGTCGGTGGACCGCTCGCGAATACCTTTCGCCAAGGCGAGAATCCATTGAGACCGCGACATCTCACGAACCGTATGCGCGTAGTAACTGGCAATAACACCGGGGCCGGGTTCGCAGACGTTGTAAACAGGTGTGCCTTTCCCATCGCTGTCTGAAACTCCGATGGCGCCGGCGAACGCATCCATTCCATGGATGACCAAATCGCCTTTGCGGATGCCCTGATAGCCCGAAAAGACCGTAGCCTCGGTGAACCCGCGAAGGCGGCGATTCCTGCGAAGAGTCACCCTGCCGTCGCGGAAACACGTTACGACATCATCATCGGGACGCACTGGACGTTGCATCTTTGTGAAGAGCCGTTTTGCCCGCTCTGTTTGCCAGCTCGACGGGATCGCAGGAGCCCACGGGATTTCGGACTCCTTGTATTCCGCATACGGCTTGAGGCCCTCGATCATGGCGTGGCTCCTTTCGTCGCGCGTTCTTGAATCCCAACGGGATTCCATCGTTCAGCCCAGCAACGCCGTTGGCGTTGTGAACGGCGGCGCCGTGACGGGTTGTGCCGTTGGCGTGGTGCGTCGCGGCTCGGCAATCATGCCGTGACTCCTTTCGTGATTTCGTGGAGCAGGCCTTCGGTCTCCTGCTCCAGCGCGAGGATGTCGGCGCTGATCTGGGCGAGGGTGCGGAGCTGGGGCGGCTGGTAGAAGTGGCGGGTGAAGCTGACTTCGTAGCCGATCTTGGTATCCGCCTCGACGAGCCAGGCGTCGGGCGTGTAGGGCAGGACTTCGCGGCGGATGAAGGCTTCGATGCCCTCCTTCGCTGAAGCTTCGGAGGGCAGGCCGCCCGGGAGGCCAGAGGGAGGAGCCTCGGAAAACGGGATTTGCTCGAAGTCGCGGAGTTCGCTGTCGGGCTCAAACTCCACTATGCGTGGAGCACCCTCACCCCCGGCCCCTCTCCCAGAGGTAGAGGGGAGTTCAAACAGGCCGCGCAAGGGGTCGGGCTTAATGGAAGTGGCACTGCCACTCTTGCCGGGTTTGTGGATTTTCTTGAGGACGCGGGGCGCATCTTCCACGCGCCAACTGACGGCGTTGACGATGAGCTTGAGTTCGGAGGCGCTGGGTTTGAGGTCGAGTTTCTTGAGCGCGGCTTCGGCCTTTTCCAGGAAGACGTTGTGGTCCTCGTAGAGGTCATCGCCGAGGGCCTTGCGGAGCTGGTGGGCGACATCGAGGAGCATGGCGTCGCGCTTCCAGGCGGCTTCGCTGAGGAGCTTCTTTTTCTTTTTGTCGGAGAGGCTCTTTTTCGGAGTGTCGGCTTCGCCTTCCTCGTCCTCGTCGCCTTCGCTGTCGGCTTTGCCCCGGTCGCCCCATTCATTCAGGAGCTTCTCCAGTTGCGGGCGGACGGAGGCATCGCCGGTGAAGAGGGAGGAGCCGTTGCGCACCTCGGCGATGCGGCTGCCGAGCGGGTTGTCGCGCTCGATGGCGACCATGGCGTCAGGCCAAGTGTGAAGTGAGAATGAAGAAGTAGGAATCGGAAGTGCGGCCTTCATCATTCCTCCTTCTGCTTTCATCCTTACCCCGGCGCGGTGTTCCTCGAAGGTGTCGGAGATGTATTTGAGGAAGATGAGGCCGAGGACGACGTGCTTGTATTCCGCAGCGTCCATGTTGTTGCGGAGCTTGTCGGCGGTGAGCCAGAGCTTGGCCTCGAAGCCGATGGTGGCGGTGGATTGGGCGGAGCTGGTGGTGTTAGCGCGGGCCATGAGGTAGTAGATCAGGGTCTGGTCAAGCGAGGCGGGAACCAGGGAATCTCGAATGCCGAGTTGACTGGATTTCGCACTTCGCTCCTACGTCCCAGAGCCGCTTTTCGAGCGCAGCGTTGTCAGTGTCCTTTTCGGATAGGGCGATCCAGATCATGAGGGAACGGTTGGGTTTCTGTGAACGGAGCGAAAAAGGAGCAAGGAATTGAGGCAAATCGAAGCCTTCCATGGGAGTAACAATCGTGCCATGCCGGAACAGTAGAGATTCGCCTGCCATGTAAAAGGCGCAAATTAAGGTTGAGACGCCACCTGGGTAGATCAAGATGTGGCGGAGCTATCTCTCGCGTAGGTGCAGCGCGAAATTAAAATGTGGTAACGGGCTTGTCGAAGGCCCGCTGATTCGTGCGGCGGGAGAGATTTGACAATTTTTCTATTGCGTTGTGTTCTGAACCGACTAGCCTGACTCCCCCTTATGACAATTAACGAGAGGTCCAATTGAACAGCGATATCTGCAAAAAAGCATTAGAGAAAGTTGGCAACCCCAACGTTCTCGTGAATTTGGTATCCCGCCGGGTTCGGCAGCTTACTACTGGCGGTTCGGGCAGTCGCCCTCTAATAGCGGACACCGGCGTCATGGGAGCCGCTGACATCGCCATGCTGGAAATCATTGAAGGCAAGATGGGTTGGGAGCTTGTGGAAGATGGCCTCAAGGAAGACAGCTTGAGCACAGAGCTAAGCCACAAGAAGCGGAAGAAAAGCTAGTCTTCGCGTTTACTTTGCAGCCAGTCAGAAGTGCCGCTCTTGCGGCCGGTTTTGTTTATGTCCGACATTCTGACTAATACAAAAGCGCGTCGGGACTATTATATCTTGGACACGTTTGAAGCTGGGATCGTCCTCCGGGGGACAGAGGTCAAGGCTCTGCGCGCTGGCAAAGGGCAAATTCGAGATGCGTTCGCACGGGTCGAGAATGACCAGGTGTTCCTCTACAACGCGCACATCGACGAATACACCCAGGGCAATCGTTTCAATCACGATCCGACGGCAGTTCGAAAACTCTTAATGCATAAGGCCGAGATTCGGAAGCTCTTTGGGCTTGCCTCGGTTAAAGGAACTGCACTGCTGCCGCTCGCCTTTTACTGGAAAAACGGCAAAGTAAAAGTCGCGTTGGGGGTAGGAAAAGGGAAAGTCGAATTCGACAAGCGAGAAACAATAAAGAAGCGCGAATCCGACCGTGATCTGAGGCGCGTCACGATGCACCGGTTTAAGGATAAGTGAACTCCGGCTGACGATGCTGCGGGAACCCGTTGCAAACAAAGATCAGCCTCGACCTCAACTCCGCTCTCCAGTGGGGAACTAAGCTGCTACGGTCGGCTTTTTCCAAGTCCGCTTCGGAGCCTTCACAACCAAGCCTTTCTTGATCGCGCTGGCTGCAACTCGGATGTAGCGCACTTCTCCATTCACGACAGCTTTGACCCGCTGCAGGTTTGGGAAAAAGCGCCGTTTCGTAATAGCGGTGACATGAGTGCCGATGCCGCCTTTTTTCTTGGCTTTACCACTGCGCCAAATGTGGCTGCCTTTAATTGGGCGTTTGCCTGTCAATTCACAAATTCTTGCCATAAAATACTGTTTCTAAGTTCAAGGGCCAGAGAAAGTAGCAGTCCGATCCGGTCATGCAAGCATTAAAGGGCAAAAAATCTAACGACCTTCCATGATCGAGGGAGGGATCCCATGCTCCCAGCTCTTAGGAGCGTTCCAAGGGCGATCAGAAAGCGCCTCGCCGTCGGTGGTTGCGCAGCCTGAAGCCATTCCGGCCAATAGACCGAAAAAGAGTATAATTCCCCACCTAAGATGACAGACCTTGAAGAACATGTTACCGGACGATAATGACCTGGTCACCTTCCATGACTTCCGTCTGCTTCCAACCCGCGAGGACGTTAGCGATGCTCCTATTCGGCTCAACTTTCGTGATCTCTACTTTCGCGACCAGCTTGCCATCACGGTTAACGAGCATCTTGCCGTGTGTCAGGACACCTTGATTGCCTCCAATATCGAGGACGACAAAGTCATATTTGGGATCTACCGCCAAGACTTTGCCCTTCAGACCCGATGGCAACTTAACTTCAACTTCTTTGCCGCCGATATAACGATTCAATTCGTTTTGAAGCTGGTTGATATTGCGAAGGAAAATCTTATTCTCCGCGATGAACGTGTCGCGCTCCGAGGTGGTTTTAATCACTCGATCGCGGAGTTCCTTGAGTTGATCCGGAGTCACCCCAGCGGCCTTGTAGGCAGCGAGCGCTTGCTGAGATTCGTTCCGTTCCTTTTTGGTGGTGTCAAGCTCTTCAGACAACTGCGTCGCACGCTTCACCTGCT
Source organism: Akkermansia muciniphila (assembly GCA_945861765.1). Lineage (GTDB taxonomy): Bacteria > Verrucomicrobiota > Verrucomicrobiia > Limisphaerales > SIBE01 > SIBE01. The sequence goes on along the minus strand of CAMAWP010000035.1, from coordinate 19,467 downwards.
CGATGAGACCCGTTTTGGCGCCCGCAAGCTCGCTCTTCGTGTCACCTAATTCTTGGTTGGCCTTAGTCAACTCTTCCCGGGCTTTCTTAGATTCGCCCTGGGCTTTTTTTTGCGCCTCCTCTGCCGTCTGCTGGGCGGTTTGAGCCGTCGCCAAGTCAGTCGTCAAGGTGTTGATTTTTTCAGAGACCTTTGTTTGGCTAAAATAAAGGGAAGCCAATCCGGCCAAGATAGCAACTACTAGACTAATTCGCAGTAACATGTTTTTCAGGGTTAAATAACTGAACTTAAACTAGACATTAAGGTTCTGAGTGTCAACGTCCAGATTTGAAATTGTCCAGATTTGAAATCTGTCGCGCGTAGTTTGAAATCGCCTTGAGTTCACGATCATAATGGCCAAATCCAGCTTATCAGTTTCAGTTCGCGACTTGGTCGAGTTCGTCTTGCGGAGCGGTAACCTGGCGGGAAGCGGCAATTTCGTGGGCCCGACAAGGGCTTTGGAAGGCACCCGTGCGCATCAACGCATTCAGAAGTCGCGCCCAAAAGAATACGAGACCGAAGTGACCGTTTCTCACCAGATTGAAACGCCCGAGTTTGTTCTCACTATCAAAGGACGAATCGACGGTCTCTTCCGCACGCCTGAAACCGTGCTGATCGAGGAAATTAAAACGACTCTCGGACCTCGGGAGGAAGGGGTCGATCCCCTGCACTGGGCTCAGGCGAAGATGTATGCCGCGATCCTCTTGCAGCAGGATCCCCGAGAGGCCATAGGCGTCCAGCTTACCTATGTTGATTTGCAATCCAGCCAATTGACCGAGCACCGACAAACGTTCACTGCAGCCGAGTTGAGAAGCTTCTTTGATGAGGTCACTGCCTCCTACCTGGAATGGGTGCGGCGCTATCGTCAGTGGTCCCAGCTCCGCGACGAGTCGATTCGAGCCCTGGCTTTTCCCTTCCCTCAATACCGCCATGGACAACGCGAGTTGGCAGTCGCTGTGTATCGAGCTTTGGCTCGTGAAGGTCGCTTATTTGCCGAAGCGCCGACCGGAATTGGTAAAACCATCTCGGTCCTGTTTCCTGCGTTGAAGGCTATGAGCGAGGGTCGCTTCTCAAAGCTGTTCTATCTCACCGCCAAGACAATCGGGCGAACCGTCGTCGAGAAAGCCCTGGCCGATATGCGGCAAACAGGTCTTCATCTTCGCGCGGTGACGCTTACAGCCAAAGAAAAGATTTGCTTCAATGACGGACGACCCTGTGAAGTTCAGAACTGTCCTTTTGCAATTGGTTATTACGACCGCGTCAAGGAGGCGATCAAAGCTGCTCTTCATCGAGAAGCCCTGACCAGAACTGTCATCGAAGAGGTGGCCCGCGAACATCAGGTTTGTCCGTTTGAACTGTCGCTGGATCTCTCGCTCTGGAGCGATGCAATTGTTTGTGATTACAATTACGTGTTTGATCCTAAAGTTTACCTCAAACGCTATTTCGCCGAGGAGGTGGGCGAATATGCCTTCTTGATCGACGAAGCCCACAACCTGGTGGACCGCGCGCGTGAAATGTTTTCTGCCGACCTGAATAAATCGGAGGTCATCGAGGTGAATCGGTTGGTGCGCCGTGATCTCCCCAGTTGCTCAAAAGCGCTCGGCAAGGTGAACAAGCAATTCCTCGGCTGGAAGAAGCTAAGTCTGGGCGAAGCGTCTTTGGCAGAGACACCCCAGGTCGTTTCCACCGAGATTCCCGAAGATTTTATCGCTTCGTTGCGTCTGTTTCTGAAGGAGGCGGAAGCCTGGCTCGTGCAGAACAGGCCTGCCATCTTTCGGGAACACCTTCTCGCGCTCTATTTCCGTGTGATGGGTTTCGTCCGCACCGCTGAACTTTATGATGAGAGGTACGTCACGATTATTGAGGCTGATACCGACCAACCCCGGGTTCGCTTGTTTTGTCTTGATCCATCTTTTCTCATTCAGAAGGCGCTCAGGCGCGGCCAATCCGCAATCTTCTTCTCAGCAACCTTGGCACCGATGGATTACTTCCGTGACATCTTAGGCGGCGTCGAAGGCGATGCGACCATGCGGTTGGCCTCGCCTTTTCCCGCAGAGAATCTAACGGTCCTGATCGAGGACACCATTGCGACAAATTTCAGGGAAAGAGACTTAACCTATGACGAAGTGGCTCGTTCCATTGCCGCAGTGGTCCGACCCAGACAAGGCAATTATCTCGTCTATTTTCCGTCTTACAAATACCTCAATCAAGTGCTGGAAAGGTTCCGTGTCTTACATCCAGAGATCCCGACCCTGCCGCAAACTCCTGGAATGAGCGAAGAAGATCGCGAAAGGTTTCTCGCGGCCTTTCACGGTGAAAGTCAACAAACCGTGGCGGGGTTCGCAGTCATGGGCGGTGTCTTCGGAGAAGGAATTGATTTAATCGGGGATCGACTCATCGGCGCTGTGATCGTGGGAGTTGGCTTGCCCCAGATCTCTTTGGAGAGGGATTTAATCCGTCGCTATTTTCAGAAGAAGAAAGGCTCTGGTTTCGAATACGCCTATGCATTCCCCGGAATGAACAGGGTGCTTCAAGCCGCAGGCAGGGTCATTCGTTCAGAAAATGATCGTGGCGTGGTGCTGCTCATCGATTCGCGCTTTGGACAGACACGTTACCACGACTTGTTCCCGAGCTGGTGGAATCCCGTTGCCACGAGGAACGCAGAGTCGATTTCCCAAGTGATCCGGAGATTTTGGAATGGGGGCGGATAAACCATCCGGCGCGCTTTTGATTCGCTCCGCTAACTTTCGAGGGCATGGAATGCCGCACCAAACGCCCCGGCAAATTCGCCCAGTTGAGCTGGAAGAATCCGAGCACGATGCCCGCCGGGCCGCCATTCAATCGGGTCTAAAAACCTCTGCAACGGAGCGAACAATGCCTCGCCGGCGCGAGCGATGCCCCCTCCAATGATGACCGCTTCCGGATCGGTGATATTGATGAACGAACAAATCGCGCACGCCAGGGCTTTCACAGATTTCAACCAGATAAACGTGGCTTCAAGATCCCCGGCCAAATGGGCTTTGATGAGATCATGTGTCGTTTCAAAGCGGTCCCGAGAACGCTCTCGGATGGTGCAATTGCCCATCGCGGCTTCCAGGCTCCCCGGAGTCCCGCAAATATCCCGAGGGCCGTCGGGGTCCAGGCTGGCATGTCCAAAGTGTCCACCGCGACCGATGTGACCTCTCAACAGCTTTCCATTCACGAGCGCTGCTCCGCCCACCCCTGTGCCCAGTGTCAGCATGACGACATCTTGAAAGCCTTTGGCCGCCCCAAGCCAAGCCTCACCTAAAAGCGCGGCGTGCGCGTCATTCAAAACTGGAACGGGTCTTGAGCTGTCGAGGTGTTTGGTCCAGTTGAGTCCTTCCAATCCATGCAGACGCCCTGGCAGATAAGCAATTGACTCGCGATTTGGTGCCGCCAAACCAGGGGCTGAAAGACCGATGCGCGAGGCTGCAGAACCGCGCTCGCGCTGCACTGCCTGAATCTGGAGACGGATTTTTTCCGCCCAATCCATTTTTTCGTCCGTCGCAAAGTCAACCTGCTCTTTGCTGAGCGTCTCTCCTGACGGCGTCACCGCGACCGCTTTGACGCTCGATCCGCCCAGATCGATTCCGACTGCATATCTCATAATTCTCGCTTAAGTCCCGTTGCTGCGGGATGGGCCGCTGCCACGGAATTTATTCGGCTCTTTGACGTATTGAACGGTTCAGTGTCGATCATCTTGGTGCGGCTTCGTTCCGCCCGGCACCTGGCCTTCGCTCACGCACCAACCACCGTCCACTGCCAGCACTTGCCCCGTGACAAATTTTGAATCGTCCGAGAGGAAATAAACCGCTGCGGCGTCCAAGTCGGTCGGCTGGCCAACCCGCCCGCCATCAAGCGGCTGTTTAGTGGCGATAAATTCGCGAATGGCTTCGTCGCTCACGGCGCGCTGAGCCATCGGCGTTTCCACCAATGCCGGAGCCAGCACGTTAAACCGAATGCTCTTGCTTGCATAATACGAAGCCGATGCCTTGGTCAAACCGATGACCGCTCCCTTCGTCGCGGCATAGGCATGAGTGCTGAAATAACAAGGAGAGGGCGAAAAACCGAGCACCGATCCCAAGTTAAGAATGCTTCCTCCTGTCTGCTGACTTAAGAAGTGTCGAGCCGCCGCCCGGTTCGAATAAAACAGCGAGGTGAGATTCAAGTTCAGCGTAAACTCCCAACCTGCGTCGGTGATCTCGTGCAGCGGGCCGTCCCCCATTTTTCGTCCACTACCTCCGGCAACATGGTAAAGCCCGTGGAATCCTCCGAAACGCCGCAACGCTTCTTCGATGGCGCGCGTCGCGGTTTGGGGGTGGGAAGCATCCGCGGAAAACACAAACGCCTTGGCTCCGAGCTCTTCCTGGGCGGCTGCCACGCTATCGGGGTTGCGTCCGAGCGTTACGACCCGAGCGCCATTCGCGATGAGAGCGTGCGCTGCGGACAGCCCGATTCCTGTCGTGCCGCCAATAATTCCGATCACTTTGTCCTGCAGCTTATCGGAGCTCATAGCCGTTCAAAGCCCCAGGACTTTGTATCTCGGTTTTACCTGCCTGAAATGAAAGTCGAGCGAACAGAGTTTATCCAGTTCGGCTTTCGACAAATGCTTCGCCACTTCGGGATCGCCGAGCAGTTGCGTTTTGAAATCTGCAGCGCTATCGCCCGCGTGCTTGGCTTGCCAGGTCTTCATGGCATTGCGCTGGACCAGGTCGTAGGCATCTTCCCGAGTCAATCCCTTCTTGATCAGCGCCAGCAACACCGTTTGCGAATTCCACATACCGAGTGAAAGCGCGAGGTTCCTTTCCATGTTCTCCGGATAAACAATCAGACCCTCCGTGAGCTTCATCAGCGTCACAAGCATGTAATCGAGCAACGTGCAGGAGTCCGGAAAAATAATGCGCTCGACCGAACTGTGGCTGATATCGCGCTCATGCCAGAGAGCGACGTTTTCCAAGGCCGCGACCGCATTGCCGCGCAAGACTCGCGCCAATCCAGTCAGTCGCTCGCCAGTAATCGGATTCCGCTTGTGAGGCATGGCGCTGGATCCCTTCTGTCCTTTCGCAAAAAATTCCTCAGCTTCCAGGACCTCCGTTCGTTGCAAATGCCGAAATTCTGTTGCCCAACGCTCGATGCTCGCGGCCACCAGCGCCAGCGTGGTCATGAACTCTGCGTGCAAATCCCGCTGGATGACCTGGGTGGCAATCGGCGCGGGACGAAGCCCGAGTCGTTTGCAAACAAACGCCTCGACTTGCGGCGAAAGATGCGCGCTAGTCCCGACCGCTCCGGAAAGTTTCCCGATGGCGACGGCTTCTTTAGCCGATTCAATCCGGCGCAAGGCCCGCCCGAACTCATCATACATGAGCGCCATCTTCAGCCCGAACGTCGTCGGCTCGGCATGAATGCCATGGCTGCGCCCAATCATCGGCGTGAACTGAAACTTTTTCGCTTTGACACTGATGACCTCCCGCAACGCCTTCAGGTCCTGAATCAGAATGTCGGCTGATTGAACCATTTGAACGGCGAATGCAGTATCGGTGATATCGCTGCTGGTAAGCCCGAAGTGCAACCAACGGCTGGCTGGAGCCCCGATGTTTTCGGAGACATTCGTCGTGAAAGCAATCACGTCGTGGTTGAGGACGCGCTCCAACTCCTTGCAACGATCAACGCTGAAAGCCGCTTTGGCTTTCATTTGCTGAAAGTCCTTTTTCGGCACAGTCCCCCTGGCGCAGAGAGCCTCGCTGGCGAGCAGTTCGATTTGCAGCCAGATTTCGAGTTTCCGCTGTTCCGTCCAAATTTCCCGCATTTCTGCCCGCGAATAACGCTGAATCATCCGGGCAATCTATGGAGAGACAAAAAAATTGGAAGAAGGAAAGGGGGGAAGTGATGAGTGATGAGTGATGAGTGATGCGTGATCAGAAAACCCTGCGCTCTTTTCACGCATCACGCATCACGCATCACCCTCATCGTTTCGCCATCTTAGCTCGCGCTGCTTCCAGGACCTTGCGCTCGCGGTCAGTCAAACTCTGAATGCCATGCGCAGAGATCTTGTCGAGAATTGGATCTACCTCCCGGCTGATAAACTCGGCGGGCGGCAGATCCTCGCTTGGACTCGGCTGAGGCTTTTGCCAGAAAGAGCGTTTGGTTCTTCGGACTTCGACGAGCTCCTGTTCCGGTCGGGAGTGTCGGAACCGTCTCCAGTCAAAGAGCGTTCTATCCGCCTGAACTAGAAGCCGAATGTAACCCAAGCCTGCGAGGAGGCCACCCAAGTGCGCCGCGTTCGCAACAGGGCTGTTACGTTCCAGCATGCCCAGCACAGCCAGGATCCCCATGACAAGGATCAAGTATTTGGCCTTCATGGTCACCGGAATGATAAAGGCGACGAGAGTAGTAATGGATTGCTCCCAGTTCAATGCCGCGAAGGCTGCGATCAAGGCGAAAACGCCAACGGAAGCGCCTACCACCGAAAGCATTCCAAAATGGTGGGGGAACACCCAACTACAAGCTACCTGGAGCAGCCCGCCCAAAGCTCCGCTCACCAGGTAGAATTTCAGAAAGTCAGTTCTTCCGAGCGCCTGCTCGACGGGACGACCAAAGATATAGAGCATGGCGCAGTTCAAGATCAGATGCAAAGGGCCGCCATGGAGAAATTGAAAGGTGAACAACTGGTAAATCCAACCGGTCCAGTCCACCGGATTTAACGCGAAGTAACGCTCGATCGGGCTCGGATTTGGATCGCTCATCAACTGAAAGATGAGCTGAAGCGCGAAAACAGAAGTGTTGGCAACCACGAGAATGACCGAAGTGGACCACTGACCATGGTCCCGGGAATCCCGCATGTAAAAACGATCTTCGAGCATCGAAGAAGAAATTAGTGCCATTGACGGAGGATTTCAACGGCGTTTTCAAACGATCTCAGCCCTGCTTCCTGATATCTCCGAACTGCCTGGCCAGAGACTGCTCCTTATACGCATTTCCCGCCTCTTGAATCCCAAGGGGATTCCGGCCCAAAGCCCAGGGTAGCTCGTTCCTCGCAACACCGTTGCTGGGCTGGAGGACACAATCCCGTTGGGATTGACGACAGCGAATCGTAGATCCGTATAAGGTGCAGGCCAGAGATGCGCACCCACACGCGGAAGGGTTAATTCAATTTGGCCAACTCCTTCCGGAGGAGCTCGACCAACGGCTTTACCGTCTGGACGCTGAAATCAAAGCGACAACCGGCGGTCGCGAACAGCTCCGGCAGAGGCCGCGAACCTCCCAGCGCAAGCGCCCGATGATAGTCATGCAACGCCTTGGCCATATCCCGTTTCGAATTTGCCCAAACCTGCAAGGCGCCGAGTTGCGCAATCCCATATTCGACGTAGTAGAACGGATGCAGAAAAATATGAAGCTGCCGGTGCCACAAGTTGGCGCGCACCTCCTCGTTGCCGCTCCAGCTCACATCGCCACCAAACCGCTCCATCAATCCTCCCCAAGCCGCCCGGCGCTCCGCTCGCGTGTGGCCGGGATGGGAGTAAATCCAATGCTGAAAAGCGTCCACAGTTGCGATCCAAGGAAAGATCTCGACGATTCCTTCCAGGTGTTTCCGCCGAGCGCGCTTTGCTTCCGGGGCTGCGTAGAAAGCTTCGATGAATTCGTTGCCGAGCAACTCCATGCTCATCGAGGCGACTTCGCAGAATTCAATGGGCGGGTTCCGATAAGCGTAAAGATCCTCCGAACGGATGGCGAGGGCATGGAAGGCGTGACCCGCTTCATGCAGCATCGTTTCAACGTCCCGCTGTAAACCGACCGCATTCATAAAGATGAACGGCATGCGCGATTCCGCGAGCGTGGACTGATATCCACCCGGTGCTTTTCCCTTGCGGTTCGCCAGATCGAGCAAACGCAAATCTTGCAACTGTTGAAAGCCCTGCGACAAGGTTCCATCCAGTTGATTGAAAATCTGCTGAGTTTTCTCGACCATTTTCTCCACTTTCTCGAACGGCCTCAGCGGAGGACGATTGAGAGGATCGACAGCCAAGTCCCAGGGCCGCAGCGCGGACAGTTGCAAATGCCGCCGCCGCTCATTTTGCAAGTCGCTGAGCACTGGAATGATTTCCTTTTCCACCGCCTCATGAAATTTCAAGCAATCCTCGGGAGTGTAATCGAAACGTCCACGGGCTCGGAAGGCATATTCGAGATAATTCGGAAAGCCGGCGTTCCGGGCGATTTGCTCGCGCAGCTTGAGCATCTGATCGAAGATGACTTCGAATGTTTCGGCTACTTTTAGACGGCGGTTGGCGACGAGTTCCCAAGCTTCCTGCCGGAGCGGCCGGTCAGGCTCCTCCAGATAGCGCCCCATCTGCACGAGCGTCTTTTCCTCTCCTCGAAATTGCACTGTCAGCGACCCACTGAGCTTCTGATATTGCTGACCGAGCTTGGCCTCCTCGGTTTCCAAGGAGACATTCTCGGGACGGAACAGTTCCACGTGGAGGTGAGTGTTCCGATCAAAGATGGCGTAACGATCCGCCGGTAGCTGCTTGCGCAAGGGATGAGCCAGGTAAATCTCCGCGAGCTTAAACTGGCGCGGCTTGAGTTGCGGCTCGATCTGTTCGATAAAATGCAAATACGCCTTTTCCGCTTCCGGGCTATCTGTATGACAAGTCATCGCGATATAGCGCTTGGACCCTTCCTCGTCGAGCGCGGCGCTGATCTCGCTTCCATCGAGGATCCAGCGTTCAAAGTCAGTCACATTCTCACATCGATGAACTCCTTTTTCTAGGAGATCAAACAAAGGTGCCACCTGAGCCCAATCCCCAAGATCAATCTTCTCCGGAATAAAGCGCCGTGGCGAATGGGCCGGCAAGTTCTCGAATGGCAGTAAATTCATGAGCGAACGATAGCGCAAACCGCCGGAATGGAAATGTGATTTTGTGCAATGACCGTTATGTGGATAGCGGCCAGATTGCCAATGGAAAAGCGGATGACGACTCCGACTGCCATGATAACCGAGAACGGTTCGTTCGAGATGATGGAATCGATATACTCATTGAAGATGTCCGTGCGGTTGGGAGGCGCGGCAACGGATGCCCTCGTTCTTATCCAGCACGACGAATCCTGGCGAGCAGTTCAGCGCAAGAAACGATTTTGATTCCTTCAAACTCGCGCAACGTGAGCAGATGCTTTTTGTCTCCGCTGACCAGGAAGTCTGCTTCTGCGGCGAGCGCGCATTCTAAAACCATTTCATCGTCGGGATCAGCCGTCGCGCCGCGCGCGTGGTCCAATGGGAAAACCATTTCAGCGGATTGGGCAAGGGCGTCGGGCCAGGCTGCGGGTTTGCGATCCGGATAACGGGCCGCCAGTTCCTCGAATGTCTCGAAATACTCGGAAAGCATTTGCGGACTGACAAACGCGGCCAAGTCACCACGCGCCCAAGCCGAGAGGCAGGCGAAAGGACTGCCTCGCCAAAAACACGCACTGACGACAACATTCGTGTCAAAGACAACTTTCACTTGCGGCGAGCGCGGACGCGGCGCACGGCATCCAGCGCTTCAGTCTCGTCCGCTTCGGTCTGGGCGGGCAGACTCTTTCCAGAATGAAACAGCGCTCGAATTTTGGCCGAAGTCAACGGCACTCGCTTGCGCAGAATAATCATGCCGTGAGCGTAGCCGACATCCAGCGTGTCGCCGGCGCGCAGCCGGGCTGCTTCCCGGATTGACTGTGGAATCACCGTCTGTCCCTTCGTGGAGAGAGTCGCAATCATGCGGTAAGCCTAATCTTACCGGAGTAAGAATCAAGATGCTTTTCATGTTGAGGAATTCTGTCATGCACCCTTTGCCTTCAAGGTGGAAGTTTCGTTTCATCATGGAAATGAAGCCCCGGCTCTGAGAGTAAGGGTTCTTCGCAAGACCAGCTTCTCAATTGAAGTGCTTTTATCACCGATCGGGCGTCAGAACCGATGCCCGTTATGGCATTTCCGGCCAAGCTAATCCTTGGCTTCCGTGATCCGGAGCAAGCGATTGACGGGAATCTCACTGACGATCGACTGCCTTTTGCCGGATGGCCAGAGCACATCCACGGCTTCCACGGTCGCCGCTTCGCCGAGACCGAAGTAGAGCGGCAGCGCGCTTTGGGAGAGGTATCCCGACTTGCCATCGTTGAACTGCGTCAACACCCGACCGCCCGCGCGGACTTTCACAGTCGCGCCCAGGCCATCTCGATTGGATTTCGTTCCAACGAGCTTTATCCTCAGGAAATGAACTGGCTTCTTGTCCATGAGATTACTGACAAGGATCTGCGGGCGGTCATTGAGGTCGTTCGTTACAATGTCCAAGTCACCATCGCCATCGAGATCAAAGATCGCCGAAGACCGACTGCTTAACGTGCCCATGATAGCAACCTGACCTGATTTGCCGGCGCACTCGGGATGTTGCTTGTCAGCTCCATCGCAATCGAGTGTAAACCACACTTTCTCTGTCCGGCCGTCGCCGCGCGGCTCAACGCCGAGAAGGAGTTCGCTGTCGAAAAATCGCGTTCCACCCCCATTGAGCAACACCGAGTTGATGCCGTACCGGAACGGGTAGCCCATTCCGGCAGTCACGAAAATATCTTCGAAACCATCCGCATTGAGATCGCCAACACTCATGCCCCATGGCCAGTAGGTCTCCACGCCGATTTTATCCGAAACTTCCTTGAAAGCGCCGCGACCGATGTTTTGATAAAAGGTGTTGCCGAAAATGTTATTTGAAGAACCTTGGAGATATGCTTCTGTCCATTGCACGGCACAAAAGCCCTCGCTCTTCGTTTTCTCCATGTCCAACCGGAAGTTGAATGCCTGCATTGTCTGGTCTTTAGTCATGTCTGAATGCATATCCGTGACGAACAAGTCCATTAGCCCGTCTTGATTGAAGTCAAACGACTTCACGCCCATCGCACCCCACGATGTTTTCGGAAAATAAGCCGCGGTCTTTTCAACGAAGCCTTTGCCGCCCTGGTTTTCGTAGTAGTGATCATCCCCTTGCATGTTCACCAGATAGAGGTCCGGGAAGTTGTCCTGATTCAAATCAACAAATGTCGCATCTCCACTCCAACTGCCGTCGCGAAGATTTAGCTCTTTTGAAACATCCTTAAATCTTCCGCCCAGATTCTTGTACAGAATGCTGAACTCCGTGCGCTCAGGATATAGATGCCCGTAAAATGCGTCTGGGAGCGCCAGGTAATAGCCGCCGCGACCCTTTTTTTCGGAGGTATAAGACCCGACATTGACCAGAAACAGATCCAACAAACCGTCGTTATCGAAGTCGAAGAAAACCGCGCCTGAAGAATGCCCCACGTAGTCCAGACCCGCTTCCTTCGTGATATCGCGGAAACGACTGTCGCCAAGGTTTTCAAAGAGATGATTGCCATGCCGGACAGTCGTGACGAAGAGATCGGGATCGCCATCGTTGTCGATATCGGCAAAGGAAGCCGTCACGGAGACTTGATCCGGCAAACCGACGCCAGCTTTGCGAGTGATGTCCTCAAACTTGCCACCTCCTACGTTCCGCCAGAGCTGATTGGTTCCCATCTGCGTTGTAAAATAGATGTCCGGCAGTCCATCTCCATCGACGTCCGCCACCGCCATTCCGTTGCCATGATCGTAATGGGCCGCTTTATACTCTTTCCCAGCATCATCGACGATATGGTGCTCAAAGCGAATGCCGCTCTCGACGATATGATCAGAAAACTGGAAGCCGTAGAACGTCTGCATCTTCTGTGCTGCCGCAATTTGCTGCTTTTTTCGTCCCTGAAGCAGGTTCAAAGTGATCGTGTGATTCGAAGGTTCTTCCGCGCCTTCGGAACGGCCACTCGCGATGAGGGAGCAGATCAACAACGCCGAGCTGAGGAATACGCTGGTTAGCGGGTTGGAGGAATGGGCTTTAGGACAAATGCCAAAGCCATCACGGTGTCTCGTTCCGTGGATGCCAAAGTTTGGTCTCATGGAGTAGGTGGTGTTCAAAATTCAGGATTGTGGCACAATTGCGATAACCTATCAGGACGTGATCGTCTCTCAAGGAGGAATTGTTGAGCGCGCGGCGTCTGAAGGGCTGTCCTATTGATTCACCACAGTAACTTTTTCTTGGCAGTTCTTGTTTCTGCCGGATATATCTGCGTTCTGTGATTCAGCGGTGCCAAATGGCGATCGGCTTGATCGTCCTCGTCGCATGGGCTGACTTGGACGCCGCGGTGCTTGATTGGAGGCAGTATGAAGGCCATCGTCGCGCGGCGCTGTCCATCGCCGTGGATGGAAGAGTCGGCTTCAGCGAACTCGCGGCTTCAACGACTGGCGTTCATTTCACGAACCAACTTAGCGAAGAGCGATCGCTCACCAACCAGATCTTTCTCAACGGCTCCGGCGTCGCCGCGGGCGACGTCGATGGCGATGGCTATTGCGATCTTTATTTCTGCGGCCTGGATTCGCCAAACGCGCTCTATCGCAACCTGGGGAACTGGCAGTTCAAGGACATCACAGCCGCTGCTGGCGTGGCCTGCGCCGACCAAGCCTCGACTGGCGCGGTTTTTGCGGACGTGGACGGCGACGGCGATCTTGATCTCCTCGTCAACGGTATCAGCCATGGCACGCGGTTGTTTCTAAACGACGGCAAGGGAAAGTTCCGCGAGGCCACGGACGAAGCCGGGATCAGAAATACACGAGGCAGCGCCTCCATGGCCCTGGCGGATATTGATGGTGACGGCCGGCTTGACCTTTATGTCGTCAACTATCGCAACGATACCATGCGCGACATGCCTGACCTTCACTTCACCGTCGGTGTGACGAATAGCGTTTACAACCTACTGTCTGTGAATGGCCGGTCTGCGAACGCGCCCGACCTGATGGGTCGCTTCACATTTGATGGAACTGGGACTGTGCTGGAGAATGGCGAGGCCGATGCTCTCTTTCGCAACGTCGGCAATGGCCGATTCGCGGCCGTGAGTTGGACCAACGGCGCGTTTTTGAACGAAATTGGTGAGCCTGTTCGCACTCCGTACGACTGGGGATTGTCCGCGATGTTCCGCGATCTCAACGGGGATGGAGCCCCCGATCTCTACGTCTGCAATGATTTTCAATCTCCCGACCGCATCTGGATCAATGACGGCAACGGCCGGTTTCGCGCCATCACGCGCTCAGCGATTCGACAGACGAGTCTCTTCTCGATGGGGGTGGACTTCGCTGACATCGATCGCGATGGACATGACGACTTCTTCATCGCCGACATGTTGAGCCGCGACCATGCCCGTAGGCAGGTGCAAGTAATGGACGCAATGGCATTCGCCCAGGTTCGCAACACGAGCGATGACCGTCCGCAGTTCTCGCGCAACACACTCTTCCGCAATCGCGGGAACGGGACTTATGCCGAACTCGCCCAATTCAGTGGTCTGGACGCATCGGACTGGTCGTGGTGTCCGGTTTTTCTGGATGTGGATTTGGATGGCTATGAGGATTTGCTGGTGACCACAGGACATTGGCGTGACGCGCAGAACGCGGACATCGCCCGTGACGTGGAGGAGGCCAAGAGGCAAAAGACGATGTCACCCCGCGACCAACTCCGCCTGCGAAAGCGCTTTCCACGACTCGATACTCCAAATGTCGTCTTTCGAAATCGACGCGACATGACTTTCGAGGAAGTTGGCGCGGCGTGGGGCTTCAATTCCCGTCGCATCTCGCACGGGATGGCACTGGCCGATCTCGACAACGACGGTGATCTCGACGTCGTCATCAACTGTCTTAATGACGCTCCGTTGTTGCTCCGCAATGAGGGGTCAGGCCCACGCGTGTCCGTCCGGCTGCGCGGCCAAGCACCCAACACGCAGGGCGTCGGTGCGAAAGTCCGTGTGCTGGCGCCCGGCGTACCACCGCAAAGCCAGGAATTTATCTGCGGTGGACGCTATCTTTCCAGCGATGATTTCGTGCGCACTTTTGCCGCCGGGAGCGAAACGAACGTGCTGAGGATCGAAGTCACGTGGCGAAGTGGAAGGCAGAGCGTCGTCACCAACGCGCCGGCAAATTTCCTTTTCGAAATCGACGAAGTTCTAGCATTACCCGTTAAGGCGCGATCTGGCTTAGCTCCAGAAATGAACGTGGCAATCACGGGAACCAACTCATTTCACGCGCCTCGGAGCGGAGCCCCATTTTTCGTTGATGTGAGCCAGCTCCTAGGCCACCAGCACGTTGACGAACCTTACGACGATTTCGCGCGACAGCCGCTGTTGCCACGTCGCCTCAGCCAGCTTGGACCGGGAGTGACATGGTTTGATTTCAACGGAGATGGCTGGGACGATCTGCTGGTTGGGACCGGCCGCGGTGGGAAACTGGCGGTCTTCCGGAACGATGGCAAAGGCCGATTCATTCCCCAACGAGCGAACCCGCTTCAGGCGCCAGCAGAATGCGACCTTACGACAGTGCTCGGATGGCGACCGAATGGCACCAATATCACGCTGCTCATCGGTCTGGCGAATTATGAAAACGGCGCAACAAACGCGCCCGCCTTTCGCGAATTCTCTGTTGTATCCGGCGTCACCGACGAAAGTGCGTTGCGCTGCGCTTCGAGCACCGGTCCGCTCGCACTCGCGGATTTCGATGGCGACGGAGACCTGGATCTATTCGTCGGAGGGCGCGTCCTCGCGGGGCGCTATCCTCAAGCGGCTTCATCGGCTTTCCTACGTAACGATCATGGCCAGCTCCGATTCGACGTCGGAGCCAGCCAAGTCCTTGCCGGAATTGGACTGGTGAGCAGCGCCGTGTTGACGGATCTCGATGGCGACGGTTGGCCGGAACTTGTCCTTGCCTGCGATTGGGGACCAATCCGGATTTTCCGAAATGAGCGAGGTAAGTTCATCGCTTGGAATGCGCCCACTCGGACAGATTTCAATGCTCAGGCCTCAACTCTAGACCAACTCACCGGTTGGTGGAATAGCATCGCAGCAGGCGATTTCGATGGTGACGGGCGGCTCGATCTCGTCGCCGGGAACTGGGGACGCAATACGTCTCGCCAACCTTTCCTGAACCAACCATTGCGTCTTAACTTCGCAGTCGCCGACGGCGCTGAAACCTTTGCATTACTCGAAACGCACTACGACTCCGGACTGGGAAAGTATTTCCCCTCGCGCGATTGGGCCACGTTGAAGGGGGCGTTCCCAGTGCTCCAAGATAGTTTCCCGACGTTCACAGCGTTCAGCACCGCCTCCGCATCTGAAGTGCTTGGCGCTGGCTTGTCCAGCATGCGCTCTGTCCATGCCGCGACCCTTGACTCAGTGATCTTACTGAATCGAGGCGGCTCCTTCGAAGTTCGTCGCTTGCCTATGGAAGCTCAACTTTCCCCCGTCTTTGGCATCGCCGTAGGTGACCTGGATGGCGACGGGACGGAAGACTTGTTTCTGGCGCAAAATTTCTTTGGGGTCGCAACCTCGGAAAGCCGACAGGACGCAGGGTGCGGTCTCTGGCTGCGAGGGGATGGTCACGGAGACTTCACCCCTGCGCTGCCGAGCGTAAGTGGCTTCGGGATCTATGGAGAAGGCCGCGGTGCCGCCCTGAGCGATTTGGATCACGATGGTCGCATCGATCTCGTCGTCGCGCAAAACCGGAGCGTAACAAAGTTTTATCGAAACACTGGCGGCCAACCCGGTCTGCGGGTTCATCTCCAAGGCCCCTTGGAGAACCCGCAGGCCGCAGGGGCAATCGTCCGAGCCATCTTCCGGAGCGGGAGACTAGGACCCGCCCACGAAATCCGGCTCGGTGGAGGTTATTGGTCGCAGGATTCGACCGACGTTGTGCTTGGATTGCCGGAGGAACCCGAGGCGTTGGAAATTCGATGGCCGGGCGGCCTAACCGAGCGAGTGAACGTCGCCGCCGGGGTTCGAACACTTTCCCGAACCATGCCTCAAGCAGCCAGCAGGTAGTGCCGTGGCCGAAGATCTTGGCAACGAACAGGCTCAGTAAAAACCAAAGGTTCCACGCTGTTTTCGGTGGAATCATTTCGGTGACCGAACCGGAGAACCCACTCCCGAGGCGAGCGTAGAGTTTGTAGAGTTTGGATATTTTCCGGCCGTCTGCTGTTGTATCCGATGAGCCATTTCCGGCTGACATCTCCCGGATGGGGAAACAACTCACGCTGATCTCCCGGAGGGGAGATTCGAGACTAGCCCACCCTTTCAAGGGTGGGATTGCGTCGCCAACACCCAAAGTCCCGAAGGGACGGTTGAGCCATTCTTGGGCGATCCTTTGTCCTGAACAGACAGTGAGAATAGGAGCTGGCGTCGGACATTGGGGGATTCGGCCGTCCCTGCGGGACTTATGCGATGGCTCATTTGAACCCAGCAGTGAACTGCGGGCTAGTCTCGAATCTCCCTCCGGGAGACGAATAGGTCCGAACTCCCGGCATCCCGGCGAGATCGAAAAGTGGTCTTCATCCGCTGCGGAACTATTCCACTGAAAACAGCGAGGAACCAAACCAAAGCGGGTGCCGACTTCGGCACCCACTTCGTTGAGGATTCTGGCAACTGCAGTGTCGCTTACTGTCGCAAACGGTAGAAGCGGCTCGCCCCTTGAAGAGCTACCGTGACCGATTTGCCCGCGGGTGCCGGCGTCACGTTCTGCCAGTTGGTTGGCGAGAGCGAATCAGTGGATTGCAGCACGCCTTCACCGGTCCAGGAGATGACTAAGTTTGCGCCTTGCACTGCGGCAGTGAATCGGCCCGGGGGTGTCGTTCCTACACCTCCAGAAATACTGGCGTTGTCGAAATAGCCCCGCACGACATCATTCGCTGCTGAAACGTATGCACCGAAACCAAACGTCAGCCCTTTTGTGAAAGGGAATGGCACTTCGACGCCGAAGACATCATCCAGGAAGAGTTTCACCGTCGCGCCGTTGGCCACGATCTTCATGCGATGGTTCTTCTGGTCGTTGAACCGCGCTGCATCAAGCGCCGCGATGTTGACGCCCGCGTCGGTAGGATTGTCCACGTTATTATACCTCCAGCCAAAGTTGTTTCCGTCGTGCGCCGCATGATCGTTATAGAAAAGGAAGCTTCCGCCAGCCTCCCTGATCCAGACGCCAGCGCGCTGTCTGGCTCCAGTACCGTTGAAGAGCACGAAATCCAGCAACACTCGATCAATCTCGAACGTGACCGGTGCCGTCAACGAAGCCGTGTAGGTGCTCTTCGTGAAGAGGGCGAAGCCAGGCCAGCTCGCGCTCTCGGCTGTGACATCGATCTTCACTTGCCCATTCGTAACCGTCAACGAGGACTCGGCGGTGGCCGTTCCACTGTCGAACGGTGCTGGATCCAACACCCACTTCGTCGCGTCGAAGGCGTTACCAGCGAATGCGTCGGCTAACAGCACTTGCGGGGTGGAAACCACCTCGACGGACAGCGCGCCCGCGACGCAATTGTCAGGAGTGCTCGTGATCTCAAACGTCGTCGATCCCAAACCCACGGGCGTCACCGTGATGGTCTGCGTGTTGGGATCGCCCGCCGCGAAGTTCAGCGTCAGCACCCCATTGACGGCACCCGCGGGAATGGCGACTGCCGGATTGCGGCTGGTCACCCGCACGGTGGCCGCAGCGGCGTCATTGAGCAACTGGGGAATGGTGACGGCGATCTTTTTGCCCGCATCCGCCTGAGTCATCGACACACTTCGATCGGAGAAGCTGGAGCACGGAATCACATACTGGATTTTGGCGTTGTCAAATCTGCCGAGCTCAGTGTCGCCAGTCGCACGAGCATAGGCGCCAAATTCCACGAAGATGTCCGAGCTGACTTCAAACGCGAATTTACCGCCCGACACCCCGTCGAGAAACACTTCCACATTGCTGCCATCCGCCACGAGTTTCATTTTGTGAAGACCCACATCCGTGTCGAGGGCATCGAACCCGGGGAGGTTGCTGCCACCGCCCGTTGGGTTGCCTGGGTTCACATTCACCTGCCAGCCATTCTCTCCGAGGTTCTGGGCGAAGAAAACAAAACGGGAGCGATCACCGGTGGTGATGAACACGCCGGTTCGTCCAGCCGACCCGGCTTGTTCGTTCGAAACGCGGTCAACCTCGACGACCAGATTCAAATCTTTGGTAGCGACATAACTCTTGGCAGTCTTCAACGAAGACCCGGACCAGAAATCAGTCTCTCCAGCGCCGCTGATGTTGAGCCGGCCGCCGGTTTGCGTGACGGTGTATGTGCCCGTGCCCACTTCGAAAGAGCGAGTCGAGGTTTGCCATTTCGTCGCGTCGATAGTCGCCGCCGCGAATGTTTCATCCAGCACAACGCTGGGGCCGGAGATGATCGCCACCCCCAAACGATTGGCTCCGGGAAGGTCTCCTTCCGCGGAGAACTGAACGCTCCCGAGTGCAACGCCGCGCACGCGGAACGTCGCGGTGTTCGCACCGCCAGCCGGGAATGTCAGGTTCAACGTTCCGCCAGTCCCGCCATCCGGCACCGCGACAGTCGGATCGCTGCTGACCACGCGAACCTGCACTGGGCCCTGCGAGTTCCGGCCTTGTGGAATCCGCACCGTGACCGCCGGACTGAGCTGCCCGACGCGTGCGCTGACCGCCGTTGGCGCGAACGTCGTACCACCGGTGGATTCGATCTTGAGATTGTCCCACGTCGTGTCCGCAGTATCGTTGTTGGCTCGCGCGTAGGAGCCAAACTCGAAGATGACCGGCGAGAACGGGAACTTCACCTCCGTGCCTTGAATTCCATCCAGAAGAAGCTTCACCGTCTTGCCGTCGGCTACTATGCTCATTTTGTGCAGTCCTCCATCGTCGAAAGTCCCGCCATTGAACGCGGCGATATCGGTGCCGCTGCCCGTGGGGACGTCACCCGTCTCACCGATTTTCCGATTGTAACGCCAGCCGCCTTCGCCACGCACATCGGCAAACAGCACGTAGCTGGTCTTTGCTTCGTTGAGAATCCATAGCGCACTGCGCGACGCGCTGCCCACCCCCGCTTCGGCCACACGATTGACGGAGAGCGTGATGGTTTCGGACTCCGATGGCGCGAAAGTCGGCACGAGGCGAAGAGTGCCGCCCGACCACCATTGCTGGCTGGTGGTTCCGACAAATTTCATGACGCCGCCGTCGGCCACCGCGTGAATATCGCCCACGCCACCTTCGAAGAATGGAGCGTCGGCCTGATACTTGGCTGGATCAATGGTGTTGGCTGAAAAGTCATCGGCGAAAACCTGGATGATATCCGGAACCACGGTCTCGATCTTGATGTTGTCCCAAGTCGTGTCTGCCGTGTCGTTATTGGCTCGTGCGTAACTGCCGAATTCAACGACAACTTTGGAAAACGGAAACTTCACCTCAGTACCCACGATCCCATCCAGGATGAGCTTCACCGTCTGCCCGTTGGCCACGATCTGCATGCGGTGGAGAAGCCCGTCGTCGAAAGTCCC
>CAMAWP010000034.1 GCA_945861765.1 Akkermansia muciniphila | reverse complement strand
GTCACATACGAGCCGCTCATCATTCTGTCTTCCTTGCCGTTGCCGGCCTCGACGATGATGGCGGATTGCTGAAGCGATTTCTTGGTTTTGACGTTGATGCTGTAACACCGGGTCTGACACAAGCCGCAGCCCACGCATTTGTCGGGCTGGACTTTCGGAGCGAGAAATCCAGCGCCTTCTAGAGGTTTGCCAGAGCTGTCATCTAGGGTGTGAACGCGGACAAACTCAATGGCGTCGTAGCCGGCGGCGACGCATTCATCGACGCACAATTGGCAGGCTTCTTTTCCGGCCCAAGGCAGGCACGTTCCAGCGTTCACAACGGCCAATCCCATGTGGGCCACTTTCTTTTCTGCGAGCGGTATCGAGCGAATTGCGCCTGTTGGACAAGCGCCGCCGCAAGAGTTGCAACTGGGCTCGCAACCGGCCCAATTGGCCACGGCGTGCGGTGTCCATAGGCCCTCTAGTCCTTGCTGAAAACCCAAAGGCTGCAGCACGTTGTTTGGGCAGACCTTGAAGCACTCGCCGCAACGAATGCACAATTCGAGAAATTCCTGCTCAGGCACGCTGCCGGGCGGGCGCACTGGCCGCCACTGCGCGGGGTCACCCAGGCGCGCGCCCCACGTTTTCGTTGCCAAGCCTGATCCGACTCCACCAGTGAGGCCGGCGAGCAGACCTAATCCGCTGCCCAGAAAACCGCGACGTCCAATGCGCGACTCGCCAGTAGGCGGCTCGTTTTCGAGTTTAAGGAAGGCGTGATTGTTGCGCTCAACGAATTTAATGGCATGAGTCGGACAAACTCCTCCACACGTTTGGCAGAGCGTGCAGTCGGTGACACGCGTGGTGAAATCAGGCTTGATCGCGTCGAACGGACAGATCTCGACGCATTTGTTGCAGTGGATGCAAGAGTCTTCCACTTTGCGTTCGGTGGTCCGAAACAAATTCCCCAAGGAAAATACCGCGCCGCTGGGACAAACATATTTACACCAGAAGCGACTCCTCAGAAACCCCAAGCAAAGGACAGCCGCAAACAGAAGGATGGATAGAAGTTGGCCCGAATTCATGGCTGGCACTTGATGCCATCCCCGCACGAATCCGAGCTGGAGGGGCGCCAGGAGAAAGAGCAGACCTCTCGTCAGCACGGGGATGGCGGACACGAAGCCCGAGAGAAGGACACCCCCGAGCGCGGCCACCAAGACACCGAGCAACAGATAATATTTGATGTGAACCCACCAACCGTCATCCGGAACAATGAAACGCTTCACACGTTTCCCAATAGCCCAGTCAAACAAATCAATCACCGTGCCGAGGGGGCAAACGTATCCACAGAAGCCACGCGGAATAAATACACACACGCCAAGAATAATCGCAGCGCCCCAGAGCGACCAGACCCAAGCCCTCGCGGCCAGTGCGGTGGAAATGCTCACGAGAGGGTCGAGTAAAAGAAATGTTTCCACCGGGACCTTGTCCAGAGCAGCGAATTGGTCCGCATAATGCGAAGGCCACTTGTTCGGCGGCTGAGCAGATAATGTCCAAGGCCCAGCGCTAATCGACAATTGCTCCAGTGCTCCGGGAGTCATTATCTCCTGCGGTCGCAGATACAACTCCCTTCTGCCGATCGCGCGCTCGACGACAAAAGATCCAAGATAAGCCGGCGTTTGGCTCCCAGTCTGTTGATCGGAAATGTGGACGTGGGCGCCCCCTTGAAGTGAACCCGTCAGTTCATTCTCGGAAGTAATCCGCATGCGGCCCGTTTCCGCGTCGATTTCAACAGGTATCCATCCCTTCCAAACCGGCAGAGGCTGGGCGCTGTAAGGCCAGCAGCGGGCAAAGAAAAGCCAGAGGAATAGAACGAGGCAGACCGTTTGGATGGCACGGCGCAATGGTGAAGAGAGCCATGAAGGACCGAGTCGCTTGAGCCATCGCCGCGCTCCGCCGACTCGTCGCGGTTGAGTATCTGATAGCCAGGCGGCGGGAAATACTTTCCGCGCCACTTGCGATGGCCACCTCGGCCGACGGATTGCGCGGTCTTTGACCTTCGTTAAAGCTGGAAGAAAATGGTCTAATCGCATTTCGCACCCATGGATTACTCACGAGTCTGAGATCTCGGTTGTCAGAAAGGACTGGTTCGAACTTGATCTGGTAGAGGCCCTGGCCAGCTTCCAAACTCAATCCTCTTCGCACACATCAACCCGCCTTCGCAGACGCAAGCACTCTAGCGAGGTTATTTTTGAGCTGCATTCGTACTCATTCCTTCCGCCAGCGCTTTGGCGGAGGCGCGGATCACAGCCTCCGAAGTGATCGTCGCTCCGCTGATGGCGTCCACTCCGGAAACGGTTTGCCGGGCCACAATCCGCCGGGTGGTTTCCTCAATCGCGTGATAGTATTGGCGATCACTGTGATGGGCCACATTGAGCGATTCAATACGCCCGGCTTTCACCACGGCTTCCACCTCTACATTTCCGGAATAACCGAGACTCTTCCCCGCGTACGAGCCGTCCGCAATCCGGCTGACATCGAGCGTATCAAACAGACGAATCACCTCCAACGTTGCGCGCGAACGGTCTTGATCTCGCCGGATTTGTTCGACTCGAGCCGGAGTGCCCTCGACGGAAACCGCCAAGACTTTCCGGTAGAATTCTGCCGCTTGCGAAAAATCCCGAACGGTTCGACACACATCGCCCGCAAGCAGGTAAGTTTGGCTCGGCAAAAAACCGTTCCGCAGCCCTTCATCACACAGTCGAAGCGCCTTCTCCTTTTCCTTCAAATCTCCCCAAACTTTAACCACGGCTGGAGTTAACTGAACGTGATTGAGCAAATCCATCGCCATGGAACGGCTGCCCAACCGCCAATAGCATTCGGCCAAATGGGCGGCGCTGGGCGATTGAGAGAATTGTGGGCTCCTCTCCACGTTGGCTTGGCGCCACCAGAAGGCAGCTCGCGCATAGTCCCGGAAGAATTCGAAATACATCCGACCCAGCTCATCCATCACTCGAGCACGGGTGCCTTCACTGTTCTGATTAACCTGGAGCATGTGATGCATCAGCCGCACCCCGCTCGGATACCGCTTGGGATTCGTATTGATGATGTCCCAAATATAGTGATCCACATTGCGCGTGTAGTTCCAAATGATCGGAGTCGGCTCGGGCCAAGTCAGATTAAGGGTCTCGGGATACTCCAAAGGCGTCGCATCAAACCAATCCGGAGCAGTCCGGCCCATTTCCTGGATAAGGGACTCAACTGCCGGGGCAGTGCGCTGCAAAATCTCAGATCCGGCGCTCGGACTTGGAGAAGATGCACCCGCAGAATTGACGCCGGGACCTGGTTTCGAGGGATCGGCGGTTTGCGGAGTGAGCACCTGCCGCTGGCCCTCGCGGGTAACGGCCCGCACTCGATTGAGAGGATAGCTCCGGATCAATTGCCGGCTTTCCACCGTGACCTGAATCTTGATCGATTGCTCTGTTCGCTCGATAATCTTGCCCTGGATGCGGATGCCGCTCAAGAGCTCGACTTCGTCCTCGGCCAGAGTCGTAACGACCAGGCAAAGCGCCACGGAAATCCACGCGAGCAATCGGACGAAACCGATGAAACAAAAGGGGCGATCGTGGAATGCCAAAGGTCCCCTGTCAGCTTGAGATCTCACGCTAGAATTCCTTTGATAACCTCTGCTTCGACGACGCCGGTCAGCTTCTGATCGAGCCCGCCGTAGAAATACGTCAGCTTGCGATGATCGAGGCCCATGAGAGAAAGAATCGTCGCGTGCAGGTCGCGAATGTGGTGGCGATCAACAACGGCTTCATGCCCGAGTTCATCTGTTTCGCCAAAGGACGTGCCGCTCTTCACTCCGCCACCCGCGAGAAAGTAGGTAAAGCCTTTCGGGTTGTGATCCCGGCCGTCGCCTCCCTGAAGAACTGGCTGACGTCCAAATTCACCACCCCAAACCACGACCGTCTCTTCGAGCAATCCGCGCTGTTCAAGATCAGTCAAAAGGGCGGCAATCGGCTTGTCGATTTCCGGGCAATGAATTTTCAGGTTTTCTTCGACACCATTGTGCGCGTCCCAATTCTGCTGTTGGTGGCCACCGCCGTGGTAAATCTGGATGAAGCGAACGCCCCGTTCGACGAGCCGTCGCGCAATGAGGCATTGCCGGCCAAAAGGCGCCGGTCCGAATGCGAGCGGATGGTCCGTTTTAGGATCGTTGAGACCGTACATCTCTTTGGTTGCTTCAGATTCCTGCGCCAGGTCCAAAGCTTCTGGCGCGGTGGTCTGGAGTTGAAAAGCTAATTCGTAACTGGCGATGCGGGCTTGCAATTCGGAATAACCGGGACGGCTGGCCAAATGTTCGGCGTTGAGGGCATTGGCTGTGCCGATCATGTGGCGTTGCATTTCCGCAGTCATTCCTGAAGCGGAATTGAGATTAAGAATGGGCTGGCCGCTGGAGCGGAAGAGAGTGCCCTGAAAAGCAGCCGGCATGAACCCGCTGGACCAGTTCGCTGCGCCGCTAATGGGGCCGCCGCGCGGATCAAGCATCACGACATAACCCGGCAAATCTCGGTTCAAAGTTCCAAGCCCATAGCCAAGCCATGAGCCGAGGGAAGGGTAACCTTGAATGACACGGCCGCTGTTCATCTGAAGCATCGCCGATCCGTGAGCGAACGAATCTTGATAGAGCGACTTAATGACCGCCAGCTTATCCATTTGCCGGGATAGATGGGGCAAAGCATCCGAACACCACGATCCCGCTTTGCCGGATTGGACGAACTTCCGTTTGCTCGCCAGCAATTTCGATGGTTTTACATCGCCTCGGCGAATTTCCATTTGGACGGTCTGGCCATCGCGCTTCTGCAACTCGGGCTTGTAATCGAACAAATCCATCTGAGACGGCCCACCATACATGAAAAGAAAAATACACGATTTCGCTTTCGTGGGAAATTGCGCCGACCGCGCTGCCAGCGGGCTTAGGGGCGAAACCTCATTGGGCTGAGGGTTCGAACCATAGGCATGTCTGGTGAAGAATCCGTCCTGATCCAACATCGATGTCAGGGCAAGGCCAGCAAAGCCAGCCCCCATCTGCCAAAGGAATTCGCGGCGACTTCCCTGGCAGAGACCTTTCGGAACGGAAAACTTAGACGGAGAATTCATGGATGATCCTTTCGTTGATCATGCTGTGCAGCGCGTGTCTTGACCCCATTCGGAAACCGAGTGTCGAAGCAAATCCAAAATCCGAACGGCTGAAATGTTCAAGACCATTCCAAAGAGATGGGAGCGAGTTCGCATCCGAGGGAACTCCCTGACGCCAACTGAATCGTTCTAGCTTAATCGACATAGATCACTTCGTTTAAATTGAGCAGCAGAAGGCAGAACGATTGCAAGGCTCGATGGCTCGGCTCGGCATCGATGGCTTCATCGGTGAAAGAAAGCTGTGCTGCAGCCCCGGACGAAGGCGGGGAGCAAGAGACCTCCCGGCTCCCTAATTGCAGGCGCAAATCGTCCAAGCTGACGGCCGCGCCCCAACTCCGCACGCCGATATATCCAGCTTCCGTGATCGGCTCAGTATCGGTGGCATCCAGGATCGGTTCCCTTCCATCGTTCAACCAGACTCGAACGCGCGGACCGAGGGCCTCGATCTTCAGGCCATACCCCAGCCCGACCTGAAGGGAAGCGTTTGCTTGGGCGAGCATCGTCAGGTTAGTGCTGTGTCGGCTCAAAACAATCCGCTGATGCCGCTGATCCAACACAACATCGTACCCTTGGAAAATGTGACCTTGCAGGTGGGCGCGGAGAATTACGCCCGCCAATTCTGAACCTTTGTGCAGCATGATCCGAGTGTGAATAATCCCATCTGAAAACTGCTCTCCTTGCCACAAAGCGAAAGGTCCTCGCGCATGATCCAACGTTTTGATTCCGCTGTATCCGCCGCCCCAGAACCCGCGGTGATAACTCCAGCTCACCCGGGGGCCAATGACCATGTCCTTGGTTTGCAACCGCCCAAGATAACCTTCGTTCAGCGATTCCGGAACATCGGGACGAAATGTTAGCCGCGAACGGATTGAGGTAAACGCCTTGGTTTGCTGCTGAAGATAATCGAGAGCAATCCCCATCTCGCGCTCATGCGGTTCTCGACCCAAGGCAAGCCGATAACCGTGTTTGATCTGTTGGCCAGGTTCGCTCTCGGCCTCGCGTATCAGGCGCTTGGTAAACGCCATGGCTTGCTGATTGAGAAACGCGTCATTGAGCAGCATCAAAGCTTGTGGAGCGACCGTTGTGACAGGCCGTTCGCCGAGCGGTGAAGTGGTGTTGCTGTAATCGAAATTTTCTAGAACAGGCGCGAGCATGGTCCGCTTGACGAAGGTGTAAACTGTCCGGCGCAAACGTTCTGCTTCTCCGGAGATTTCCCATCCTGCGCCTGGATTCGACGCCCCGGAAATCACTTCACCGCCCAAGTGCGGGAAGAAGCCCCGACCGGCCATCATCAAGTTCAGTCGTCCGCTGATGCTGAGGACAGTGTCGCGGATGGCTTCTGCTTCGAGACGGCGCAAATTCTGCCGCCAAACCAGATCGTTTCCTGGATCAGCATCGAGCGCCGGCGAGTTTTGATTTTGTGAAGACATCTGATACGTGCTCGATAGCATGATCCACTTGTGCATTTGTTTTACGGACCAGCCGCTTTCAATGAACTTCGTGGCCAGCCAGTCAAGCAATTCAGGGTGGGTCGGAGCAATCCCGGTGCGGCCAAAGTCAGTCGTCGTTTTGACAATCCCGCGCCCAAAGTGGTGCTGCCAAATGCGATTCGCCATGACTCGAGCAGGCAGCGGATTGTCCGCGCTCGCAATCCATTCCGCCAGGGCGAGACGCAGGCCAGTTGTTTTTGAATCAGGAGGACGCTGTTTAACCTCCGGCCTTTGTCCTCCGAGGACGGATAGGAAAGCGGGTTGAACTTCGGCGCCGGGGGTCGCCGCATTTCCACGAGTCAAAATGTGAGTGGCTATGGGCTTTGAACTGTTTTCTCGAGCAGACAAAGCCCATTCAAATGGCGCCGTCTCTTTCTGAACTCTGCTGATCTGCTCCTGAAGTTTCTTGTTCTCCTCCTCCGTCGGCTTAGCTTCGGCTTGAAGTCTCTTAACCTCGTTGCGAGCCCGTTCGAGGTGAGTTAGGACTTGAACTTGTTCCTGATCGATCTGGGAAGAGGCAAGTTGATCTTCGAATTGCTTCGCTTGTTTCTGCGCCTCTTTGATCAGTTGCTTTCTGGTGGCAGTTTGCGTTTGCAACGCAGCGAGCTGCGCTTCAAGCGGCTTCAGTTTGCTTTCCTGTTTCTCGTGCCACCGCCGGATGTTGTCCGGCGTCTCAAGCGGGGTGTAGCTCGCCGAATCGAACGAGTATTTTGCATTTTCGTGAGGGCGGACATTCCGGAAAAACGAAAGGAACTGATAATAATCGGCCTGCGAGATGGGATCGAACTTGTGGTCATGACAACGGGCACAGCCTAGAGTCAGGCCCATGAAGGTTGTCCCGGTCGTCGAAACGAAGTCATCGAGTTCATCGAAAATGGCCATGCCCTTGTCGTCAGGCTCATCGTCCCAAACACCGAGCCTATAAAAGCCGGTCGCAATAACCGAATCAAAATTGCTGTCTGGCAATTCATCGCCCGCCAGTTGTTCCAACATGAAACGATCGTAAGGTTTGTCTTCGTTGAACGACTTGATGACGTAATCGCGGTAGCGCCAGGCCATTGGTTTTTCATCGTCGCGCTCGTAACCATTGCTCTGGGCGTACCGAACGACATCGAGCCAATGGCGCCCCCAGCGCTCGCCGTATTGGGGCAGCGAAAGCAAGCGATCGATCAATTTCTCGTAAGCGCCGGGCGATTTGTCCTGTTCAACATCGGCAATTTGTTCAGCAGTCGGTGGCAGACCGATCAAATCGAAGTAAGCTCGGCGGACGAGCTCGCGGCGCGTGGCCGGAGGGTTGGGCGCCAAACCCTCAGCCTCGAGTTTCGACAAAATAAATAAATCAATTGGATTGGCGACTGAGTCGATGCGCTCGACTTGAGGCAACGCGGGTCGCCGGATCGTCTGGAACGCCCAAAAAGCCCGATCTTGCTCGGTGATTTGAAACGCAGAATGTTGAGCTCTCCTTCTTTCTTCACCGGGCCATGGAGCGCCCATCTTGATCCATTCGGTCAAATCAGCGATTTGCCGCTCGGTCAGCTTTTTCTTCGGCGGCATCTGCAAGTCTGCATCGCCCTGCCTGACCGCAGCGATGATCAGACTTTTTTCGGGCTGCCCTGGGAGAAGCGCAGGTCCGCTATCGCCGCCCGCGAGAATCGAACTGATGGAGTCCAGTCGCAAATGCGCCTTCTGCCTTTCTCCACCGTGGCACTCGAAGCAATTCTTGACGAGCAAAGGACGGATTCT
The DNA here is from genome assembly GCA_945861765.1 of Akkermansia muciniphila. Lineage (GTDB taxonomy): Bacteria > Verrucomicrobiota > Verrucomicrobiia > Limisphaerales > SIBE01 > SIBE01. Next base: position 22,398 of record CAMAWP010000034.1, on the reverse strand, counting down.
TTTCTCGAAGTAATCGAAACCTTCCTGGGTCGGTTCCGATGAAAATACCGGCGCGACAGCGACTCTGCCTGCGACGGCTAGAGTCAACACCAGAATTCTTAGCGCGATAGTTCGTGGTAACATCTTCTCTCGCGTCCTCGCATTGGATGTGGAATCGAGAACTCGTGCCATCGGCGGAGCGTTAACGAAGCACAAAAAGTTCGCGAATTTTGATCCAAAGCATTTTCATCGGTTGCTTACCAGATGGACGCATGCGGATTATCTGCAAGAGCGAAGATCAAATCAATCGCTTCCTTTCAAATAAACTTTGCGTCTCCTCAGCTTGGCAGCTTTAATTTGGATCAGAAGCATGAACGAAAATATCTCGGCTCTCATTCAACTTTCCCATGAGATCGGGCGTGAAGACCGACAGCTTGCCATTCTCGCCGAGGGCAACACCTCAGCGAAACTCAGCAACAGCCAGTTTGCCGTGAAGGCGAGCGGTTGCTCTCTCGCGACCTTGGTCGAAGCTGACGTGACGAGTTGCGACACGGCCAAAATACTAGCCTTGATAGCCAACAAAACTTTGAAGGAGGAAACTCTTGACGAATTTCTGCTGGAGGCGCGGGTCGATGGTCTTGGGAAAAAGCCCAGCGTGGAAGCAATGTTCCATGCCTGGCTTCTGGCTTTGGAAGAGGTGAGCTTTGTCGGTCATTGCCATCCCGTGGCGGTGAATCAGATTCTTTGTTCGCCGCGAGCGCGTGACTTTGCGGAGCGTCGTTTGTTTCCAGATGAAATCGTCTGTTGCGGCCCGGCTTCCGTTTTTATTCCTTACGTCGATCCCGGGTTGCTTTTAGCTCGTGAAATCCAGGAGCGAACGAACACTTTCATCCAACAAAACGGTTACATCCCGCGCCTGATCCTTTTGCAAAACCACGGCATCATTGCGCTGGGGAGTTCTCCCGAGGCTGTCCTGGCCTGCCTTCTCATGGCAAGCAAAGCTGCGGCTATCTTCATGGGCGCCGCGACTTTAGGTGGACCCAACTTTATGTCGCCCAAACATGTCGAGCGAATCGTCATGCGACCCGACGAAGCTTACCGTCAAAGGCAGTTAAAGATCTAGCCGGCAACACGAATGGTTTCTCTGCAAAATGAAAGCTCACTACCTGGCCTGCGACTTCGGCGCGGAAAGCGGTCGGCTCATGCTCGGAACACTGGAGGATGACAAACTGGCTCTCGAAGAAATCCATCGATTTTCCAATGAGCCCGTCCAAGCGAACAGGTCTTTGCACTGGGATATCGACACACTCTTCAGCGAGCTAAAAAAGGGACTGAAGAAGGCGGGGCAACTTAAAATTCCCATCTCGAGCATCAGTTGCGACACGTGGGGAGTGGATTACCTCCTTTTTGATTCCGCCGGCGCAATCATGCCGCCGACCTTTCACTATCGAGACTCACGGTCGGCCAGAGGCGTGGAAAACGCTTACCTCAAATTGAAGTGGGAAAACATTTTTGCTGAAACGGGCATTCAGTTCATGGCGCTCAACACACTGTTTCAATTGGCCGCCGAATCTCCTGAACGGCTCGAATGTGCCGAGCGGATTTTACTGGTGGGCGATGGCTTTAATTTTTTACTTTCCGGGGTCGCCAAAGCCGAAGAGTCTCTGGCCAGCACAAGCCAGCTCTACAATCCGCGCACTCGCTCGTGGTCGAAGCATCTCATCGAGGCACTAGGTCTGCCTTCACGATTGTTTCCACCCATTGTGCCGTCGGGCTCACGGTTGGGAGTATTGCGGAAAGAGATTTCGGACGAAGTGGGCCTCCCGTCACTCGAAGTGTTGGCAACTTGCTCGCACGACACTGGCGCCGCCGTCGTCGCCGTGCCGGCTTCGGGCAGTAATTGGGCTTACATCAGTTCCGGGACCTGGTCGTTAATGGGGGTCGAATTGCCCGCTCCGGTGATTACGGATACTTGCCGCGAGTTGAACTTCACGAATGAAATTGGTTACGGCGGTTCGGTTCGCTTGCTGAAGAACATCGTTGGACTCTGGGTAGTTCAGGAATGCCGTCGAGAGTGGGCGAGGTCTGGGCAAGAGTTTGAGTACGCGGCCCTGGCCCAATTGGCGGCAACAGCGCCGCCATTCCAATCACTCATTAACCCAGCCGACCCGCGTTTCTTAAGTCCGGGCGAAATGCCGGACAAGATTGCCTCCTTTTGCCGTGAAACCAACCAACCAGTCCCGCCCAATCCCGGTGCAACCATCCGATCTGTTTTAGAAAGCCTCGCGTTGCTCTATCGCCGGACTTTCAGGGAGATGGAGCAACTCGTTGGAAATTCGATCGAGCGCCTCCACATCGTGGGTGGTGGCAGCAAGAACGCTCTCTTGAATCAATTCACGGCAAACGCGATTCAAGTGCCCGTTGTGACCGGGCCGGTCGAAGCAACTGCTGCAGGCAACATCCTCGTTCAAGCATTGACGCTGGGGCATCTACCTTCCCTGAAAGGGGCGCGGCAGGTGGTCCGGAATTCCGTTTCATTGGATACCATCGAACCTTGCGACGCCCAATCGTGGGACAGGGCTTATGAGCGGTTTGAGCAGTTGACGAATGGAGCGGTTTAAGCCCTGCGCATGGTCTGAAACCACGCCGGAAGAAGAACGTCAAAAGTGCAACACTCGGAGGCAACAAACGTCATCTGAATGTGTGTGATTGTTACGCGTTACGAGCTGCTGTTCTCTTGGTGAAACCTCTCCAACTCAGAAAGGCAGCAATTCCTCCGAGAACTCCTCCTGCATGGCAAACGGCAACGGGAGTGCCGAGCAGACCGAAATGGAGCGAAGAAAGAAAAGCCTGGCTTGTGACGGCTTCCAAGCCAGACTTCAGCACCACTGCCACGAAGCAGAGAACGCCTGCACGTCTTAGAGTTTGATGAGAAGATTTAGCCGCGACCATCTCCAGTCCTGAGATGCCCATCAGGCCGTGGGCGACACCAGAGAGTCCGCAGAGGCCTGAAGCTGCAATCGTCGGAGCCGCCCAAAGAGCGGCGAGCAGCGCCCCCGCGCCCGAGGCGATCAAATACATCAGTCGTCCACAGACGGCTTCCTGTTCGAGCCCGTTGTACAGGATAAAGAATGCCGTTGCGTCGAGTAGAAGATGATACCAGGAAACGTGAACGAAAGGATGAGCCAATATTCTCCACCATTCTCCTGCTTGCGCGGGTGCTGGGAGGAAGATCAGTGATTCAAGAAAACCACCGTGTAGCAAGGGAAGGTTCACGGCCACCAGAACTGTCGTCACCAATGCCATGTCCCATCGAGAAAAAACCCGACGAAGGAATACGATGTGCGCTCCGGCAACAGACGACGCCGCAACTGTTTGAGATGCTTGAAAAAACATACAAGAGGCGACAGATCGAGAGCGCAGCCAGGAGGCAGATGCTGGGATCGGGAGGGCCAGGCGATCAAACCGATCTGTCGCCGGTGTGTTAACTGAGTTTCCGCCTCAGCCAGGAGACGCCAGCAAGCAAGCCCAGCAGCAAAGGGCCGACCGGTCCAGTGCCGGTGCGGGTCCCGACATTCAGGTCACGACTCTGGCTCTGTTGAGGATCGGGCACGGCTTGGGTGGCCGGTTGGAAGGATGGCCTGGGCGTCGGCGAGGCCGATGCGAACTGCTGCGGCTTAGCCTGGGCAGAACTGCTTGCCGCCTGCGGACCAATGTCTGCGATGGCCTTGTTGCGGATCGCATCGAGCTCGGCGCGAAGCTGCTGCTGGGCTTTCATGTCGCGCGCCAGTCGTGTCATACTGTTTCGTCCAATCTTCCATCGTTGGTATTCAGCATCATTCTCCAGAACGAGGAACGATGTGTATTCCGTGGCGATCGAATAACCTTCGCCGAGGCGGACGATTTCATCGATCACTGCGGCTCTAGATTCGGTCAGGTCCGCCTGTTTCAGCAACACGTCGATTTTATGCCAAGCCCACATCCGGTCGATTTCGGGATTATTCAAATCTTCCTTCGGGAATTCGAGGCTCGCAGCCTGCTTTAACTCGACGCCGTTGATGCTGCCTCGCAGTGAAATATCCGCCAAACCATTCGCGCGGTAACGGCCGTAGAGCCGCAGGGGAGAACCATGATAGAGGCTCGGGAGGACCTTCGGCTCGACCTCGGTAATTTGGACTCCATCGAAATCAATCTTCAGGTTGGTCGCGGCTGGACGCATCAGTTTTCGGCGAAACGCTTTGGCTTGGCGCGTAAAATTATCGCCGTGCGAGACAAACGCGGCTAACCCGCCGGAGTCCTGCGCCAATTGCTCGAGCAAAGGCCGGTTCACGTCATTGCCGACGCCGACGCAAAACACGCGGGCATTCCTGGGACGCTGTTGAATGAGTTGGAGCAATGTGCGCCTCTCGTGCTGCTCTGTCAGGCCGTCACTGAGAATGACGACATTCAATGGCCGATCAGGGCTGGCGTACTTGTAAGCAGTGGTGATTGCTGGATTCAGCACAGTTCCGCCCCTGGCCTGTTGCGAAGCCAGATAACTCGCGGCCGCCTGTTTGTTCTCAGCGCTGGCCGCCCGCAATTGACTGAAACCCATGTTCGGCTGCACGTTGAAAGTCATCACTTCGAATCGATCCGCGTCGCCGAGTTCGTTGATGAAAGCGGCGATTGAATCTTTGGAGAGCAGTAGTTTTCCGTCGTCTGCCATGCTCCCGGAAATATCGAGAAGAAAAATGTAATCCATCCCGTCGTCGCGCTTCGCCAGATCTTCGCCCACGGTCAATGTCAGGCAAAAGAAGCCGTCTTCACCGCTTCTCTTCGACGTGATTAAATCGAAGCCGGTTTTCGGACGTGACAGATGGTAAGCCAAGACGGCGTCGCGGGCCAAACTGCCTCCGGTTGTCTCCAAGCTTGCCTGATAATAGGCGTCTGAATGTTTGGCGATTACAAAGGCGTCGCCGTGGCTTGGGCTCTCCAGCGCAGTGATTGGCACGGCGGATTTAACTTCAAACGAGATGGCAAAACGTCCAGTCGTCCGGGAGTCAACGTTCTTGCGCGTCGCTGTCGCCAGTGGATAGACGTAAGTCGCCCAATCATGATCGTAATCCAGTTCCTGGTAATACGTGATTTGAACCTTCTGCTCCGAACTCGGTGCGATGGGAAAAATCCGCATTTCGAATGTTTTGTAGTCCACTTGCTCGAGCAAGCCAGGGTCTTTTCGAGTCTGTTTGTAACTCTCGTAAATCTCTCTCGCCCGCTTCTTCTCGAGGACTTCGCCGACCATTTCCTTGCCATTGATCCACATGCTGAAGTTCGCGACGGAAGCGCCTTTCGGAACCGGAAATGTATAGAGCGCTTCGACCTGCCTGTTTTCGGTGTTGCGAAAGATCTGAGTCACCTTTGTGACAGCGACTCCGTTGTTGATGGTGACTTGGACATCGTGCTCCTTGATCTCGAGAACTCCGCCAAATCCGCCATCGGCAATCAGCAAGCCAGCCCCGTGCGCCTTGGTTGGAGTAAAAATAACGGCGCAAGCGATGGCAGCAAGGATGCCGCGCAGACAGTGCGAAAAGAGTTTGTGAATTGTTTTCATAATTTCTGTGATGATTCTGTTGTTGAGGCGAACGAGCTGTTCCTACCATTGCAGGACCTGAGTTCGCCTTCTGCTCGCCTAGTATCATTTCGGATGCCAGCCACCAGCAGACGCGATGTATCTACCTGAAGCTCAACAGAACATTGCTCGTGGAGCTGACCATCCGCTGCGGCAGGAACGAGAGACGGCTCGACATTTCTTGCAGCCATGGCTTACAAATAATGTATGCCACGAATGATTCAGGTTGAAATGCCCGATCGGGAGTTCTGTGAGTTGGTGTCGCGCGCGGCGTTCAGCAATCCGTTCAGTCAAGAGCGCATCTCACTCGACCTGAAGATCGTTGGCCGATCAGAAGTCGAATTCCCTTCGGAGCGACTCAAACTCTTGAGTCGGGCAATCTCTCGGCGAGTCGAGCGAATGGAAGCCGCAGGAAAAGCGAACGTGCAGCGATATGCCGGCGAAGATCGCTACATCATGCAGACGGTGCTGCTGTTCGAAGTCTATCTCCGGTTTTACGACCACTTTGATCGGCTCATTCTGGATCAAATCACGCTCGGCGACGCGCCTTGCCCAGTCGATTTCGCGAAGGAAGCGCTAGGAGTGCTCCATCAACGCGGGTTCTCGTCCGCGGATGCCGCGCGATATTTCGCGATCCTCTACCAGATTCGTCGCGCCCACCATTTTATTGCTCGCGGTTTGATTGGACAGAGCTCCTGCATGGAGGAATTTCGGCGCCATCTCTGGAACAATGTTTTCACCCATGACATCCGCTGGTACGACCGGTATTTGTGGAATAGAATGGAGGACTTCTCGACGTTGCTGCTCGGCGAAACGGGGACCGGAAAAGGGACAGCCGCAGCCGCGATCGGACGTTCCGGCTTTATTCCCTACGACGAAAAGAAGCGGTGCTTTGCCGAAAGCTTTACTCACAGTTTCATTTCATTGAATCTGTCGCAGTATCCTGAAGCGTTGATCGAATCCGAATTGTTCGGTCACAAGAAAGGCGCTTTCACGGGAGCTATCGAGGCGCATCAAGGGATCTTCGCGCGCTGCAGCCCGCACGGAGCCATCTTCCTGGACGAGATTGGCGATGTGGGCGTGCCAGTCCAAATCAAGCTGCTTCAAGTCTTGCAAGAGCGGACCTTCAGCCCCGTGGGAAGTCACGAGAAACTGCGCTTTCATGGACGTGTTATCGCGGCGACGAACAAGCCGCTTGACGCATTGCGCAGCAATAATCTTTTCCGCGCTGATTTTTTTTATCGTCTTTGTTCGGATACGATCGTGGTTCCTCCACTTCGCCAGCGGCTTCAGGAAGATCCTCGAGAATTGGATCAGCTTTTGGACTACCTCGCGACAAGGATGACCGGTGAGAAATCAAGGGAGTTTGTGGAAATGGTACACGAGGTGATCAACAAGGGGATCGGAAAAAGTTACGGTTGGCCGGGAAATGTTCGCGAGATGGAGCAAGCAGTCCGTCGAATCCTGCTGACACGCCACTACGAAGGCAACGACCATGCGACGACGACCGATTTGCGGAAGAGGCTTTTCGATGGAATCGATTCTGGAACATTGGATGCCGACGAAGTTTTATCGGCGTATTGTTCTTTGCTTTTTCAACGTTACGGAAATTACGAAGAAGTCGCCCGCCGGACGAACCTCGATCGTCGAACGGTAAAGAAATACATTCAGCAACAGACGTCTCAGCCCGATCTCGTGCAGGATTGCGGTCCTGGGGTAAGATTGCCGCAACGAAGCAATGAGGCGGTCTGAACTCCTCACAAGGTGCTGGACCGCTTCATCACAAAGTGAGGGTCACTAATGAGCGAGAATTTACAGTTGAACCAATCGGCAAAAGATTTGATCTTACAACTGATTTGCACGAAGCATGAGCTCGGACATAAAATCATTCCTTCAGCGTTGGCTCACCACCACAGTGGCCGTGCTCGTGGCAGCCAATGTGGTGAGCGGTATCCATTATGACACAGCCGAAGGGCTTTTGGTGGCGTCCCTGCTGCTCGGCATCCTCAACGCATTTCTGCGTCCTTTCATGCTGCTCCTGGCCCTGCCTTTGCTCGTCCTCACGTTGGGCCTTTTCACTTTAGTCATCAACGCGCTGCTCCTGTATTTGGTCGGCTGGCTCGTCCGTCCGTTCCACGTCGAAAGTTTCTGGGCGGCTTTCTGGGGCGGGCTGGTGATCAGTCTTATTTCACTGGTGGCCAATTCGATGTTAGGAATTAGCAATGCCCGGATCGAAGTGAAACGCGGACGAAAGTCTCGACCCAATCGTAAGGAGGACGAAGGCGGCCCGGTTATTGATGTCTAGCTTAAGAAACCAGCGCGCTCCGCAACATGATGCGGCAGAGTTGCGTTCTGATTGAAGTCGTTGGCGATCTCCCGGCTTAGCCGTTCAGCCCTCTGCGCGCTGGTAAGCGGCCCGCAAAGTGGGAACCCCTTTTGCCTCAAAGTCACGTTCAAAATCCGTCTTGATCCCACTCAGCAGAGGCGGGGTGTCGATAATCCGAAAGGCGGAATTCGACTGAAAGACATCGGTCATTTGGGCGAAGTAATCGGCATTATCGGTCCGCAGGTAAACCTTCCCGTTCGGCTCCAACACTTGGCGAGTGACTTCGGTAAATGGAGTGTTGATGAGGCGGTTTTTATGATGCCGCCGTTTCGGCCAAGGATCTGGAAAATAGATATGCAGAGCTCGGACTGACTCACGAGGCAAAAGGTATTCCGCAAAGTAAGAGGCCTCAATTCGGATCAGTCGCAGATTAGTCAAACCTGCTCGCAGGCCCTTTCGGTCGAGTTTCCGGAGTCGGCCCAGCAATCGTTCGACAGCCAAAAAATTCAGATCGGGATTCAGCCGCGCATATTGAGCCAGGAAAGAGCCGTCGCCACTGCCAAGCTCCACTTCGAGCGTCCGTTGACTCGAAAAAAGCTGACGGAGATTGAGCCGTTCGATATACGTGACCGGCCGGTAAATTAGCGTCGATGCTCGCGAGCGGAGTTCCGGCCTTGCAGGAGCCCCAGAGTCTGCCGGAACGGAAGCCTGCGGATCGAATTCAGTGGACAGTCGCACGGGTTCCACACCGCTCGGGCAACCGGAGGCAAATGACTGATTGTTGATTTGCTCCCCGGTCATTTCTTCAAGAAGAGCGCGAGCGATGCGGTGTAGCCGTGCAGAAAATTCCGGTCGCCCACTGGTCCAATCTCGCCGTTGCAGAAGAAGCCAGTCAAACCGATAGGGCCTAACCGATCTTGAACCATGCTGGCGTCGTGATGCGACTGGCCGAACATACGCTGGCCGCGGCCGTTGCAGCAACAGAGGCAGCCGCCATAAATCGGCGTCTTCCCCAGTCGTTGCTGGGCGTTCGCGAGCAGGGCCGCCATGTCCTCTGAAGCGGTCGCCGCATCACGCCTTTGAAACTGGATGGTCTGCCCGGCCCTTGGCAGAGCGCCCACAGCAATACAGCCAGTCTTCGGGTCGGCTCCCATCAGATTGCGAATGAGAAAATCGCCCCGATGAAACTCATCCAAATATTCATTGATCACTAAACCGACAAACAAATTACCGCGAGTCTTCTGCTGATCCTCCGAGGAAAGCTGGTTGAAAGTGTCCACCAAAATCTCATAGGCCGGTCGGTTGCCGATCTGTTGAATCAGATTCCGGTCCACCTTGGTAATAGTCCAGGTCTCGCCGATCGGCGTGCAGCCTTGGGATATGACGCTGGCCAGCTTAACTCCGCCGCCAAAAGAGATGGCGATGCCCCCATCTTCGAATACTTCACCATCCAGATAAACTTGAGTGCGTTGCTCCGACATATCGCCACTGGCGAGACCGCCCAAAATCGGGAGAGGCGCATACGCTTCATTCCAGTTTTTCAGCCAGGAATCGCTGTCCATATGAAACGGGTCGGCGAACACGAGCCAGCCATTCGTTTGATCTGCATTCAAGCCGGTCTCGACATGCCAATAGCCTGGGCCATTGCTTTCTTCAATTTGATGCTGAGTGAAACGGTGCGCTTTCAAATCGCCCTCGGGAAGGACATACAATCCGACCACCAAACCGCCGTCTTCTTCCAGTTCCTCCGCGCCGGTGATTAGACCTGTGCTCGAACAGCCAGTGAGCAGAGGAATTTGCGCGTGCACTTGCAGGATTTCCAAAACTTGGGCAGCGTGAGGAAAGAACCGAGGCGTCATGAAGACCAGCCCGAGCGACACGCGAGCGGCAGGCAGTCGGCGGCGCAATCCTTCGGCCCATTTTTGCAGCGCGAGCTCTTCAAACCCGCCCTGCCAATGACCGACAACAGAATAATCTGTCTGCATTCAGCGAACTTAACGGGAAAGCTGCCAATGGCAAACCAGAAGAAACCAGGTTCACTTTCTCATTCCCAATGCGCTGTCACGGTGTAAACGGATTACTCCGGTCGAAAGTCCGCGGCGAATGCCTTTGGATTTAGCTCTTCCCCTGTCGCAAACTTCGTGAGCACGTTCCAAGACATCGTTTTCCCCGGAACAAAGACCCGCTTCTTCATGTACTCGCCGACCTCCGGTTTACCAACGTAGAGAGCCTTGTTCGGCGTTGTCTTCAGCACCTCGCGCGCAATCGTGTGATGCACCTGCGAGGCGAACAATTGGCCCATCATGTAGTTATGGTAATAAGCTGGCGCCGCGACGATGTGAATCTTGCTCGCGTAATCCGGGGCATTGCGACCCTCAGGTCGATGGACCATTTGATACCGTTCGACCAAGTCCCACCAGAGTTTGTTCAGGTCCTGATTTGGATTGCCGTAAAGTTCTTTCTCAAAGCGCAGCATCACCTGGCACCAGCGGGAGAAAATCAAAAGCTGATTCCGCAGCATCTGCGCGCCAGTCTCGTTAAAGCCTTTCGGATCGGGAACGGTCACGCCCATGGCTTGCAACCAGTCGGCGCTTTTTGCCGGACGCTCGAACATCATGGCCACGCCTTCGGTTGTGAGGATATGCGCTTCAGTCCGCAGAACATAGGGGACGCTGGACGGAATATTCTTGCTGCTGTAAACCGAGTGACCGAGCTCGTGCAACATCGTGCCCATCCAATAGTCGTTCGGCACAATGTTGGCGAGCGCTCGCACATCGCCTTCGCGATCGATGTCCGTGCAGAAGGCGTGTGGACTCTTGCCCGGCTTCTCGTAAAGGTCGCTGCGGGCGATCACATCCTCGATGGGCAGCCCAATGCCTCCATAATATTCCCGGCAGAGCTTGAGGATATCGACTTTGGAATAGACCGCATCGAGATCGGTGCTGAAAACGGCGGGCGATTCTTGGAAGAACGGATCGTGATAATGCCAGGGCCGCAAGTCGGTCACTTTGACCCCGCTGTTTTGGGCGAGCTTCGCGTCGATCTCCGCCTTGGCTCGACGGAACGGTTCGCGCGTCAGGCGGTCAAGCTGATCGAACAGCTTCAGCACTTGCTCCTGGCTCTGCTCGTTGATGTGAAGCTGCATCACGTGATAATCTTTGAAGCCCAGCTCCCGCGCGGCTTGATTACGGAGGTTAATCAGCTCCTTGAGATCTTTCTCGACCACCGCACCCACGGCTTTGCTCGCTTCCCACACGGCCTTGCGGCGTTCCGATTCCCTTGCCTCTTTTAGAACCTTGCGGACCTCGCTGTCGGTCATTTCCTTGCCGTTCACTTTGGCGCGCGCCACATTAAAAGCCTGTTCGATGGCGTTGGCTTTGGCGGTCATCTTCTTCAACAGCTCGGGGTCCACCTGCTTTTCGAGATACATCAAGTAGAGCACCTCGATTTGCCGGGCCATCAATCGATCGGTCAGTTTGCCATTCTTGATTACCTTGAGTTCGGCGAATTGCTGTTTGCCAGCCAACGCTTGGTCGAGTTTGTTTTGCGCCTCTTCTTTGGCTTTAAAGTCCTCGTCCTTTCCAGTCACGTTCGCATTCCACCAAGCCAATGCGCTGGCCTTTTCCAACGGTCGGATCTTGGCTTCGTGCGTAGCGACGAACTGGCGGGCTCGATTTGCATTATCACTTGGCTCGGCAGCAGCAGCGGCCAGTGCTGCAACGGCGAATATTTTCAACGATAAAAAACCTCGGCGAGCAATCAAACTTAGAAGAGTCACAGGTGCGCAATCCTTTCCATTTGGCGAATCAGTGGGCAAACCGTCAGAGATATGAATTTGTTCGGGAACACAGCGGCAATATTCCCTGAGCGCTCAGCCTCGTCAAGAAGGCAACCACGCCTGACAGCAATTCTCAGTCTGGGAGGTATGTAGTCCCGGCTTTAGCCGGTCGCCCCGTGAAAACCGGCTAAAGCCCCTCATTTACCGGGAGGATTGCTTGGCTGCACCGCACGCTGAGGCGTTGAGCCGGCAGCGGGTTGTGCCGGAGCCTGAGCCCGTCTGCGTGATTGCTCTGGCGTCCACGGGCTGCTGTCCCGGAAGAGTGCGCCTTCGGTCAACTCGATTGGCGGGTCAAAGCTGATTTGTTGCCGGCCCGCAGCCCAGACGGAACCGCGGCGGATGATGGCGGCGGCCTTTCGGACTGATTCATCGGCGTGACCTAGGACAGTCTGAAAAACCCGTCCTTGGCCGTAATCGTAAGCCCATGCCATCGGCTCCTGCTGTTTGGTGTCCTTCGAGAACGCGGACGCTAACGGTTGGATCGACATCTCCCCCGCTTGTTTGTAATAGAGTTCATCCACAGTCTCGAATGGCTGGAGTCCATCAGTGATCGGATGTTTGATACTGGCGACCTCGACGCGAAACGGCCCGTAGCTATCATGTCCACTGCGGCCGGGTCGATGATCCCAGATCCGGCGGACGATGCGAGTGCGGTATTCAAGCCAGTCGGACTCTTTGTTTGGAACAGTGTCGGTGAAGGCACCGTTGGCAAAGTGAATGACAGCCAGGCCGCCGCCGTTTTGCAGGTACCGCACGAAGCTGGCCTTGGCTGCTTCAGACAGACCAGTTTTGTCCCAGTTGTTGTAATTCATCACGAGCAAGTCGTACCCGCGGATTTTGTCGGTCGCGAGGTCTTCGATGTTTTCCGCGACGTGAACGATGGCGCGCGGGTCTTGTTCGATGGCGAGAATTAATGCGGCCGTCACCGCTCGCCAGTCATGCGCCGGATGATGGTGGCCAGTTAAGATGAGACTCTTGAATCGCTCGAACGGCTCGGACTGCACTCCACCGCTCGGCACTTCGAGTTGAGCGCTCCAAACGATCGCGTTGAGTATCAGCTTGCGAAAATCCGGGTTCCACCAGTTCTGATAGAAATGGCCGCCGGTGAAACCGAAGCCGCGTCCGCCGTCGGCCCGTTCCACAGCCCAACCCACGGCGAAGTCGTTCGTTTCCTTTGGCGGACGTGTGAGCACAATTGGCTTCAAGCGTGGATCGTTCTCGCGAAAGCGGATTCGATAATAGTATTCCTCCTGCGCAGTGAACGGTTTGACGCCGTGCGCGATGGGATGGCCTGGTGTTCCAAGAGCGGATAACGCCGGCCAGGTTTGAATCGCCGAATACCATTTGCGTGGCGCAGGACCGGTTTCGTAATCGAAGTAGCCACCGACCCATTCCGTGATTTGTTGGTGGAACCGGACTGGACTGAACGTGCTCCAATGGAACAGTATCAAACCGCAGCCCCGCTGCATCTGACGCTCCAAGACTTTGAGCCGGTCACCGACATAGAGCGGTTGATCGCTTTCGACACGGTCGCTTCCATCCGAGGTCAGGAAGATCGTGTCCGCATCCTCAAGTGTCGTCGGATCCTTCGGCCAGCCCTTGAAGTGGGCTTCGACGCGGATTTGTCCGCGCAAATTCGGCGACGTTTCGAGGAGATGTTTAAGAAGGATAATGTTCTTCTCGTATTCGTGAGCCTCCTTCGGATGGCCGGTGATAGGACCGGCAATCAGCACTATTTTTTTGGGCTTATCGACAGCGTTTGCCGAACCAGCAATGAAAAGGCCCAATGCCAACACGCAGGCTCGGGTCAAAAGTGGATGACGAAAGGTAAATGACATAAAGTGGTATTTCAGTTGAATCGAGAATTAGAGCATCCGAGTCAAGCGTTTAACCACTGGGCCTTTGAACCGACTGTTGGCTTCCGATGAGCAGGGATTCCGCCGCGAACCGATCGAAGAAGTTTTGCGGCGGTTCCTCGCTGTTTTCAGTGGAATAGTTCAACAGCGGATGAAGACCATTTTTCCATCTCCGGGATGACGCGAGTCTGGACCTATTGGCCGCCTTCGTCTCCCGGAGGGAGATTCGAGAATAGCCCAGCAGTTCACTGCTGGGTTCGAATGAGCCATCGCATCAGTCCCGCAGGGACGGCCGAATCCCCCAACGTCCTGCGTCAGCTCCTATTCTCACTGTCTGTTCAGGACAACGGATCGCCCGAGAATGGCTCAACCGTCCCTTCGGGACTATGGGTATTGGCGACGCAATCCCACCCTTGAAAGGGTGGGCTATTCTCAAATCTCCCTCCGGGAGATAGGGGTGGGCTATGCTCGAATCTCCCCTCCGGGAGATGTCAGTCGGTAACCTCATCGGTTACAACAGCACACGGACGGAGGATGTCCAAACTCTTGGCACTCCTCGGGAGTGAGCCTTCCAGTCCGGACACGGAAATGATTCCTACTCGTAATCCTAATCGTAATCTTGCTCGCCAAGAAACTCACGCCGCAGAGATTACGATTAAGGGTATGAAAACGGCTCTCCGAAATCGAAGCTTAATTCAATGGTAGCGGGGCGGAACAATGGCGCTGGCAGCATCTGGAGCCTTAGGAAACCCAAACGCGTGCTTTCCGTTTCCCAGTTCTGAGCAGCAGAATTCCTGACGCCGTAAAAATCGAGTGATGCCGCTGTTGGGTTCGTTCGCTAATCGAAGGAGATTTTTGGGACGAACGGCCAGCGTCCCTGGACTTTTACGAACCAAAAGAAGAGCCGCATCCGCCAGCGCAAGGTCCACGGACCTTCCAATTCTCCCGCCAGCATCGCGTTAACGGCTGACGCGAGTTTGAACTTTTCTCTGGGAGCAAAGAATAACTCCATAAATGGGGTGGTGTAGAAATGTTCCACCATCTGCCAGTAGGATTGCATCGCGGACCTCACGCGCTTCTCGTAGGCTCTCAGGCGGCGCTCACCGTCGTCGCCCGCCTCGAGCGACTGAAGAACGGCCTGGGCAGCGAGCTTGCCGGAGTACATCGCCAGGTAAACGCCGGCCGAGAAGATCGGGTCCATGAAACCTGCCGCGTCGCCTACTCGCAACAAGCGCTGGCTTACGTAACGACGATTGTAGTACGAAAAGTCACTGGTCGTATGCAAGGTCCCCAGGAGCTTGGCGTTGGCCATTCGCTCGATCAGCGGTTGGCTCGATTGCCACAATCGGGTGAAGACGTCGGCCGGTGATTCGCGGTTTTGCACGAACTCAGCTTGATCCATGACGCAGCCGACACTCACTTTCTCCGCCGACAGCGGTATCACCCAGAACCACTTGTTTTGCAATCGGACGATGATGGTGTCACCACCGGCTTCTCCTTCATCCAGTCGCACTCCAGCAAAGTGGCCGAAAACGGCGAGCTTCTTTAAATGCGGATGAATCACTCGCAGACCTTCTTGATTGCCGGTCACATTGCTTCGGCCGCTTGCGTCGATGAGGAACGCGGCCTCGAAACTGTGGCTGGTGCCTTCGCTGTCTCTGGCCTGGATCGTGACGGCATCACGGGCGCTCGTGAATTTATTGACTGTCCAGCCTTCGCGCACTTCCGCGCCGGAGCTTGCGGCGTGCTGAAGTAAGAGATGATCGAACTTCGCGCGCTCGACCTGAAAGGCTTCCGGCTCGCGCGTAAACCGGCCCTCCCGAAAGACAAACTTTACTGACTTGGACCCGTTTCCAAGGTGGAATTGAGCGCCGAATTTCCTTGGAAAGGCGGCGGCTTGGAGAGCTGGCAGAACACCCATCTCCTCGAACAAACGACGGTTGTAGGGCAGTAGCGATTCTCCGATATGGAAACGAGGAAAATGCTCTTTTTCCAAGAGCAACACACTTCTCCCCGCGCGCGCCAGATAGGTGGCAGTCGCGCTGCCGCCCGGCCCACCGCCGATCACCACGATGTCATATCGACTGGCTTCCATCCAGATGCGTTACTCATAAATCTATGCGAACCGAAGCATTTGGAAACCTGATTCTTTCGACTCTCCTTTGGGCCGCGCAAATTCATGAAGTTCGTTGCGACCAGAACCTAAGAATTTACTGAGGAACAAGGGCTGTTGGGTGCGATCGATCGATCAATCAATCAATCAATCAACTCACCGGTTTTGCCCGCGCTCGGACTCTTCTAGAAATTGAACACCGCTTGAATATAGATGTAATCGGCGTCGGTCGAGCCATGGGTGGGTGCGGAGAACGTGCGGTCGATGTAATCGCCGACGAAGAAATGGCCGTAACCAACTTCGAGGTTGGCCTGGGGCGAGACAGCGTAGGTAGCTACCAAATCGATTTCCGAACCCACATAGTTGCCATAAGTTGAGTTGAGGCCGTATCCTATTCCCGCAATCGGACTAATCCCTCCGCGGCGTGTGCCGTTCACCGCATAAAAATTGTCCGAAGTGTCCGCGAGCCAGAAGGCATGATATTCACCCAGCAGAGTGAGTCTGGGCAGCGGCTTGAGCGAACTTGTAATGCGGACGTTATGGATGTTTTGGAGCGAGACAAAATCCATGTAGCCATAGAATTTATGATTCGTGGGGAAAAGGTTTTCAAACGTCTCATGCTTGTCGTCCAGCGGATCGCTATCACCGGATCCATAATTGTACTCCAGACCGACGCGCGGGGTGTACCTGAAATCAGTCCATGTGTAGCCGCCGCCAGCGAAAAAGGCGTAAGCGAGGTGTTCCAAACTGCGGCTGCCCACGGGCAACGCCGGATCATTGAAGTGCCCGAACTGGCCCATTAGCTCGGTCGTATAGTCCCAGTTGCCAAATTCTCCGGGCGCGGATTTCATGCGGAGGCCGACTGTGTAGATATCGCGCGGCGGCGGCCCATTCAACAACGCTGGCTGGCCGGTGCCATTGACGGTCGGAGAGCCGGCCGATGTGTTACGCGAAAGAAGGTAGAGTTCGGTTGTTTGCTTGGGGATGAGCTTGGTTGAAGCATAGACGCCGGAGAACCAGTCATAATCGTTCGGCATGTTGAAATTATTGTCGTCCGCAATGATGATGCGGCCTGAGAAGAAGTCGGCGGCGAAGTAAGGATTCTGCCATCGCAGTTTAGCGGCGTCGAAGACGCGTCCGATATTGTTCCAAGCAAAGGCGCCAATCAATCGTTCATCGCCGTAGGAGAGCTCCTGGCGACCTATCTTCAGCGAAAGGGGGAATTGCTTGTGGTTACCCAAGGTGACATAAGCCTGGTGCAGATCCATCGAATCGGATTCAGGATTTGGATTCCGATCATCGCCGGTTGAACCGCTGTGACGGCCTTCCACCAGGAAGTTATACCATTCCGCTGTGTACCCGATGCGAGGCCGGACGCGATACAGCAAGTATGAATTGTCGTTATCGACGCCCGTTCCTCGAAAGTCTGTGGCCGGGCTGACACCACCGTTTTCTTTGATTTCGAAGCGTAGCCGTGCCTGGGCGCCGATGTCCCATGCGGCCTTGTAGGGGTCGTCTTTGCGGAACCAGTCATTGACGAGGCCCGCGCTGGGACGAAGCGGGCTGGTGGGAGAATAATCGCCTGCGTGGCTGCTGACGTTGACTGCCACTGCGATGAGAGTGAGGCTATTTAGGATTTGGTTTGATTTCATTGAGGATGTAGGGATTTGGGAGCTGATGATTTGAATGATTCAGAGCGAGCGAGTAAGTCAAAAAAACGTTCGAACTATTAACAAAGGCCGATGGATCTAGACACAGGGCGCGCTTCGGGAGCTTTCCATGGCGCTGCCGGCATCATCAGTAACATGCCGACCGTTGAGCTTGGTCGGTTGAAGGCATTGTACAGACCGCTGGTCCCGATGTTTCGCACCGCCGCGTTTGCCTGGATCTTCGAATTCCGGAGGCTTAGGTCCACTCTTGCTTGCCGTTCTGTGCGCGTTTTCCTCCAAGAAAGAAATCAGATGCTCGCGCAATCGGTAGTAATCCGGATGCTCCATGACTTGCTTCCGGCTGCGTGGACGAGGGAATCTCACTTCCAGAATGTCTCCGACTTCGGCTTCAGGTCCATTGGTCATCATCACAATTCGGTCGGCGAGAAATAAGGCTTCGTCAACATCGTGTGTGACCATGAGAGCGGTCTTTTGATCTTTTCGCCAAAGCTCAATCAGCACTTGCTGCAATTCGAACCGTGTGAGCGAGTCCAGCATTCCAAACGGCTCGTCGAGCAGAAGCATTTTTGGCGACAGGGCAAAGGCCCGGGCAATTCCGACACGCTGACGCATGCCTTGGGAAAGCTCGCGCGGCTTTTTGTGCATCGAATCGGCAAGGCCAACCACGCTCAAATAGTATTCAACGATCTGCCTCCGTTCTTCTTTGCTGGCTGTGAAGAACACTTGATCGACGCCGAGCATCACATTTTCAAACGCGGTCATCCAGGGCAGCAGGCAAGGTGACTGAAAAACGATGCCTCGATCCGGCCCGGGGCCGACGAGTTCCTTGCCTGCAAGGATGATGCCGCCGCCCGTAATCGAGTTCAGCCCGGCGACCATCGAGAGCACCGTCGATTTTCCGCAGCCGGAATGACCGATCAGGCAAACGAACTCGCCTTTCTCAATTGCGAGATCAAAATCCTTGACGATCACGGCAGGTCCCTTGGGCGTGGGATAAATTTTACTCAGCTTCGAAAGGATCAGGTAATGGCTCATAACTAGATTTCGATCGTCTCGTTCCTAACCTCGTTCTTGCGTATAGGCTGTCGGCGCGGAGAAAACGGATTCCGCGGAATGCTCAAATCCTCAGGCTCAATGTTGGGGAGATAAAGCTTCTTGGTGATGCTCGTCCGTTGCTTGCCTCCGGCCCCCATCAGATAGTCGATGACATCACGCCGAATTTCTTTGTAGCGTGGGATATGATTGATCGCCTTTCGATCGCGAGGTCGGGGAAGATCAATCGTGATCTCAGGTCCGAACGTGGCATTGGGCCCAGCGCTCAGTGGTATGATGCGATCCGCGAGTAAAATTCCTTCATCCACGTCGTTCGTAATCAGAACGACGGTCTTTTTGTCCTGATCCCAAATGCGGCTAATTTCGTCTTGAAGCGTGGATCGAGTTAACGCGTCAAGCGCGCTGAGTGGCTCATCGAGCAGGAGTACCTGCGGGTCGATCGCCAGCGCTCGCGCCACGGAAACGCGCTGCTTCATTCCGCCCGAGAGTTCGCCCGGCTTCTTCTCCCGGGCAGCAGTGAGGTTGACCATGGCGATATATTTTTCGATATGTTGTTGTTTCTTCGCGGGCGTCCAGTTGGGGAAAACCTGGTCCACAGCGAGGTGAATGTTTTCGTAAACGTTCAGCCAGGGTAACAACGAATAGTTTTGAAACACGATGCCGCGATCGGGACCCGGCTCCGTGACTTCGAGGTCATTCAGCGTGATCGTCCCGCTGTCTGGTCTGACCAATCCGCCAATCATCGAGATCAGCGTCGTCTTGCCCGCGCCCGAATAGCCAACAATTGCCAGGAACTCACCGCGCTCGATTTCGAGGTTGATGTCTCGGAGGACTTCAGTCCGTTTCGAGGTGGGACCATAACCCTTGCTGACGTTTCTTAGTTCGAGGAAAGCCATAGGTTGATGCCTGGTTCGCGATTTGCGACTCACCTTTTACGTGCATTTCAAGCAGCCTTAAATCGTTTCTCGATCACGCTCATGAGCTGATCTAGAACGAACCCGACGATCCCAATTGTTATAATACACAAGATGATGTGCTCGTAGATTAGGGAATTGTACTCCTGCCAGAGAAAGCCGCCGACGCCCGGTCTTCCAGTCAGCATTTCGGCGGCGACGATGACCAGCCATGCAATCCCCAGGCTGAGTCGGAAGCCGGTAAACATGTAGGGAAGCGTCGCGGGAATGAGAACTTTGAAGAGCGTCTTGGTGCGTGAAAGTTTCAAGACCCTGGCGACGTTCAAGTAATCCTGTGGAATCGCGCGCACCCCTACAGCCGTGTTCAAAACGGTGGGCCACATCGCACAAACCGCGATAGTAAAGAGCGCTCCGAGTTCGGAGGCCTGCTTTCCCGCGTCGAAAAACAGAACCAACCCGAGCGGCAGCCACGCGAGCGGAGAGACAGGCCGGAGTATCTGGATGATCGGATCGAAAGCTTTGGTAAACGTCTTCGAGAGCCCTAGAAGAAACCCGATGGGGGTGCCGAGCAGCAAAGCGAGGGCGTAGCCTTTCGCGACGAGCACGAGGGAATACCAGGTGAACCGTAAAATGCCCTGGTCCATCTCTCCGCGCTTTTCGAATGGCTTCAATACATAGTCTTTACTTTTTTCCCAGGTCTTCATCGGCGACGGAAGTTCTTTGGACCATGTTGCGCTTGAGATAGTCCACAACAGGACAACGAAGGTGATTCCGACGAATGGTAAAATGAGCCAGTCGAGTTTGAATTTTGAATCGGTCATAATTTTCCTCACGGAGTTTCAACCTTTCAGGTTCTTGATCGGGAAACTTTTGGCGTATTCCTCCGGCTTGGCTGGATCGAATGTCATATTGTCGAACAACGTTTCGGGATCATTGTTGACGCCTCCATGCTGATAGCCGATCTCCTTCATCGCTTCCTCGTAGATGTCGTTGCGAATCACTTTTTTGGCCACTCCGGCGTAATCAGGCGCGCCGCTGACCATGCCCCACCGCCGGAATTGTGTAAGCCACCAGGTGGCGTACTTGGGCTGGGGATAGTTGCAGTTCCGGTCGTGATAGCTCATGTAGTAAGGGTCCTTTTTCTTCCGGCCATCACCGAAGTCATAGTCACCAAGCAACCTTCCGAGAATAATTTCCTTTGGGCAGTTGATGTAAGTCGGTTTGGAAACGATCTCCGCTTGTTCAGGCCGGTTCTCCAGCTTGTCGAGCCACACACTCGCTTCATGGAGCGCTTTCAAAACTGCTTTCACCGTCTTTGGATTCTTGTCCGCAAACTCGGCTAGAAACGCGCAAACCTTCTCTGGATGATCTTTCCAAATATCCTGCGTATTGAGTGATGTGTAGCCGATGCCATCGGTAATTAACCGCGCGTTCCAAGGTTCGCCGACGCAGAAGCCATCCATTTTGCCGATCTTCATATTTGCCACCATCTGCGCCGGGGGAATCACGATCAGGGTGACGTCTTTGTCGGGGTTGATCCCGCCAGCGCCCAGATAGTAGCGAAGCCACATGGCGTGTGTTCCTGGAGGAAAAGTCATGGCGAAAGTCAATGGCTCACCCAGACCTTTTGCTTTTTCAACGAATGGCTTCAGCGCTTTGGGATCATCCTTCACCTTGCCTTTGAAACCATTTTGCAAGCTGATCGATTGGCCGTTTCGATTCATTATCCATGGGATGATCATCGGCTTCTTTGGTGAGCCGAGCAGTCCCATCGTGGAAGCGATCGGCATGCCTGTCAGCATGTGGGTCGCTTGAAGATCACCATTGGAAAGCGAATCGCGAATAGCGGCCCAGCTCGCGCCTTTCGAAACCACGGATTCAATTCCGTATTTCTTAAAAAGGCCTTTCTCGTGAGCGATGACGATTGGCGAACAATCCGTGAGAGCAATCATTCCGAATTTCATTTGTTTTGTTTCGGGCGCGTCGTCGGCATAGATGCTTCCAACCCAGCCTCGCGGCAACCCGCCGAGCAGCGCTGCTGCTCCGATGCTTTTGGCTCCCATCCGGAGGAGATGTCGGCGACTGAATGGAAGGGATTTGGAACGTGGATTCGGAAGTGAGTTCGGTTTCATAAGTTTTCTTCAATCAATGACAGCGGCGCTGTCGAGCCATGCCTTAATGCCTGTTTGGAAATCCAATTTTTTAGTAGCAGTCGAGGTAATGAGGCTCAAAGTTCTTCTGAATGACTGCGCGATTCGATCCAGTCAGAGCCTCGTTACTTCGGCTGCTACGATTTCTAAAACAGTGCCTTAGCTGCGAATGTGCCAGGTGGAGCCAGATGGCTCGCTGACTGCTTCCCGTTTTTCTAATGAAGCAGATGAAATCCATTCATAAATGAGCACGCCGATTGACAGCAGACAGCTTCGGGCCTTTGCCATCTTGGCGCGGACGGGTAGTTTTACACTGGCAGCCAAAGAACTTTATCTCTCGCAATCCGCCGTGAGCCATTCCATGAAGGCGCTGGAACAGGATGTAGGCTGTCGTCTTTTAGACAGGTTGGGCAAAAAAGTTTGTCTCACTCAAGCTGGAGAGCAGCTTTTGCAGAGTGCCGAAAAAATTTTGGATGAAATGACGATCGCGCGCTCGTCGCTTTTGGAGTTGGGAAAATGGGGGCGCGGCAGACTGCGGATTGGCGCGAGCACCACGGCTTGCCAGCACATTTTGCCAGCGGTGTTAAGGGAGTTTCAAGAGAGCTTTCCGCAGACCATCATTACGATTCATCCGGGCGATGCCGAAGAGGCCGTGGAATTGTTGCGCAACAACCGTATTGATTTGGCCTTGGTCTTGGAGCCGAAGCGCGAGGAGCAATTGGATTTTCAATTGCTCTTCACGGATGAGATGGTCTTCTTGCTGAGTCCACTGCACGCCTGGGCGCAACAGCAACATGTCGTTCAAGCGGAGATTCCCCGGCAGAACTACATTCTTTACAGCAAGAACAGTTACACGTTTCGAGTGGTCGAACACTATTTTCGCGAAGACGA
>CAMAWP010000033.1 GCA_945861765.1 Akkermansia muciniphila | reverse complement strand
GAAGTCCGCCGGCACCGGGGCCAGCCCCAGTTCTTCCTCGACGGCGAGCCTTACACGAAGCCGGTCTTCGAGACCTACGTGCCGCAGACGAAGTTCTTCCGTCAGTTCGCCGAGGCGGGCACGGACGTGTTCAGCTTCTCGACGAATCTGGGAACCGGTTTTGCCACGCCAACCTGGATCGGGCCGGACACCTTTGATTTCAAGCAGCTCGACGAACTCGCTCACCGCGTGCTCGAGGCGAATCCGCGTGGACTGTTGCTCCCGCGCATCTATCTGACCACGCCTGATTGGTGGGTGAAGGCCAATCCCGACGAATGTCAGGTGCTGGCCAACGGTTCGCGCTTCTACTCGAAGGGCATCGGCCACAGCCGCGACGGCAAAGCCTTCCCGTCGCTGGCCTCGATGAAGTGGCGCTCCGACACCGCCGCCGCGCTGCAACGAATCATCCGGCACATGCAGGAGTCCGAGTATGGCGCGCACATGTTCGGATACATGGTCACCGGGCTGATGAGCGAGGAGTGGTATCACTGGAGCATTCACACGAACGAGCTCAGCGACTACAGCCCGCATGCCACGCGAGCTTTTCGCGACTGGCTGCGGGCGAAATATCGAACTGGTCCGGCACTCCGGCGCTCATGGAATGACGCGGGCGCGACCTTCGAGAACGCCGCAGTGCCCACGCAGGAAGCCCGCCAGCGCAGGCGCGAACGCACCTTCCGCGATCCGGCAGCCGAGATGCCGGTGATCGATTGGTATCTGTTCTACAATGATTTGGTGCCGGACACGATGGAGGTGTTCCTGCGCGCCGCGAAGGAGGCGGGCGCTTTCCGGAAAGTCGTCGGTGCGTTCTACTGCTACATGTTCGAATTCGGCGGCGACCCGGAGTTTGGCCACAACGCACTCACGAAACTCCTGCGCTCGAAGCATCTCGACTTCGCCCTCGTGACCGCGAGCTACTTCGACCGCGAACTGGGCCGTGGCGCCGACTATGCCCGCGCGCCCATCACCTCGCTCGGCCTGCACGGCAAGCTCTGGTATCACGACAACGACACCGTCTCGTTCCGGTACGACGAGATGAACAAGGCGAGCCAGGACCGCGCGACGGTGGAGCGGTACCGCAGGGAACTGGGCGTGACCGAGACGGTCCAGGAAACGATCTGGCAGTACCGGCGCGGCTCCGGGTTCGTGCTCGGCAATGGGATTTACCAAAGCTTCTTCGATCTGCACGGCGGCTACTTTGACGACCCGGCACTGATGGCGGAGGTGAAGAGACTGAATGCCCTGCTCGCGGAATCGAAGCAATACGATTGCGCGTCGGTGGCGGAGATCCTCGTCGTCTCGGACGAGTCCTCGTGCAGTTACGCGACGTTCGAGAATGGCTTTCTCCAACAGACGCTTCGTCCGCTTCAGGTTCAGTTGGCGAAGCTGGGTGCGCCGCAAGATTCCATTCTGGTCGATGACCTCGCGCTGGCCGACCTGAAGCGCTACAAACTGGTCGTCTTCCTGAACTGCTTTCACCTGACCGACACCCAGCGCGACCTCATCCGTAGAAAAGTGCTGAAACGGAATCGCACCATCCTTTGGTGCTACGCGCCGGGGCTTTTCAACGGCTCAACCGCCTCGGTCGAAGCCATCCGCGAACTCACCGGCTTGCGCTTCTTGCGCGTGGAGAAGCCCGACCGCGTGCGCGCGCGCATCGCGCTGACACCGGAAGGAGCGCAGCTGTGTTCGCAGAACCAGCCGCAGCATTCAGACCCTGCCATTGCTCCTGCGACGGGTGCCTCTCACCCAGCCGCGCTCCCTACCGTCATCGGCCACGAACACGTCTGGGGCCAACTCTTCTCCGTCGAAGATCCTCAAGCCATCGCGCTCGGCCATCTGGAAGGGCGTAAAGAAGTCGCACTCGCGATGAAGCGAATGAAGGCCTGGACCTCCGCCTACACGCTGAACCCCGTTCTGCCCGCCGCCTTCCTGCGCGCGCTGGCCCGTCATGCCGGGGTTCACCTTTACAACGACCGCGACGACACGCTCTACGCCAGTCGAAGTTACTTCACCTTGAACGCCGACGGCGCCGGCGAGCGCACGCTGCGTTTTCTAAAAGCTGTGGACCTCTTTGACCCATTCACGGGGGAAGCGATTGCCCGTCGCGTGACCGGGCTTTTCCGCAACCTGCGGGACAAGGAGACTTGGCTCATTCGATATTCAAACACGTCCCACCCATGAAATTATTCCAACATCTCATCCTCCCCGCTCTGCTCGGCGTCATCCTTCCTGCCACGGCCGCTGACCAGCCCTGGTTCACGCGTCATCTCGTCGGCATGGAAGTCGGGCCGACGGGCGCGCAGTTCGGCCATAGTGATTCCAACGATGTTCGTTACGCCGCGCGGTTCGATGGTCGTGAGATTGTCCGTCGCTGCGTCGCCGCGCACAGCGAGTATCTGGTGCTCTGGGTGCGCGATGGCGACTACGCCTATTACGACTCGAAGCTGCTGCCCGAGGCGCCCGGTCTCGGTGCGCGAGATCCGCTGCGCGAAGCGATGGAGGAGGCGCGCTTGCACAAGCTGCCCATGATTTCCTACTGCGTGGTGCAACAGGGCGGGCATTTCCTGAAAGCGCATCCTGAGTTCGAGATGCGCGGCGCGGATGGCAAGCCCATCGGCCGGTTCTGTTTTAACTCCGGCTATCTCGAAGCGATGAAGGGAATCGTCGCCGAGCAGCTCGCCTACGGCATCGACGGGTTTCACATCGACATGCTCGACCAGGGATTTGGGCCGCCCTACGGCTGCTGGTGCGAGACGTGTCAGCGCGAGTTTGAAAAGCAGTTCGCCCGCGCGATGCCCAAGGGCGCGACGTGGGATGAGGATTGGGACCGGATGCTGGAATTCCGCTACGCCACGAGCGACCGCTTCGAGAAGGCGCTGACCGCGCACATCAAATCCATCAACCCGCGCGCGACGGTGGATTTCAACTATCACGGCAACCCGCCTTTCAGCTTCGAACTCGGGCAGCGTCCCGTGCAGCACGCGGGCAACGGCGACTTCGTCACGGGCGAAACCGGCGTGTGGGGTTTCAGCGCGCTGACGGTCGGACTCAATGCGGCGTTCTATCGTGCCGCCACGCCGGGCAAGCCCGTGCAGGTCGCGATGCAGCGCGGCGTGCGGATGTATCACGACCAGACGACGCGGCCGTTGGCGGACATCCGCTGGGAACTTTTCACCCTGCTCGCGCACGGCACGTTCGTGACGATGGTGGACAAGACCGGCCTCGACGGTTCGCTGGATGCCGTCGCGTATGAGCGCATCGGTGCAGCGTTCCAGGAAGCGCAGGGCAAGCGCGCGCACTTTGGGCAGCAACCCGTGGCCGAAGTCGGTCTCTATTACAGCAGCCGATCGCGGGACTGGCTGGGGCGCGAAAAGCCGCTGGCGTGGATGCAGAGCTTCCTTGGCGCGCACAAGGCGATGGCCTACGAACACATCCCGTTTGGCGTGGTGCTCGACGAGAACGCGACGCTGGAAACGCTGCAACAATTCCCCGTCGTGGTGCTGCCGAACGCGGGCATTCTCTCGACCAACGAAGTCGCGCTTTTCCGTCGCTACGTCGAGGCCGGCGGCAGGTTGATCGTGACCGGGCAGAGCGGAACGCGGGGATGGAGAGGCGAGACTAATTCAAAGTCAGCGCTGGCCGGACTGATCGGCGCGCGACTGGTTCGCGAACTCGATTCAACGGACAACTGGGTGCGGTTTGGGAAGCGAGATTTTAGCACAGAGACTGGGAGGACACAGAGAACGTCCCCCTCTGTGTCCTCCAAGACTCTGCGCTCAGAACATCAGTCTGACCTGACCCGGCTGGTGGAAAATCTTCCCACCGACTGGCCCTTCCTCGTTCGTGGTCCGGCGGTCGTTTACGATCCCACCACGGCCGCTTCGGTTGGCGAACTCCTCAAGCCCCACCGCACCACGCGCCAGCTCGCCGGCAAGGAAGGGACCGAATGGCCCATGAGCGCGGACGCGCCCGTTGGTCCCGCTATTCTTGTGAACACCATCGGCAAAGGCACGGTGCTGACCTTCGCCGGCTCGCCCGATTTCGCGACCGCCAGCGAGCATCACACGGTGGAAGCGCGCCGACTTCTTACCCGTGCGGTCCGCTTCCTCAATCCGTCGCCGCGCGTCCGCATCGAGGCACCGGCGAATGTTGAAGCCGTGATCACCGACGACCCGGCGACCCGCACGCTGCGCGTCCACTTCATCGCCTGCAATCCGACGCCGCAAACCCTGCCCGTGAAGGAACGCCCCTACGTGCTCCCCGGTCTGATTGAAGACGCGCCGATCTTCCGCGCCACGATCACGACACGCGACAAACTTAAAAGTGCCACAGCCTTGAACTCCTCCACCGAACTCAAGAAGCGCGGCAACAAAGTCACGCTACGCTTCGAAGACATCCACGAAGTCGTGACCCTGCGCTACAAAGAATGAGAGCCGAATGAAGCCGCTGCCGCACCACGAACACTCCTCGCCCGATCCGTCTTCGCCGCTTGGCATCATCGGACTTGGCTTGCTTGGGAGCGCCTTGGCGGAACGCGCGTTGGTTGGTGACCTCACGGTTCTGGGCTGTGACCCCGATCCCAGTCGCCGCGCGCAACTCGAACAATCCGGTGGCCGAGTGCTGGCGCCGGCGCGGGAAGTGGCGCGAGCCTGTCGGCGGATTCTTCTGGTGCTGCCGAACGATGGCATGACGCGCGAAGTCATGCAGGAGATCGCTCCCGTCCTCACGCCCGGCACCATCATCCTCGACGCGACCACGCGGCCTTTGCCGACGATGTGGCTGCCGATGAAGGCGGGTGGCGTCCTGGCGCTGGCCTTCTGCCTGTTGACGGGCTGCGGGAAGGTTGAACCCAAAGTCTTGACCGACTTCCCGGCCCACGAAGCGCCGAACTACCAGGGGCTGGTTTCAGTGAGCTGGCTGAAAGGTTTGCTGGATTACCAGAAGTCTGGGTTTCAAGCTCCGCGTCCTGCCACTTATCGCAATGAGCGTTTCGCCATCATCGAGGCCAGTTGGGCCACGCTGGACAAGGCGAAGGATTACCGCCACGGCCACATCCCGGGAGCGATCCATTTCAACACGGATGACCTGGAGGACGGGTCTCCGCGCTGGCGGCTGCGCGAGGCGGAGGAATTGCAGAGGGCTATCGGCCGGGCCGGCATTACGCCGGACACGACGGTGATCGTTTACGGCGGGAAACTGATTGCGGCCGCGCGGGTCTGGTGGGCGTTGAAGTATGCGGGCGTGGCCGACGCGCGGTTGCTGGACGGCGGATTCGAGGCGTGGGCCGAGGCGGGATATCCGGTGGAGAAGGAGGTCCGACTGCCGCAGCCAGTGGAATTTGCGGCGCCGGTCGCCGCCAATCTGCTGGCCACGACGGATTACATCCGCGAGCGCCTTCAAAATTCGAGCATCTGGCTGGGGGATGTGCGGAGCGTGGAGGAGTTCTCCGGACGCACCAGCGGCTACAGCTATCTTGAGGCGAAGTGTCGAATTCCCTCCGCGGCGCATGTCGGGGACGGGGACGATGGCGCGTATCTTTACAAGCAACGCGATGGCCGTCTAAAGCCGCCGGCGGAGATTCTCGCACACTGGCAGCGGCAGGGCATCGTCGCGGCGAAGAAAGGCGGGCGGTTCGAGCGGGAAGTGGTTTTCTATTGTGGAGGCGGCTGGCGATCGAGTGTCGCCTTTTTCTATGCCTGGCTGCTGGGTTTTGAGAACGTCCGAAACTATTCTGATGGCTGGAGCGGTTGGAGCACGGAGTATCACGCCGATCCGGCGGCGAAGGGCCGCACGCCCGGCTGGAGGCAGCAGCCGTCCCTCAATCCCATTGAGGCCGGAGCGCCGTGACGCTGAAGAGTGATGACTTCCGCCTCAACGACGACGACGCGCACGAGACCGCTCCCTGAAACGCTTCCGCGACCCGGATTCCTTCAGGCAAGTCAGCCGTTTCCTGCCCTCTCAACCTTGACGGTCGCCATCACACCATCACCTCGTCGGGATGGAAGTTGGGCCGCCGGGCGCGCAGTTTGGCCACAGTGACTCCAACGATGTTCGTTACGCCGCGCGGTTCGATGGTCGCGAACTCGATTCAACGGACAACTGGGTGCGGTTTGGAAAGCGGGATTTCAGCACAGAGACTGGGAAGACACAGAGAACGTCCCCCTCTGTGTTCTTCAAAACTCTGCGCTCAGAACATCAGTCCCCTTTATGTCTTCAAGGCTCGGCCAAGTGTGCTCAGAACTCCGCCGAACGGAACTTGCGACCCGGCGAAAGCAGGCGGAAAATCGTCGGCAATGAACTCGATGGAAAAAAACTCTCCGTCACCCGCACCGGGTCAAAGGCACGGCTTCCCGAGCAGCCGCAGAATCGCCG
Source organism: Akkermansia muciniphila (assembly GCA_945861765.1). GTDB lineage: Bacteria > Verrucomicrobiota > Verrucomicrobiia > Limisphaerales > SIBE01 > SIBE01. The sequence goes on along the minus strand of CAMAWP010000033.1, from coordinate 24,573 downwards.
CACGAGACCCGCTGAGTAGCCAGTAGCAAGAACTGACCTCTTTATGTAGTGCGTCAGGTTCTCGTCGAACGCCGCGCGCGCAGGCACGCCGGGCTTCTTCAATTCGATCACCACCGGGGGAAGTCCGAAGTGCGAAGTGCCGTCAGTTCGACAATCGAAATGCGTCATTCGTCATTTCCACCGCGCGCCGGTGGCGCTGAACTGACCGACCGTCAGGAAATGCGCGGGGGTGAATCCAATCTGCAAGGGAAGGGTCGGTGCGTAAAGTGGCAGATGAGTTCGCCGGGGATCAAAAACCTTGGCTGGCACGTCTGAAAATAGATGTAAAGTATGCTTTACATGTGACAAGGAAGCTTTACAGTGAGGTCATGATAAATTCAAACCTACCTGAACGGGACGGAAAGCAACCCGACCCCATTGCCATCAAGCGGGCGCTGCGCTCGTTTGAACTCAACGCCTGGCTGGCAGTAACGACGGCGACCTATCTGGTAACGCTGTTTTTGGTCCGGCATCATCCGGACTGGAGTCCGGGGTGGAAGATCACGCTGGCCCTGACGCCCATTTTGCCCGGGTTGCTCTACCTGCGGAACGGGCTGCAACTGCTGCGGGGCATGGATGAGCTGCAGCGGCGAATCCAGCTTGAGGCCTGGTTGTTCGCCGCCCTCGGCACCGTGGTCGTCAGCACAATCATTAATGTGGTCAACGAGCATGGCCTCGGCGGGAATTGGCTGCCCCACGGGCTCGAGGTGGGCGGGACCTACCTGACGATGTTCATCCTGTGGTGTGTCGGGGTCACGATCTCCAACTGCCGCTACCGATGAAAAATCGGCTGAGAGAATTGCGGGCGGAGCGGCAGTGGTCGCAGGGCGAGCTAGCCGAGAAACTCGGCGTTTCGCGGCAGACGATCAACGCGATCGAGACGGAGAAATATGATCCGAGCCTGCCGCTGGCTTTCAAGATCGGCCAACTGTTCAAGCAACCGCTCGAGCGGATCTTCGTGCCCGAAGCGTGAGGACGCGGGTGAGGAGGCTCTGACTTTCGCCGGAGATAAATGAGTCTCGTCACCTCGACTCCTACCAGATAACTCCTCCAACGCTGACACCGTGGATGCAGCCAAGCTCCGCGAACAACACGATGGCAGGCGGCTCGACAAGGTGGGCGGGTTCAGCGTTGACCAAAGCGTCCGCGCATTCGTCACATCCGCTGAAGGATTATGCACGGGTATGAGGTAATCGTGCCCGGAACGGGCAGCAGCGGGATTTGCTTTGCGTGACGATATTTCCGCGCACTCATTGCAGAGCCTCATGACGCCAGGTTGCTTGCGTTTTCGCACACAAAGGCACCGCTACGCGACGCGAGTGCATCGAGCGCGGGTTGAAGCTTGAACCATCTGCACCAAACGCTCCCCTATGTGCCGCCCAGGTTCGAAGGCGTAGCATTGGCAGTGCTGGGTCGTCGCACGCTTTGCCACCGTACCGCCTCGACAAGCTGCCGGGAGTATTCAAAAGGGCCAAGATCCATGACGCCGGGAATCGATGTTTAGGACGTGTCCTTTCAGTTTTGCCAGTGCCGAACATTAGCGGCTTGGTCGGAAATCAAAGGCTCCATGCGGTGCAGCCATGTTGTTGTCTTTGATCGGAAGTTTGACTGGCTGCTGCATGCTGTTCAATTGCTCATCGTAAGGACTGCGCCCGGCTGGACGTTCAAATGACGAACATCCAGGAACTGCTCCCAGAATGAAAAGGCACGGAATCATTATCTCCCAACACTTCATGCCGATTGCTTTATCGCGAACGGCAATGAAATGCAAACCGGCGCTTGTTGCGTTGGCGGCAAATATTTTCTTTGCGTCCGGTATCCCGAGGAGCAAAACGGTATCCAAACCCCGGTTCCAACTTCCTCAAATCGCCAATCATTGTGGCGTCCTCCATGGCGGGACCTGGCCTGTTTCATTTCATCCGTGCGAGCGTTTCAGTTTCAAAAAGAGGGGCGGAGAAATTTTAAGTCTGATTCTACTTGCCGTTGTTTGAGTTAAAATGAGACAAAGGGGGTCCTCGCTGTTTTCAGTGGAATAGTTCCCCAGCGGATGAAGACCATTTTTCCATCCCGCCGGGATGACGGGAGTTTGGACCTATTGGCCGCCTTCGTCTCCCGGAGGGAGATTCGAGACTAGCCCGGCAGTTCACTAGTTCACTGCTGGGTTCAAATGAGCGATTGCATAAGTCCTGCAGGGACGGCCGAATCCCCCAATGTCCGACGTCAGCTCCTATTCTCGCTGTCTGTTCAGGACCAAGGATCGCCCGAGAATAGTTCAACGGTCCCTTCGGGACTTTGGCTATTGACTCCCTAATCCCACCCTTGAAAGGGTGGGCTATTCTCGAATCTCCTCTCCGGGAGATGTGAGTCGCAAACCTCATCGGCTACAACAGCACACGGCCGGAAAACATCCAAACTCCAGGCGCCCCTCCGGAGTGAGTCTTCCGCCCGGACACGAAAATGGTTCCACTGAAAACAGCGGGGAACCATTTGCCAGAAGTGACTTATGGCGCGTCGGCGTTCTGCTCTCCCCGTCAAGATGTGGAGCAGATGTTTGCGCTGTTTCCAAGCATCATCGTTTCAACTGTTCAGCACCTTGAGGGCTTTCTTTGGATCCGAAGCGCGCAGGATGAGGAGCCCTTTTTGAGCGCCTGGACTCGTCGCGCAATAGGCGTACTCGATATTGATTTTTGCATCGGCGAGCTTATGGGCAATCTTCGCTAGCGAACCGGGCTTGTTCGTGCCGTCAATCATCAGCACGTCGGTCTCCACAACTAATGACCCGTGTGCTTCAAAAATGCGGAGCGCTTTCTTGGAATCGCTCACCACCATTCGAATGACGTTGTGATCCACAGTATCGCTGGTCGAAAAAGCGTAGATATTAATCTTCGCATCGCTCAAGGCATCGCAGACGCGAGCGAGCATTCCGGGGCGGTTGGCCACAAAGAGAGCGAGTTGTTTAACGATATGCATATTCGAATCGCGGCGATGCGGTCGGGGACTGCGCCGCCCAGATCGTTCACCCGCGCAAGCACGGGCAAGAGTCTCTGTCGCATTCGCAATCGTCAACTCACAATTCTGGTTCCCCGCTGTTTTTCAATGGAATAGGTCCACAGCGGATGAATGCCTTTTTTTCATCCCGCCGGGACGGCCGAATCCTCCAATGTCCTACGTCAGCTCCTACTGTCTGTTCAGGACAAAGGATCGCGCGAGAATAGTTCAACCGTCCCTTCGGGACTCTGGCTATCTACTCCCTAATCCCACCCTTGAAAGGGTGGGCTATTCTCAAATCTCCCTCCGGGAGATAGGTGTGGGCTATTCTCGAATCTCCTTTCCGGGAGATGTGAGTTGCAAACATCATCGGCTACAACAGCACACGGCCGGAAAATGTCCAAACTCCAGGCACTCCTCTGGAGTGAGTCTTCCAGCCCGGACACGGAAATGGTTCCACTGAAAACAGCGGGGAACCACAATTCTGAGGGAATCCAAGTCGAAATCACCTTGTTCTCCGGTGAGTTCAACAGTAATTTCCCGGCGTTTATGCGTCGCACAGGATTCTTCATTATCATGGCCGTATCGCTGATTACATCGGATCATGCCGCCGAACCGAAGCCGGCGGCAGGATTAAAATCCCTAGCCACTTACCAACGGGAAGCGGAAAAGTTTGGATCCATTCTGGCGCTGCCTGCGTTCGAGACCACCGCGCAAGGGATTACACAATCGTTTTCCAACTCCATTGCCAAAGCGAATGCCTCTTTGGATCGGATCGGCCAATCAGATCCGAAGAAAGCCAGCTTCAAGGAGACGGTCCAGGCCTTGGATGATATTGCCTTTCAAGCCGGGCTGACTGCCAATCGTCTTAGCCTGATTAAGGAGACGAGCGAAGATGTGGCTCTCCGTGACGCCAGCACTGAGATGGTTAAAGCTTTTCAAGAGTGGGTGGTCAGTCTGGATTATCGCGAGGATGTCTATGCTGCGGTTCAGGCCTTCGCCAACACAATGCCGCAGCTCGCAGGCGAGGATCTCAAGCTCTTCGAGGAAACACTGCGGGACTATCGGCGCGCCGGCTTGCAGCTCCCCAAGGAGCAGCGCAATGAAATCGAGCGGATGCGCAAGGAGCTCTCCCGATTGGAGACCGACTTTGATGTCAACATTACCAAAGCCCAAAAGGCGCTGCTTTTTACGAAGGAGGAGCTCGATGGAGTTCCGGAAAGCTTTCTTGACCAGCCAGGAATCAAGACGGGCGAGAATCAGTTCACAGTGATGGCGAACATTACCTTTCACTTTGTCCTTGTGCTGGAGAACGCGAAAAAGGAATCGACTCGCAAGCGGGTCAAGGAAGCCCGCTATTCCTTGGCCCAAGAGGCGAACAGTCCATTGCTCCAGCAAATTGTCGATCTCCGGGACAAGGTCGCTAAGAAGCTCGGCTACGCGACGTGGGCCGATTACCAGATAGAGCCCAAGATGGCGAAGAACGCCGCGACTGCGCGGGAGTTTCTCGTGAAGTTGGATCGAGGTTTGCAACCCAAGTTCGATCGAGAGATGGTCGAGTACCAGGCGTTGAAGGCGAAGGAAACAGGGGACACGAACGCGAAGGTTCAACTCTGGGACTGGCGCTATTACAGCAATCAGTTGAAAAAGGAAAAGTATGCAGTGGATGCGGAGCAACTGAGGGTTTATTTCCCCTACCAACAGGTGCTGCAGGGAATGTTCCGCGTTTATCAAAGCATCTTCGGCTTGAAGATTGAACCAGTGGATGCGCCCTACAAATGGACCAAGGACTTGCTCCTCTACATCGTTTCGGACTCGAATACAGGCGAACCCCTTGGCTTGTTCTACCTCGATATGTTTCCGCGCGAAGGGAAATACAATCACTTCGCTCAGTTCGGCATCATCGAAGGCAAATTGCTTTCAAACGGAAAATACCAACGTCCGACTGTCGCCTTGGTCTGCAATTTTCCCCCTCCGCAAAAGGACAAACCGTCCCTGCTCTCGCATCGGGAGGTGGAAACGCTGTTCCATGAATTTGGCCACGCATTGCATTCGATCCTGACGCGAGCCAAGTATGTTCGCTTCTCCGGAACGAGTGTGCCGCGAGATTTCGTGGAGGCTCCCTCGCAAATGCTCGAGAACTGGGTTTGGGACAAAAAGGTGCTCGACAGTTTTGCCGCTGACTACCGAAATCCGAACGAAAAGATTCCCCAGCAAATTCTTGCGAAGCTCAAGGAAGCCAAGCTGGCGACGGTCGGAACGCTGTATAAACGGCAGCTCTCCATGGCGCTGCTGGATCTGTCGCTGCATTCTGAAATCAACGCAGAGAGGCACACGGATGCGGTCAAGTTATCGAATAAGATTTCGAGCGAAGTGTTCCTGCCAGTTCCAGAAGGAACAGCTTTCGCGGCCTACTTCGGGCATTTGACAGGGTACGATGCGGGTTACTACGGGTATGCCTGGGCAGATGCGATTGCAGCGGATATGGCGACCATTTTTGAGAGCTCTCCCAACGGCTATTTCGATGTTCAGACCGCCCGGCGTTTGCGCGATGAGATTTATGCTCCGGGCGCGTCGCGGGACGTGAACATCTCGATTCAAAAGTTTCTGGGACGCTCGCAATCGATCGAACCGTTTTTGAAGATGCTCGGCATCGGTCCAGCCGCGAGTGCTCCGAGGGGCCGTTAGGCATTCGCTCTAGAGCATCGCCCGCAGCAGGCCGTAGATGCCGACGGCCAGGGCGGCTAACGAGTCGCCCGCGATGAGTCCGCCTCCCACCAGCGACGCCGTGCTCATGTCGGCGGGCACTTCTCCTTCCGCAGGCTGGGCCTGACTCGCGGCGCTCCGTTTTGAAAGGCTTTCCATGACGGAGGTGATGACTCCCCCCAAAGCGAACCAGCAACTGGTCAACAAATTGACGAACCCTCCGAAAGAAGAAGCATAGGGGCTCGGCAAGACGATGGCGTCCAGGAGAAAGTCCGCCGTTGAGCCAAATTTGGCGGATCGCACGAACTCTCGATAGGCCGCCCGCCCTTTAATCCATTTGCGAAGCACTTCGGTCAAGAACCCGATTCCAATACCGATAGCGAGCGCTTTCATGATGTAGGGTTTGGGATCGGTTAAGCCCTTCAACGCGCCGACAAATTTGTACGTCATCGCTGATTGCCATTGTTGAGCGCCTGGGACGTTCGGATTGCTGAAGCTATCCACTTTCAAGACTGGATAGGCGTTCATAAAAACCTTGGCTAACACGACCGCCAAGATTGATCCCATCACGACGCCAATCACCTGGTAGCGGAACTGAATCACTCGATTCGTCCCCAGCCTCCAGCCTGTGGAACGGTCCTGTTGCATATCGACTCCGATGCCACTGGAGATGACCAGAATCGATGCGCACATCAATCCAACTCCAGGGTCTTTCAAGCCGATGAAGGTCATCAAAAATACCGCCACGACAAATGCGCTTGAGATGGGGTTGTTGTCCGAAATGCCGGTGGCAATTCCATTTACGATGAGGAAGATAAAAACCAGGGCAATAGCCGTCGTGACAAAGAGCAGGGGTTGTTGCAGAATGCTGCTCGCGACGAAAGCCAACGCCACCCCCCAAGTCACAACCCACAAGACGAGGCGAAAGGTGTTCACTCTTTTCCAATCTTCGGCTGGCGGGACAATCTCGTGCTTCTTCTCACGAAAGCGTCGCACGGCTTCGTAACCGATCAACGAAAGGTCCACGATTGCCGCGCCGAGAATCGTCCCGAGCGCGAGTATGAAGCCGATTTTGCGGAACGGATCATTCGGCCCCAGCCAGCCGATAGTCCGAAGCCATGGCGTCAGAGAATAACCGATCAACCCCACCAGCAGGGCGGGAACTGCGATGCGGGCGCCGACGACCATGCCGGCGCCGATGGTTGATGTGGAAATTCCAAGGGCCTCAACTGCTGAAAGTTTCATCGCGGCTACCCCGCCGACAAATCCTCCCAAAGTCCCGCCGCCCAATTTGCCAATCGATTGTTTCAGCAGCTTCTTGTCGGTCAGAGCGCGCAGGATGTTCGCGACGGCAAAGCCCGAAGGATAGACCAGTTGCATTCGGTCCACCAAGATCGGTGTGTAGAGCATGCCCACGCCCACTCCGAACATCCCGATGCAAGTAAAGTAGAGAACCAGTTGCCAAGCTGGAGGCTCGGGCAACCCTAGCCATTCCATCGCTTGGATAAGCACCGCCATGCCCGACATCATGGCGACTGATGCAGCCATGCTTTGCATGTAATTGGCACCGTGCTTTCCTTCCGGGCCATAGCCGTAGGTGACCGCGCTCCCAAGGATGCCAGCGAGGACTTGCCCGCCGACAAAGAAACCGAGGGAGAAATTCATATAAGCGGCCGAGATGCCGCCGAGCGGTCCCAGAATGAAAATCGCCACCGCAGCCAGCAAGATGTAATACCCAGGGGAATCAATTGGCGGGAGGAAACGTTTCAGACCTGATGGAGTATTTGTGTTTGTCGGCATGATCAGATTCGCGAGTTAAACCTGTCTGGGATCGTAACTACTGTCCGCGCCAGCGTTGCGACAAGATAGTAATGTCATAGAATGCCTGCAAGCTTGGAGAACTTATTCCAACTTGCAAGCAACTCGGAATTACGGCCGCATTTCAGCACTGATGAAGCGTTGACTGAGAGACCGAAATAGGTGATATCAAGCCGAACAAATAGCCCCGATTATGATACTAAACGATCTCGTGCCTGCTTCGGAAATTCGCCTCCCATTTAAGTCCGGTCAGACCATCTTCGAAGAAGGGCAACCTGGCGATTTCATGTACATTTTGTTTGAAGGGACGGTTGATGTCGCAGTTCGCAAAAAGGTGATCGGAACCTTTGAATCGGTGGAAATTTTCGGCGAGATGGCCGTGATTGACTCCCGACCACGAAGCGCCACCGTCGTCGCCAAGACGGATTGCCAGCTCGCTCGAATCAATAAGGGACGATTCCTTGCTCTGCTACAGAACAAACCGGAATTTGCGCCGTATGTCATGCACACGCTCGTCGAGCGCATTCGATGGATGGACTCCTTGCATGTGGCCACCACTCCGGATCAACCGGTCGAATTCGAGAAGCTTCAAGCTGCGAACACAGAGTTGAAGACGCTGGTCGCAACCCTCCAGGAGGAAGTCGCAGAGTTAAAGCTGAAGCTCCAAGAAGGAAGCCAGAGGGCATCGACATCTTCTGAACCAGCGGCTCAGGGCTGAACAATGCAGTGGTTGTTCATTCGCCGCAAATGAGTGTGTCTATGGAATCGAGAGCAAGCTTGAATGGTTGCAGCATCTCATGAAGACGCTTTTGATCGGCATCGCATTACTCGCGGGAATCGCGAGCCTTCCCGCCGCTGAGACGCCAGCGCCCAACTATTACGAACTCCGTATCTACGACGTGACTTCGAACAAGCTTGATGGTGTGGTTGAGCGGTTCAGTGAGACGGTCAATCCCGTGCGCCAAAAGCACGGCATCGAATGCTTCGGCTACTGGACGTCGAGGTCCACGAACGGCGACAAATTCATCTATCTGATGGCCGCAGCCAGCAAAGAGGAGTTGCAGAAGCGCGAGGAAAAGTTCGGTGCGGACCCTGATTTTAAAGCGGGCTATGCGAACTCGAACAAGAAACACGGCAAGACGGTGGATAAAATCGTGCTGGTACCTTTGAGCGTTGCGTCTGAGATGAAGCTCGATCTTACCACGAGCAAAACTCCACGCGGGTTCGATTTGCGCATCTACTCCGTGTTGCCCGGCAAGCTCGATGCCTTCCGCGATCGCTGGCGCGATCATGCGGTCCGGATTTACGAGAGGCACGGATTGCACAGCATTGGCTGGTGGGTGGCGGAGAAGACGGATGCGCAGGGGAACGACCGGTTTATCGTGCTGCTCGCGGGCGGGAGCTTCGACACGATTCAGAAATCGATCAGTGAGTTTCACAAGGACGTTGAATGGCAGGGCATCGAGAAGGAAACCGAGAAGGACGGCAAGCTGCGGAGCGGTGTCGAGGCCTTCAAGATGAAAGCGGCGGATTTCTCCCCAATCAAGTGACCACACAAACTTTCAGCCCAATGGATTGCGCCGCCGTTGTCCACCTCGACACCGGTGTGAAAGTCACCCACCTTGACCCACTCGATCGCAAGGATGTGGATGACAAAGTCCTCATCAGCCGCGAGGGCGGCAACGAACGCTTCAGCCGAATCGAAGTGAAACTCAACGCGGATCTACCATGAACATGACTCGAATTCCAAAACTCATTCCAATGCTGCTCATCTCGGCAGCAGTCCTTCACGCGGAAAACTGGCCGGAGTTCCGCGGGCCCACTCATCAGGGGGTGTCCTCCGAGCAGAAAGTTCCGCTCCACTGGAGCAGCGAGTCGAATGTTCTCTGGCAGGCCGCGATTCCCGGGGAGAGCTGGTCCTCTCCGATCGTGTGGGGTGATCGGGTTTTCATCACCACGGCGACGGACAGTGGAGCGACGTGCCGAGTGCTTTCACTCGATCGCAGATCGGGTCGGGTGATTTGGAACCAGGAGGTGTTTCAACAAGTGCCACGGCACAAGCAACGCCGAAACACTGACGCAACGCCCACGCCCGCCACCGACGGCGAACGGGTTTACGCCTGCTTCGGCGATGGCAGTTTTGTGGCATTGAGCTTCGGCGGTGACGTTGCTTGGACGAATCGCGCTTACCCATTTTATGGCGAGCACGGGCTTGGGACTTCGCCAATTCTCCATCGCGATTTGCTCATCATGGCGCGCGATGGGAGCAGCGAAGGCGAGGACAAAAAGCTCGGCTGGCAGCAGCCATGGGATCAGTCTTACGTAGTCGCGCTTGACTCCAAGAGCGGGAAGGAGCGTTGGAAGGGCAAGCGCGGTCTCTCACGGATCTCGCACGGTGGCCCGAATATTTGGGAGCACGATGGCAGGGTTGAAGTCGTCAGCGAGGCGGGCGATGTGGTTCAAGGCTTTGATTTCCTTACTGGCGACCGTCTCTGGTCGAATGAAGTTATTGGTGAAGGAAAAGTTCCTTCCGTCGTGATAGGTGATGGACTCGCTTTCACCTCTGGCGGCTGGGGCGGCAAAGAGACGGTCAAAGCATTCCGGCTCGGCGGTCGTGGCGACATGAAGGAAGCCAACCTTGTTTGGGAGCAGCGCAAGGGCATGCCGAAAGTGCCGTCGATGCTTTACCTGAAGCCGCATCTGTTCGCCATGGCGGACAGCGGTATCGCGACGTGCATGAAGGCCGACACCGGCGAACTGTTGTGGCAGGAACGGGTCGGTGGAAATTTCTCAGCCTCACCAGTGAGCGCCGGTGGGCGTATTTATCTTCTCTCCGACGAAGGAGTGACGACGGTGATCGAGGCCGGGCCCGAATTCAGAGTGCTCGCAAAAAACCCGCTCGGTGAAAAAGCGCAGGCATCGATTGCCATTTCGCAGGGCAACATTTTTATCCGCACTGCGAACCGCCTCTATTGCGTCGGGGGAAAAGAGTGAACTCGGTGAGGAACTCTCTCCCAGAACCACTAGAAAGTAATGGCTTCCAGAGTCGCGAACCCACGAAAACAAAACTGATTGTCCTCAGCCTCATCTTTAGCTCTGCAGCACCGACGTGCCTAGCCACAAAGGAGCGCGCAGAACTCAAAGAGAAAGGAGGATGGAGGTTCTCCCAACTCGCTCGTTCGGTGAAAGAGCTTCCTTGCGAAAAATTCTCGGTCTTTGCGATCTATGCCCTCTTTTGCGCGCTAAGATGTTTGCAGGTTAGATTTTAATCGCCGCCAGCTTTTCTTCCAAATCGTGCGTCATAAGCGGTTCGATCATGGAGTCGATCTCTCCCTCGACGAAGTTTGGCAGGTCGTAAAACGTCAGTTCGATGCGGTGATCAGTGACGCGATTCTGGGGAAAGTTATAGGTGCGAATCCGCTCGTTGCGCTCACCTGTCCCGACTTGGGCTTTGCGTTGCGCGGCGTACTTGGCGTTCTCGTCGGCTGTTTTCTTTTCCAAGAGACGGGAACGGAGCACCGTGAGAGCCCGGGCCTTGTTCTTTTGTTGGGATCGCTGGTCGGCACACCTTACGATCAACCCCGATGGCTTATGAATAATTTGGACTGCGGAATCAGTCGTGTTAACCCCTTGGCCGCCGGGACCGGAAGCGCGGCAGCATGTGATCTCCAAGTCATCAGGCCGGATTTCGATATCGACTTCCTGGGCTTCCGGAAGGACGGCCACAGTTACCGTGCTGGTATGGATTCGGCCTTGGGCCTCGGTGGCGGGCACACGCTGGACCCGGTGGACACCGCTTTCGTATTTTAAACGCTTATAAACATCGGTCCCCGTAACGCTGAAAATAATTTCCTTGAATCCGCCCAAGTCCGAAGGGCTCGAGTCCAAGGTCTCGATCTTCCAACCGCGCGCTTCCGCGTAACGGGTGTACATGCGGTAAAGGTCAGCGCCGAACAGCGCGGATTCCGAGCCGCCCGCCCCAGCTCGGATTTCAATGATCGTATTGCGAGAGTCCGCTGGGTCTGGCGGAAGCACCCCACGTTGAACCTCCAGCGAGAGCCGTTTTTCATCCAGTTCCAAGCGAGCTATCTCCTCCTGGGCGAGGGTAGCCATCTCGGAACCAGCAGGCTCGCTCTGGAGCAGAGCGCGGTTCTCCGCGAGATCTGCGGTGGCCTTCGAGCATGCATTGCCATGCGCGACGAGTTCCTTTAACCGCGCATATTCGCGCGACAGGTCCTGAGCGCGTTGAGGGCTATCGAAAACTTTGGGATCGCTCAGCGCGGCTTCAACCTCGGCAAACCGTCGCGAGAATCTCTCGATGTGCGGGCGCAAATCCATAGCTAGTGCCTTGACGCATTAGGATCGTCACATTTGCTGTCACGGATTGTTCGCAGACAAGGCGCGAACAACGGCGGCAGCGCAAATAAAGTCACGATCATAAGGAGTCACCGTACTCACCCTTGAAAAAAGAGACCGCCCGCAGGGTTGTAAAACGCTACGGGCGGAAACGGGGAAAAGCGCTACTTCTTTTTCTTCTTGCTCGTGGCCGCCGCTGCTTGGGCCGCTTGAGTCTTGATCATGCGTTGCTGGAACTTGTCCACACGTCCCGCAGTATCAATGAATTTTTGAGTGCCGGTGTAAAATGGATGACACGCGTTGCAAATGCCAATGATAATGACTGGCTTGACGGAACGCGTCTTGATCACGTTGCCACACGCGCAACGGACTTCTGATTCCTGATATTTCGGATGAATTTCTGCTTTCATAACAAAGGCCGCACAGACTATCAATCGCGACACTGTTGACAAGCGCGAAATTGAATTTTCTTAGTCCGCGAGTGCGCAACCTAACACGGAGATACGAATTTTCAATCGTTCATCTCGAAAAATCGCCAGCGCGAGCCGGATGCGCAGCGCTAGAACTCGCCATCAACTCAGCCCCACTCTTCCGCAGAGATGCACTTCCAGGCCCAATTCCCTCAGCATCGCCGCTTTGATGCGTGCGGCGCGGTGGGCTTGTTTTTCGTTTGGCGCATAAACCACCTGAATATGGTTGGACTTGTGCCGCGCCATCATTTGGTCGCGTGTGATTCCATCGAGAACTGCGTGCATGATCGGCCATTGCGGCGTCGTCTCACGCCATCGGCGTTCAGTCTCGGCTTGCGGCAATTCAACAACTTTGGCCACGCCCAGGTCACAATGGAGTCGGCTGTTCATGATGAAGACGCGGCTCCAGACGATATGGCCTGGCTTGGATATGCCTTTGACAGTCCCGCCGCCGAGCCGGAAATACATCGGCGGCTGCCGTTCACTCGTGGTGCCCTTGTAGCCGCCAATGAAATGGGCCGGCGGTGCAGCGCCCGAAATCAGGAAGACCCAGACGTAATCGTCCGTCCCCCCGCCTGTGTAATGCTGGCCCCATCGCAGATCATGGAGCGTGTTCTCCGGAGGGAAGCCAAGTTCGCGCCAGAGCCGGTAAGTCACCAACCCGTCCAATCCTGCGCATTCATCCACCTCATTGAAATGCGGAACAGCCTCGCCTTCGAAGAGAACTCGCCCGTTCTCGAACGACTTAACGGGTGGCCGATCGACATTGTTCAACAGGCCTTCCACCAGATCGCTTGCGGGAGCGAGGTCTTTCAAGCCTTGTTGGTATTGAATGCCTATGGTCGCGCAACCGAACTCATCAGCGAGGCGGACAGCGGCGATGTACATTTTGCACTGTTGCAGAATCTGATTCTCAGTCAGCTCTGTCGCTTCATCAGCCCCCAAAGCGAATGTCATCCCCTTTTTCTTGAGCCAGTCAAAGATCGCGCGTGCCTCCGCGTCGGAAACCTGCAACATGCGGGCGTAGAGCGTGGATTGGCTGAGGCGCTCCTTGAACAAACCGGTCGAGTTCAATAACTCATCAGGGATGATCGCATTGTGCATGCCCATGCATCCTTCATCGAAAACTCCCATGATGGCCTTTTGTTGTTTCAGCTCACGCGCCGCGCGCTTGCCGAATTGCTCGTCAGCCAGCGGCAGTTTGAGCAATGCCAAATCACGAACGTGGCTTTGGTCATGTGTGACGATCCCTTCGCTCAGCCATTGATGAAGTGCATCCTTGAAAAAGGGATCACTGAACTTCTCGCTCCAAACCGTGCTGTAAAGAACGTTCATTTTAGTCAGTGAGCCATTCAGATTCAGCATCCCGACTAATCCCGGCCAAGTGCCGCTCCAGTTAGCGGCCGTCAGGATAGGTCCACGATGGGTGGACAGACCCGGAAGAATATGCTGGCTATATTGCCAGACGCATTCGGCTACGATGAGAGGGGCTTGGGGATCGAGCTTTCGGAAAACATCCATTCCCATCTTTTGCGAATCAATGAAGCCGTGCTGCTTGGTCTTGTCGTACGGATGAGCGCGCACGACAGTCCAGCCTTCTGCTTTTAAAGCACGGGCAAGGGTGGCTTCCATCATCGATTGCTCAGGCCAACATTTCTGATTGGCCGAGAGCCGCAGGTCTCCATTCGCTATGAGGTAAACTTGACGTGGTTTCAAGGGAGTCGGTATTTTCATCGTAATATAGGGTGGGAAACTAATCATTGAGCGGAAGAGTTCAAAGCCAAAATCGCAGCGCGCCCGACAGCACCCGCATCCTCCTGGCTTCTGGAGCAGCGCATGAACTGATTGCTTGAATTACGTGAACTTCAGCAAAGGAATGTCCCGCGCCGGAGAGAGGCTTCGCCATTCCGTCGCTGCCGTCGCGAGACACAGCTTCGGCGGACCCGGCATCCATTCACCCTCGGAGCGCGTCTCCCAGCAGATCGCCAAGTCGATGCCAGAGGCGAGCGACGTTGCCTGATGAAATTGATCTGTTACAACCCTCGCATGAACTCTAGCTCCCCGTGGGTATCCGCATCGGCTGCTTTGATATTGCTGGCGCTGACAGGCTGTGGTGGCAATGCGAGACACGATCTTCTAATCGCACAAAAGAGAGGCCGGGGAGCAGATCGTGACAATGCCGCGCCATCCACTGTTGGCATTCGCTATACTTTGCGCGCTGAGAAAACATGGCAGTTGAATCCTCCGAATGGGGAACGGTTCGACGCTTCAGGATTGTTGCTCACGCCCGAGGGCAATTTGCTCACGGTGAGCGATCGAGGACCATCCCTCTACCAAATCCAACTTCAGGAAAATACGAATGCCGCGAACATCCTTCTCCTCCCCAAACTCTTCACACGCGAACAACTGGCCGGGTCCGCGGGCGAAAACTTGAGCCGTTTTGATGTCGAAGGGATTGGACGCGACGAACAGGGTCGGCTTTATATCTGCGAAGAAAGCCATCGTTGGATTTTTCGCGCTGATCCGCGACGAGATCATGTGGAACTGTTGAAGATCGATTGGTCGCCGGTGCAAAAGTATTTTGATGCGGTCGATCTGAATGCTTCCTTCGAAGGAGTCGCTGCCGGAAAAGGGCGGCTTTACGTCGCGAACGAGCGGCAGAGATGCCGCATCATCGTGGTGGATCTGAAGACACTCGGCATCATCGATGATTTCTCCGTTCGTCCTAGCGCCAGCCACGCCCGGGATCTTCATTACTCGGATCTTTGTTGGTTCGATGACGCCCTCTTTGTGTTGCTTCGAGAAAGCCGCCGCGTGCTCAAGATTGATCCGGAAAGCCATCGGGTGCTCGTCGAATACAATTTCAGCGAAATGGAAAGCGGCCCTGAAGTGCTCTACCGCACGCGTTACCCGACTGGCACCATGGAAGGGCTGGCCGTCGATCGCGAGTTCATTTGGATCGTCACGGATAACAATGGACTTGGGCGGGCTCGATACCCACGAGATCTTCGTCCAACGCTCTTCAAATGCCGACGACCGGATCGATAGTCCGAGATCAGGCATCAAACGTCAAACTTCAGGAGGCAGACATCGGACGCCAGATGCCGGGCTGTCGGATCTCCGAGTTTCCAGCTTCGAAATCTCCTTTGCCATTTACCACTGTTCATGTTTATTCAGGCTCCTGATGCACAAAACAGCATTGCTTTTTGCTGGGCAAGGCGCCCAGCAGGTCGGCATGGGCAAAGACCTGGCCGAACGTTTTCCCGCTGCGAGCGCGCTTTTCGATAAAGCCGGCGACGTGCTGGGCTACGATTTGGCTTCTCTCTGTTTCAATGGCCCTGAAGCGGAGTTAACGAAAACAAACAACGCTCAACCGGGAATATTTTTGGTCAGTTGGGTCGCGTTCCAGTTGCTGAGAGAGCGAGTGCCATCCTTTACATTTCAAGCCACAGCCGGATTGTCCCTCGGAGAATTTACTGCTCTCACAGCCGCGGGAGTGATGTCGTTCGAGGACGGTCTGAGCGTGGTGCGCCAGCGTGGACAATTCATGCAAGAGGCTTGCGAAGCGACTCGCGGCGCGATGGCGGCGATCATCGGGCTCGACGAAGCGGCCACACGCGATGTCTGCCGCGAGGCTGGAGTCGAATTGGCTAATTTGAATTGTCCCGGACAAATCGTCATTTCAGGCGACAGCGAAAAAATCGGCCACGCATGTGATCTGGCCAAGTCCCGGGGAGCCAAGCGCGCTTTGGCGTTGACCGTTGCCGGGGCGTACCACTCTCGATTAATGATGGGGGCTCAACTCAAATTACAGGCTGCATTGGCGGCCATTCCACTTCATTTGCCCGCGGTTCAGGTGATTAGCAATGTCACGGCCAAGCCGCATGGCCTCGCCGCGGAAATCCATGCGCGCCTCGTGGACCAGGTCACGTCGCCCGTGCGCTGGGAGGAATCAATCCGCCATCTCTTGTCCGAAGGGTTTGTCCGTTTCATTGAGTTGGGGCCAGGCACCGCGCTGAGCGGCTTCATGAAGCGGATTGATAAGAATGCCCAGGTGCTCAATGTGGCAGATGTGGCGAGTTTCGATATGACCGTCAAGGCGTTGACGCAATGAGCGAGGTCCGACCTAAGATATGATTTCAGTTTGTATCGGTTTGTTTTCTTTCAATCACCGGTCGTGGATTTCGAGTGGCGCTTCCCAGATTGACATCTGACGATCAACCGCTGACAACTGACTGACGAATGAATCAACTTGCCAATCAGCTTGCAGTCGTGACTGGCGCTGGCCGCGGGATCGGCCGCGCGATTGCCTTGAAATTTGCTTCGGAGGGCGCCGATGTCGTTTGCGTCTCTCGCACGGCAGAAAACTCCGAGCGCGTCGCTGATGAGATCCGCGCCCTGGGTCGGAAAGCTTGGGCCTTTGCTGTGGATGTGTCGGACCCGGTGGCTGTGGCGGCTGCCGCGGAGCGCATATTGGCTGAGGCTGGGCCAGTGCATATTCTGGTGAACAATGCCGGGGTGACTCGCGATGGATTTTTGATGCGGATGAGCGAGCAGGATTGGGACACAGTGATCGACACGAATTTGAAGGGTGCCTTTCTGTTCACCAAGGCATTCACCCGGAGCTTCATGAAACAGCGTTCTGGCAAGATCGTGAACGTGTCGTCGGTGATCGGCTTGATTGGCAACGCAGGACAATGCAACTACGCGGCGAGCAAAGCCGCGTTGATTGGATTTACGAAGTCGGTCGCCCGAGAACTGGCGTCACGCGGAATCACGGCCAATGCGCTAGCGCCGGGATTCATTGAAACCGACATGACTTCCGGTCTCAACGAGGAATTGCGCAAAGAATTATTGAAAAAGATTCCCTTGAACTGCTTGGGGCAACCGGATGATATAGCGAGTGCTGCTTTGTTTCTGGTCAGTCCGGCGGCTCGCTATATCACAGGGCAGGTGCTCACTGTGGATGGTGGAATGGTAATGTGATTTCAAGCTGGACGGAACCTAAGCTCCCCGGTAGAGAACACAGCTGACCGAAACAATTAAATGCGGCTGGAAGAACAAAAACAACCAGCTCAAAGAATTTAACGAATCAGGGCTTGACGCCCTCCTGCACGTCGCATAGACACACAACAAAACCTAAAACGGAGATATTCATGGGTGCTGATAAATCGATTGAACAGAAGATCAAAGAGATCATCGTGGAGCAACTGGGCGTCAATGCGGACCAGGTCACTCCCGATGCCAAATTCATCGAGGACCTGGGCGCTGACTCGCTCGACACGGTGGAACTCGTGATGGCCCTCGAGGAAGAGTTTGGCCAGGAGATTCCGGACACCGAAGCCGAGAAGCTTCAGAGCGTGGGGGATGTGATTAAATACATTGAGGACACCCAGCAGAAATAGTTTCCGCGAGATTCAGACGGGGCAGCGACGCTGTGTTGGCGCAAGCTGCCCCGTTGGTTTTTATGGCAAATCATGTCGCTGATCGCAGGGTCGTCGTGACGGGGCTTGGCGTGATTTCTCCGCTGGGGCATGGTATCGACGTCTCCTGGAAAAGTATTCTGGAGGGCCAATGTGGTATCGACAAAATCACTCTGTTCGATGCCTCGGCTTACGACTGCCAAATTGCCGCTGAGGTCAAAGATTTCGATCCAACACCGTCCTTTCCGTCTCCGAAAGAAATCCGGCGAACCGATCGTTTCACTCAGTTTGGAGTCACCGCCGGACACAAGGCATTGATTGATTCCGGGCTGGAACTCGAGAAATGCGACCGCGATGAGATCGGCGTGTTTCTCGGCTCAGGCATCGGCGGACTGCGCACAGTGGAAGAGCAGCATAAAGTCCTTTTGGCGAGAGGTCCAAGCCGCGTCTCTCCGTTCATGATTCCGATGCTCATCTTGAACATGGCTTCGGGATTGTTTTCCATGTTCTACAAACTGCGCGGCCCAAACGTGGCGACCTGCTCCGCTTGCGCCACTTCCACCCATGCTATCGGAGAAGCTTGGCGGACCATCAAGATGGGAGATGCAAAAGTCATGTTTGCCGGCGGCACAGAGGCCACCATCGTTCCACTTGGCATCGGTGGCTTTTGCGCGATGAGGGCAATGAGCACCCGTAACCAGGAGCCAAAGCGCTCATCACGTCCCTTCGATAGAGAGCGCGACGGTTTCATCATGGGCGAAGGAGCGGGCGTTGTCGTTCTCGAAGAACTTAACCACGCCAAGGCTCGGGGCGCGCGCATCTATTGTGAAATCGTCGGTTATGGAAATACGGCGGACGCCAATCACATGACCGCGCCGTCTCCCGATGGCGAGGGCGCAGCGCGCTGCATGAAAATGGCATTGCGTTCGGCGAGCATGGTCCCGGAGGATATCTCCTATATCAACGCGCATGGCACTTCCACGCCGCAAGGCGACATCTGCGAGACGCTGGCGATCAAAACCGTTTTTCGCGAGCACGCCCGCAAGCTCGCGGTCAGCTCCACCAAAGGCTCGACGGGCCACATGCTGGGCGCGGCCGGCGGCGTCGAGATGGCCATTTGCGCCAAGGCGATTTACGAGGACATCGTCCCTCCGACCATCAACTACGAAAACCCCGACCCGCAATGCGATTTGGATTATGTGCCGAACACCGCTCGCGAAATGAAGGTCAATGCCGTACTCAATAATTCGTTCGGTTTCGGCGGCCACAACGCGACCATCGCCGCGAGAAAATTTGGCGGTTAAACGCGATGTTAGGGAGAGATAATTCGGAAGAATTGCTCCTTGAACTTTGCCGCGGTGGAGGGGTCCAAGCTGAATGTCGAGCTGCTCGCATTGAAGTTTGTCACGTTCACCCAGCTCAGAAGGTTTGTTGAGGCCTGGAGACTGTACGTCCTTTGCGGTGGGACGCTCAGGAATAATCGCAACATTTGATTGTCGAGGCGAGCGACCATCAACTTGGGAACTCCGGACGGATCACCGACCACGACCGTCTCCACGCTGTCGCTATTGTTGAACGGTCCGGGGTCGGCTTCGTTGCCGGTCACGCTCGCACGGATCGTGATTGTTCCTGGCGCGGTCGGGGTCACGACGAAAGTAAAGATGGCTTGCTGCGCGCTCTCCATGTTGCCGAGATTGTAAATGAGGGCGTCGCCGACTTCGCTGACGCTCCCTTGGATGAAACTGGCGCTCACAAATTTTGTGTTCGACGGCAAAGGAATCGTCACGGTAACCCCTGATCCCCCAATTTCACCTTGGTGACCAATGGTGCCCGTATAGGTGAGCTGCTGGCCCACCGTCGCTCGGTCGGCCGGACCGGTGAGCGCGATCGACAAGTCAGTCAGAGATTGGAATCCTTTCCGGAGCAGCCAGGAGGCACCGTTCTTGAAAAGCCTTTTCCTCTCCGCGAGGCCAAGAGTATCCGACCCGTTCACGGCCGCAAAACTTTGCGTCAGGGTTCTCGTTGGCGTCCCTAGGATTTCGTCTTCAAAGGCGAGTAAAACATCGGCGGTCCCAGACTTTCCCAATAGCGTTACTCCAGGCGTTGGTTGGGCGATTCCGCTCAAGTTCGTCGAGCAGGCGAAGCTCGGAATAATGCCGAAATGTCCGTTGATGATTGGGTGGCCGGTTTTTTGATCGAGCGTCACGGTTCCGTTGCCACGCCGGTTCTCATCCGGGGTGAGGTGAATCAAATTGATCCACTGATTTCGCTGGAGCGCGCTTAAGTTCTTGGTGGAAGCGGACAGCGCTTCACCGATGAAGAAGATCGCGATTTCGTGGTCAAAGGCTTCCCGAAATATCCCCACATCTTTGTCGGTTAGACCTTGGGCGGCGGACCCTAGATCGTCCCAAATGATCAGCTTGTAATCCTTGATCGCTTCGAACGTGAGGCCTTCCTGGTCAAAAACTTGAGAACTGACCCCCAATTCCAAAAGATAGTCTTGCACCTGGGTAATCTCGGGATCAGGAAAGTTTCGCACGATGGCGACGTCCGAAGCAATGACGCTTCGGCTGACCAGAATAGTCACGGGGCTCGCGGTGGTCGCTGCGCCTTGGTCATCCACGGCCGTCGCGCTCAAGGCGTAAGCTCCGGCTGCTTCGTTAGTCCAGATAAGGCTGAAAGGTGGAGCGGTGATGCGGCTGAGCAAAATTGATCCCACGAAGATGTCCACGCGTTGAATCTTGCCGTCGGGATCGCGGGCATCGACCGTAATCGGAATCTCCACCGGCGTGGTAAACGCAGACCCGTTCGCTGGCGAGGTCAACCGCACGATTGGAGGCTGATTCGTCGCCGGATCATCATTCAGAATCGTCCCCAACCCTTGATCATCCGCAAGACCTGCATTAACAGGGCTCGTCAACGTGACAAGGAATGTTTCATTGGCCTCAAAGACCGTGTCTCCGATTACATCCACCAGAACGGTTTGAGTCAGTGTCCCAGGCGGGAAAGTCAGCTTTCCGGATGTGGCCAAATAATCGGCGCCCACCGAAGTCGTGCCATCGCTTGTTTTGAAACCGACCGATACGGTTTCACTGCTGGCAATTGAGAGTCGAACCACGAACGCGGCATTCGTCCTTCCGGAATTTCCCTCCGCAATCACCACATCGCCGATTGTCAGAGTCGGCTGGACATCGTCGTCGATAAGGGTGCCAAGGCCCAAGCCGTCCGTGAGTCGCGCGTTCTTGACGTCGGTGAGCCTCACTTCAAACGTTTCGTTCGTTTCGTGGAAAGCATCGGCGATGATGGGCACTTGGATGACGTTGGTGAGAGTGCCGGGCAAAAACGTCAGCGAGCCTGCCGTCTGCACATAGTCGCTGCCTGCAACGGCGCTTCCATCCGCCGTCGTAAAGGCCGCTGTCACGGTCTGGCTGCTGACAGCCGAGAGCCGAACAGTGAAGATCATTTGATTCGTCCCCGCGTTGCCTTCCGGCGCCGCTGCGTCCGTGATGGAAAGGGTCGGTTCAACATCGTCGTCGAGAATGGTTCCTGTGCCGCGCTTAACGCCGAGAACAGCGTTGAGAGGCGTGCTCAGATCAACGTAAAAGACTTCGCGTGGTTCATCGATTCGATCCCCATTCACGACAATCGTAATGCTCTGACTGGTGGTTCCGAGTGGGAATACTAACGTTCCAACCTTCGTGGCAAAGTCTTCCGGAGACGTGGCTGTGCCCGAGGTTGTTGCGAAATTCACCGACACCTGTTGAGCGCTCGGAGCGTTCAGGCTGACTGTGAAAACAGCATTCACGGTTCCCGTATCGCCCTCTGTGACGTCCACGTCGTTGATTGAAATTGTGGGAGCAATGTCGTTGTTAATGATGGTTCCCACGCCTTCACCGCGAGCAATAATCGCATGGGTAGGGCTTGTGAGACGCACCGAGAAGGTCTCGTCAGGTTCGTCGAATGAATCATCAACAGTCGCGATCTCGATCGTGCGCGTTGTCTCACCGACATCAAACGTTAGCGTTCCCGCGGTTGTCGCGTACTCGGAGGGGGCATCGGCCGACCCGTTGAATGTGGCGAATTGAACGGTCACTTTGCGTCCGCTCGGCGTCGAAAGACGAACCGTAAATGATGCCGTTCGGCCTTCGACCACATTGGTATCTGTGATTGAAATCTCGGGCAACGGATCGTTATCCGCGATGGTGCCGATGCCCTGGCCATCGAGAATGATCGCATTGGTCGGACTGCTCAGGTTGACGAAGAATCGTTCGACCTCTTCGTTCAGCAGATCGCCAGTCACCGCCACTGTGATTGTCCGCGCCACGGATCGGATCGGAAACGTGAGGGTGCCGGAAACTTTGACATAATCATTGCCGGCGGTCGCGGAGTTGTCCGCAGTTGAGTAATTAACCGTCACTTCCTTCTCGCTTGGCGCGGTTAAAGTCACGGAGAAGACAACGTTGGCTGTTCCTGAATCGGTCTCGGTCCCCTGGGCATCGGAGATCGAAATGCCGACTGGCGCGTCATCATCGGTGATCGTCCCAATCGCTTGGTTGTCGAGCAGTATCCCATTGTCGGGAGCACTCAAGAGGACCAGAAAGGTTTCCTCAGGCTCGTTCGTAATATCCCCTTTGACGAGGACGGTGACCTTCTGAGTCGTTTCGCCCGGGCTGAAGATCAGCTTCGTCGGTGCAATAGGCTCGTAATCGAGACCCGCGAGGGCGGTCTGATCCGCGGTGGCGACCAGGACTGTCACAATTTGTGAGCTCGGTTCGGAAAGATTCACGTTGAAAATTGCCGCGATAGTCCCGGAGTTGCCTTCTGTCAGGTTATAGTCCGTGATGGTGATTGCAGGCGCGACGTCGTCATTGCGAAGCGTTCCGACACCTTGGGCTTTGGCTAGCGTCGCGTTGTTGGGCTTGGTCAGATTGACAAAAAAGGTTTCGTTCCGTTCGTCGAGAAGATCACCGATCACGACGATGACGATATTCGTAGAAGTTTGGCCTGGTTGAAAGGTGAGCGTGCCGGAGTTGCCCACGTAATCCGTATCTTCGGTGGCTGTGCCGCCCGCCGTCACGAAATCCACGGTCACCGTTTGGCCGCTTGGACTGGAAAGAGTCACGGCAAAGGGCACCCGGGTAAATCCCGAATTCCCCTCAAGGATAGGCATGTCGCTGATGGAAATCGCAGGCATTGGATCGTCGTCAATGATAGTTGCTTTCCCCTGACTCGTGTCTGGGAGGATGGTCGCATTATCAGCGCCGGTCAGGTTGACAAAGAAAGTTTCGTTCGTCTCGCTGAGGTTATCTGCAACGATGGCCACGTTGATAGCGGCGCTAGTTAGGCCCGGCTCAATGCGCACCGTTCCATTCGTCGCGGCTTCGTAGTCCACGCCTGCGGTAGCGGTCTCATGGACCGTGGAAAAATGGACCGTCACCACTTGGCCGCTCGCTTGCGAAAGATTCACTACGAAGACCGAATTCGTTGTTGACCCCGCATTCCCTTCGGTTACCGCTGTGGCATCGCTGATTGAAACCAGCGGCAAAGGATCATCGTCCTGCACGGTTGCCCTCGCCTCGCTCGTGCCAACGGTTGCATTCTCTGCTCCCGTCAGTTTCAGGAAGAAGTCTTCTGGCCCTTCGTTTATCGCGTCTCCAATGATCGGAACGGCGATTACGGCGTTTGTTTTGTCAGGCTCGATAATGAGCCTGCCCTCCGTAATGTCCTGAAAATCTAAATTCGCTTTCGCTGTCCCATTGGACGTCGAGAAATGAACGATCACCTTTTGCCCGCTCGCTTGCGAGAGACTCACCACGAAGACCGCGCTCGTTGGTGATCCAATGTTCCCTTCGATCACCGGGGGGGCGTCGCTGATTGAAACCGTGGGCAAAGGATCATCATCGCGGATTGTCGCCAGGCCTTGGCCGGTCGTAATGGTGGCGTTGATGGGCTCGGCCAAGAGCAGACTGAACTGCTCGTCAAGTTCGTTGATCTTGTCGCCGATCACTTGAATGATGACGGTTTTGCTGATTTCGCCTCGATCAAACATCAGCGTGTCGAATCGCGGCAGGAAATCAATCTGCGCTATTGCGGTCTCGCTTCGAGTAACGAAATCAACCATCACGATCTCAGTCGTGGGTTCCGAGAGGCTCACCGTGAAGATCGCATCGACCAGACCTTGAGCGCCTTCCCTTACGCTCACGTTGCTCACAGAAAGTCCAGGCTTCTTCTCGTCATCTACAATCGTTCCTTGCGCTTGGGTAGTGGCGAGGATCGCGTTGGTCGGAGAACTCAGCATTACGAGAAATGTCTCGTTTGCCTCGATCAAGCTGTCTCCGTTGACGACGACGGTAATGGTCTTGTCTGTTTTACCCGGATCGAAGGCCACGACGTTGGTAGCGTGCAGATAGTCGATGCCTGCCTGCGCGGTTTCTTCAGCCGTTCTATATCCCACCGTGACTTCTTTGCCGCTCGGGTTTGATAGCTTGAGCAAGAAAATCGCATTGGTCGTCCCGACATTTCCTTCGGTGACTGCGACACCTTGAATCGAGATCGTGGGTAAAGGGTCATCATCGATAATCGTGATTAGGGCCTCGCCCTGGACGACGGCGATGGTGGCGTTGGTCGGGTTGAAGAGTTTCACTGAAAACGTTTCGTCAAATTCATTCAACGTGTCACCCAGGATTGATAGCGTGATCGTCTTCGTTTTATCGAGCGGAGCGAAGGTAAGCCGGTTCGTTGCGAAGACGTAATCGAGCCCGGCGATGGCGGTT
>CAMAWP010000032.1 GCA_945861765.1 Akkermansia muciniphila | reverse complement strand
TGTCTGTTCAGGACAAACGATCGCCCGAGAAGAGTTCAACCGTCCCTTCGGGACTTTAGCTATTTACTCCCTAATCCCACACTTGAAAGGGTGGGCTATTCTCGAATCTCCTCTCCGGGAGATGTGAGTCGCAAACATCATCGGCTACTACAACTGCACACGGCCGGAAAATGTCCAAACTCCAGGCACCGCTCCGGAGTGAGTCTTCCAGCCCGGACACGGAAATGGTTCCATTGAAAACAGCGGGGAGCTTTCTTACGTTGGCTGCTACGGTTCTAAAGGGCTCCCCGATGTTCATCGCGGTTTGAGATTACGCAAAATGATCCTTTTCTAAACACTAGGCTGAGGTAAAATGCCGACCATTAAGCCGCAAACCAATTGTCTTATGACTACGATCGCACCCTTTGTTTCTGCTCGGCGCGCCATCTCCCGTCGGAAATTTCTCCGAGGCACCGGCATTCTGCTTTCGCTTCCGATGCTGGATGCCATGACGCCTGCCTTCGCCGCCGTTACGAAACGCGCTGCCGGTGATGTCACGCCGCGCCGCGTGCTGGGCATCTGCAACAACCTCGGTCTGTTGCCGG
This sequence comes from Akkermansia muciniphila, assembly GCA_945861765.1. GTDB lineage: Bacteria > Verrucomicrobiota > Verrucomicrobiia > Limisphaerales > SIBE01 > SIBE01. Next base: position 30,711 of record CAMAWP010000032.1, on the reverse strand, counting down.
AACATTTTTTCCCAAGGCAAAGTGGTCGCGATTATCCACTATCGCCTTATCTCGAGCTCCTGAAGGAGCACCGGAACGATTTCACGGTATTCAGCGGCGTCTCGCATCCCGAGGTGGATGGCGGCCATCCGGCGGACAATTGCTTCCTCACGGCCGCGCCGCATCCGGGCAGCGGCGGATTTCGCAACACGATCTCGCTCGATCAATATATCGGTGAACGCATTGGTCATTTGACGCGGTTTCCGTCGCTCACGCTGGGCGTCAACGTGCAGCAGGGGTTGCGCAGTCTTTCATGGACAGGTTCCGGTGCGCTGATTCCTTGCGAAGAGAAGGCAGCGGATGTTTTCAGCCGGATGTTTCTGGAAGGAACAAAAGCTGAGACGGAAGCACAGGTCCGCAAACTGGAGACGGGCCAAAGCATTCTCGACGCGGTCGCGGGACAAGCGAGAGACTTGCAACACGCCGTCGGCGCCCGCGATCGCGATCGGCTCGATCAATATTTCACCAGCGTTCGAGAACTCGAACGGCGGATGCAGATGTCGCGCGAATGGGAACGCAAGCCAAAGCCGAAGATCAACGCATCCGTGCCGCTCGATCCGGCCAGCCCGAAGGCTTACATGGAGAAAGTGAAGCTGATGTACGACATGGCGCGGCTCGCGTTTGAAACCGATTCGACGCGCTCCATTTCACTGCTGCTCGACAGCGTCAACTCGCCCGCCATCGAGTTTGGAGATACGAAAACGAACGACGGCTACCACAACCTTTCGCACCACGGAAAATCGGCGCAGAAGCTCGCGCAGTTAAAGACGATCGATGAATGGCACATGAAGCTGCTGGCGGAACTCTTCAGCGAGCTCAAATCTGTTCAAGAAGACGGAGGGCCGCTGCTTGATCGCACGATGATTCTCTACGGATCGAATCTCGGAAATGCGAACACGCATGTGACCACGAACATGCCAACGCTTTTCGCGGGCGGCGGTTTCCAGCATGGCCAGCACCTCGCGTTCGACACGAGCCACAACTATCCGCTGCCGAATCTTTTCGTCTCCATGCTGCAGCGGATGGGACTTGAGACTGACAAATTCGCCTCCGCCACTGGAACTATGCGCGGGTTGAAAATGGCATGATGTCTCGGGAGTTGATCGTTTATATTTGAGCTATACGCAAAGGCGTTTAAGAGAGCGGAGCGAATTCAGCGAGGTCGAGAAATACAACATTGCCCGTGTCGAGCCGAGAGGGGTTCAAAGCATCGTTGATCTACACAACACTTCCATCGAGATGCCTCAACGAAACCCACTAGCGGGACAATGATCGCAGGCGATCCTTGCCGAAAGGGATGGTTTCACCGCGGCTGATTCAGGCGGGCACGCACCAACTCGGGCAGATATTTGACGGGCACAGAGCCGTGGTCGAGAACCGCCTCGTGAAAGCGGCCGAGATCGAATTTTTCTCCGAGTTCACGCTGGATTTGCTGGCGTAAGCGATAGTGCGCCATGCGTCCCACGAAATACGTGCTGAGCTGGACGGAGCTTTGTTTAGCTCGAATGATTTTCAGGCGTGCCTCGCCGTCGGATTGGAAGGCCCGCTCCGTGAGAAACATCAATGCAGCTTCGTCTGACATGCCAGCGCAATGCAATTTATTATCGAGGATGGCATTGCCGACGGCGCGGAGATAAAACTTGAGCTGCATCAGTCGCAGTCGCAAGTCACCGTCTCCGTAGCCTTGGTCGAGCATCGTCTGCTCCGTATAGACAGCCCAGCCCTCAATGAAAACACCTGATTGCAGCACGCGGCGGATCGGTGAGCGGCTCCGGTTCGAATATTCCAACTGCACGTAATGTCCGGGATAGGCTTCGTGAATGGTCAAGATTTGGAGCATGTGCCGGTTGTATTCTTCGAGCAAACTGCTGACCCGAAGCGCGTCCCAATCTGCCGGCGGTGGGCTGATGGCGTAAAGGCTCGCGGCCATGGGGTCCAGAGGCGGAGCGGAATTTAAGTAGGCGAGTGAATTGCCGCGCTGGAACTCTGGCATCTCGATCACCTGGCAGCGATCTGGTTCCGGCAGCCGGAGAAGGTCGTGCTCGCGAATGAAACTTCGAATTCGATCCACGGTCGCGCGCGCGTCGGCCACCAAGTCCTCCGGTTTACCGTGTTCCTGACTGACAGCATTGAGCACTTTCTGAAGAGTCGCGCGGCGTCCCATGGCGTCATCGGGCGGCAATGCGGTCGTGTTGTAATAGCGGCTCCAGAGCTGCCTGGCGATGACATACAACTCGTTTTCAACACGGGCAAATTCCGCTTCCGCGTCGGCCAACACTTCGTCGGCGGTCAGTCCTGCATTCATTTCGAGAGCCAGCTTTTCGTTAAACTTTTCCTTTCCAATCCGCCAGTCAGGGCTTGAGCGCGGCAAGACCTCCTCTTCAAGGAACTTTTGATATTCCTTTAACAGTGTTGCCACTCGATCGGCTGCGGATTTCAACGGTTCGCTCTGCAATGTTGGTCGTGCCAGCTCGAAAATCTCCTTTTCATAAAAGGAAATAGCTCCACGATTTTGCCGAATGGCGGTCTCAAGAATAGGGCGCGGCGGATTGCGCAAGCTTTCTTTCGCTGCGGCGATGACCTGTGGAATCTGAGCCATCCGCGCAATGCAATTGGCGACGTTGGTCTCTTTAGGAAGCGTGGATTGAGTGAGGAGAAGGAAGACACTATCGCTGATGCGCTCATTGTAAACGCGCGGGTCGCGTTCGAACGGTCGTATGTGATCGGCGAGCCATAGCGATTGGATCAACTCATGGCGAAGAATCTCGAAATCAATCTGGCTTCCGCGAGAGAGTTTAGCGTAATCGATCTGCTTCGGCAGCTCCTCGATCGAGCGGCGAATAAAAACCCTCCATCCCTCCCGAGCTTGGCTTGAGACATCGTCCAATAAATGGTCGAACCGATGATCGCCGAGCCGGGTTGCTTCGAGCGGTTGTTGGCGGAAGTGCTGATCGAGGTAATGTTGGAAGAATTCGTTCAGTTTCTGATCTGCGGACTGCGCGAAAGCAGGAGCAACACTGGCTGTCCACGCGCAAAGAATTACCGTCATCCTGATCGACATTCGATAGTCCATAATAGTTTCAGTTCTGTATTTCTGACGAATTATCGCAAGCGAAAGGACATGAGTAAGCTGTCCGGACGTCGCCGCTCTGTTTACAGTGTGTGATCCTGATGATCGCTGCGGAGGTGAATAGTTTTGGTTTCGAGATCGTGGACGGCATGGATATAACGCACCGTGCGGCTTCGGGCGCGCATGAGAATCGAATGTGTAATGGCCTTTTTTCCGACGAGCTTGACGCCGGGTAAGAGCGAGCTGTCGCTTATCCCGGTGGCGCAAAAGACAGCGCTGTGACCCTTCACGAGCTCGCTGCTCGTGTAGATTCGTTCTAGTTCAGCCGGCGTGGTTTCTTTGAGGAGGAGGTCGCGTTCCTGATCGTCGCGCGGCCACATTTGCAACTGCATGTCACCGCCAAGGGCTTTCAACGCCGCTGCGGTCAGAATCCCCTCCGGCGAACCGCCAATGCCCCAATAGAGGTCAACGCCCGAATCAGGGAGGGATGGAGCGACGGCCGCTGTGATGTCGCCATCCGTGATGAGACGCAAGGCCGCGCCGCATTTGCGCACAGCGGCAATCAAGTCAGCGTGACGCGGGCGGTTAAGAATGACGACAACCAGTTCCACGACGCGTTTCCCGAGTGCCTGCGCTATTTTCGGCAGCGTCTTCTCCGGCGGATCAGTCAGCAGGATACGCTCCATGCCATCGTGCAGAGCGTTAACCACTGCCGGACCGTAGGCCAGTTTGCGTGAGTAGAAGCTCGGCAGATTGAGCATCGCGTGTCCGGTGCTGGCATCGATGTGACTGGCTGCGATGACGGAGATCGAGTTAGGCAGTCCGTTCGCGACGTTACTGGTGCCATCGACGGGATCGAGTGCAATATCAAACCGTGGGCTGCCCGGCGTCCATCTGCCGAGCTTTTCACCCAAAAAGATTCCCGGCGCGTTATCCTTGATGCCTTCGCCGATGATGACCTCGCCTCGAATATCCACGAGATCGAATACGCCGTAAATCGCGTCGCAAGCCGCGGCATCGGCTTTTTCTTTTTCGCCCCGGCCGAGCCAGTGAACCACGCTGAGCGCAGCATTTTCCGTGGCGCGGACGAACTCGAATTCGATGTTGCGTTCTGCGTCGTTCACAAATTTCAAATCTCCACTTTCCCGGCTTAAAACTGTTGCTTCCATAGTTTGTTGATTCGTTGCTCCGCCATAAGACTACACAAGCCCGTCCTGCATCCAGTCGAAAGATGCGGCTTCGGCACAATTCGTTCGCTGCCGCGCTGCTTGCTTTTTTGCGCAGAGCTGGATCTTACGCCGCGCGGCACTCCAGTTCCACCGCACTCACCGATCGCGCAGGAAAACGCCAGCGAAACACATCACTCGCTGGCAACACGTGCTCCCTTGGCTTAAAGACATCCGGGTTCCTGTAACTCGCTTCCTGTCGGGGGTTGTCGGACGAGATCTCGAAGACCCTGCCGTCCGTCGTCACCAAGCCCTCGACGGCGAACGTCGCCTCCGTTGATCCCGAGTAATCCATGTTGGCCACATGGAGAACGATTTTGTCGCCTGTGCGGCTGGCGGTGATATCAAGATTCGAGGGGGCGGCTTTCACTGTAACGCCCTGCTTGCCGTTGTGCCGTTTGAAGAGTCGCATGACGGCGCCAACCGGCAAGAGATAGCTGGCACCTGCCGGGACCTGGTGCATCAGAGCATTGGTGGTCCAGCGCATTCCGTTGAAATCAGCCGCGGTGCAAATCTTCACTCGATCGCTGTGTCGCTGATAAAGGTTCAGAGCTCGCGCGTGATAGACGCCGGTCAGCCACTCGGTGAGGATCGGATTGGCGTTGTGCGGCTGGAGGCTCAGATGGCCCTCGGTGATCGCAATGGGCAATTTTGAGCGGCGGGAATCCAACTCGGCTTCGAGAGCGAGCAGCTTTTTCTCGATGCGAACGGGGATAAGCTCCATCAATTCCTCCCAAGCCCGCTCCGGGGCGTGTTGATATTCGAAGCCGTTCAGCACGGTCTCCTTGCGCAACGGCGTTTGGCCCATCATGTGGATGGCGATGTAATCGATGTGTTGACCGGCACGATCCGAGAGATCGCTCGCCCACGATTCACCGCCCAGGCCGATGTCGCCCCAGCAAATGAGTTGAATCTTTGGGTCGCGCTCGCGCATGGCCCTGGCGAATTCAATGGTCGTGGCGATAGATTGATCTTTGGTAAAACCTCCTCGGCCGTAGCTTGTCTCATTGCCCAATTGCCAAAGGTTGATGCCGTAGGCTTCGGGATGGCCATGGGCTTTGCGCTCGACGTTATCTGGGTCGTTGGCGTAGGAGACCCAATCGGCGGCCTCGCGCGCGTCGCCGGTGCGGTTGCCTTCCCGCGTATGAGCATAAATCTGCCGCCCATCGCCGACAAAATTGACGCAGTAGAGCGGCTCAGCGGCAACGCGTCGGCAGAAATCCACAAACTCATGCGTCCCGACGCGGTGCGTTTCCTTGCCGCCCCAGACATAATTCCGATACCACGGCCGCTTGTCGGGTGGCCCCACGCCTTCGCGCCATTTGTAGTAGCGGCTCAAAAGTCCGCCAAAGCGCATCACGTCGGGCGCAAGGTCCTTGGTGGTATCGATGAAATCCTGCCTCCAGTTGTCCGTATCATAAGACCACGATGCTTCAACGGACGAATCAGCGACCCCGAGCGGTTCCATGAACTGCATGTAGAGGCGGGGGGAGATGTCGAACATCGGCTTCGGGTCCACCACAATGGCGGGGCTGGACTCTTTTATCGCCTGGGCTTGAGCTTCGGACCGGATGCGGAGTTGGCTGGTCAACGCAGCACTCGCCGCCAATCCCGTGCAGTTCCTGAGGAATGTTCTTCGTTTCATAATGACACCTTTGCCCTGTCGAGCAGAGGCGCGACGCGATGGATGATGGCCTGCTTCGTCGATGCCCTAAGTGAATCGTGCATGCTCCGACTCCGGTGGGTTGGAATGGGGCGACGCTCGATGTCGCGTGTCGGCTAGAAATCAAACTGCTCGATGTTTTCCTTTGTGAAGACGAATGGTTTCCCGAGCAGCACGTTGTCACCTTTCATTTCTAGCTCGCCAAGGCGTCCGGCTTTGAACTTCGTCGCGCCCGGCTTCAATTCGCCTTTCGCCAAAGCTGCTGCGGCGTGCAGTGTGAGGTAGCCGAGGTTGCCAGTGTTCCACAGAATCACCGCTGGCGTGATGCCTTCACGAACGTAACGTTTGTTGTCATTGGGCAATCCGAGCCCGATCACCTTCACATCGGCGCGACCGCTTTGCTTCACGGCCTCGGAGGCGCCAGGCACGGCAGGTGAGCAGATCGCCATGATGAGTTTCACGTTTGGATTCGCGTTGAGAATAGCGGTCGCCTCGGAAAACGCTTTATCCTTCAGGTCATCGCACGGTCGCAACGCGACCTGCTTAATCTCGGGGTATTTCTCTTGGTTGCGCTGCTTGATGGACCTCTGCCAATCATTCATGTTCGCGGCAGTCAGCGATGCCGTGATAATGGCGAACTCGCCCTTGCCACCGAGCACCTTGGCCGCTTCGTCCATGAGCGTGTAGCCGATGCCTTCGGGCGTGGCCTGGTTGATAAGAAAATCTCGCGCGTCAGGCTCTGCATCCGAATCCCACGTGATCACTTTGATCCCCTTCTGGCGAGCTTTGCGCAATGCCGTGGAAATCCCTTCGCGGTTTTCAACAGCGACGGCGATGACGTCCACGCCGCGCGTGATCCAAGTCTCGACGATCTCGTTTTGCTTCGCTGGCTCGGGCTCGGTGGGTCCATCCCAAAGCAGCTTAACGCCCAGTTCCTTGGCCGCTTCCTCGGCGCCTTTCCGGCATGAAATAAAGTAAGCGTTGCCTTTGCTCTTGGGCATCACGGCAATCGTCAGTTGTTTCTCGCCGTTGGGGGCGGGCTTATTTTCGGTGGTTTGATCGGGTTTACTGCAAGCGACCGGGAAAAGCAAAGTGAGCGATAACAGTGCGAGGCTTAGATTTCTGATGGCTTTCATAAGGTTTTGGATTGAACGTTTGCAGGATGTGAGTGCCTTCGGCGAACGGCAATCTTTTTTGCCAATGCTTCGCCGGCGAGCACGATGAGCAACAGCCCACCGGTCAGGATGCCTGCGAGTTCGCTCGGTTGGTCGGACAGCGTGAGCCCAATTTTCAGGACGGCCAAAACCGCCACGCCCAGCAACGTCCCGTGAACTGTGCCTGTGCCGCCAAAGATCGACGAACCGCCCAGGACGACCGCCGTGATGGCAAGCAATTCGTAGCCAGTGCCAGCATCGGCTTTCGCCTGGCCGACGCGCGCCACGTAAATCAGGGCGGCCAAACTCGCAATCACGCCAGCGAGCACATACGCCAGCGCGAGCCGCCGCTCAACTGGAATTCCGGCATAACGTGCTCCCTCGGGCGCAAAGCCGATGGCCCGGAAAGAACGGCCGAACGTCGTTCGATGGACCAGGAGCCACACGACGATGGCGACGACAGCGAAGACCGGGACCTGGGCCGGGACGACCTCGAACAGATAGCCTTGGCCGAGGAACAGGAACGGTTGGGGGAAGTTTGTGAAATTATCGACGCCGCGCGTGATGGCTTCGGCGAGGCCTCGAAACAGAGAAAACGAACCGAGCGTGACGATGAGCGGTGGCAATTTCAATCGCGTGATGAGAAGTGAATTGAGCCCGCCTCCGGCCGCGCCGATCACGAGGGTGCAGGCACCGGCCAGAGCCGGCGAGAGGTGCGCATCGCGCCAAAGCTTGCCGAAAAGGATCGCGCACAAACCGAGCAGTGATCCTACCGAAAGGTCAATCCCGCCCGTCAGGATGATCGGCGTCATGGCCAGCGCGAGCAGGCCGATTTCTGTGCTGAGTCGCAAGACTTCGAACATATTGCCGGTCGTGGCGAAGTTCACGCCTGTCTTGCTGAAGACCAGAAGTTCCACCGCCAGCACGACAACGAGCAGCGTTTCGAAACGCAGCAATAGTTCCCTTGCTGCGTTAGAATGCGCGGATTCTGGCGGAGGATTGGCAGAGGCGGGCATTTCAGTTCTTTCCCCTGAATGCGCGCCAGCCATCGGCAGCGACCGCCAGTAAAATAATGCAGCCTTGAAGCGCTTTTTCCCATTGCGGCTGCAGTTTCAAAAACACCAGCGCCGGCGCAATGCACCCCAACAACAGCACGCCTGCGAGGACGCCCCAAAGGTTGCCCCGGCCGCCAGAGACCGCGACGCCGCCAACTACGGCGGCGGCGATGGCTTGCAATTCGAGCCCCGTTCCGGTCTTTGGATCAACGTCGGCGAAACGGACGGCATTCAGCAGCGCCGCCAAACCCGTCAAAGCCCCCATCAGGACAAACACTGCGAACGTCACCGCTTGCGGTCGAAGCCCAGCGAGTCGGGCTGCTTCGGCGTCAGAACCGACGGCATAGATGTAGCGCCCGGCCGAGAGATGTTTCATTGCCAGCACGAGGGCAAAAAACAACGCTGCGGTAAGAGCCATCGTCATGGTTTGTCCGGCTGTTTGCCCGAGTCCGAACCATTGGAATCTTTCCGGCAGATCGCGAACGAACTCGCCTTCTCGCCACCAGCGGAGCGCTTCGCGCCAAGTCACCATGGTCGCGAGTGTCACGACAATCGACGGCAAGCCGAGCCCCGCGACGAGGGCTCCGTTGAATGCACCAAGCGCCGCGCCCGCCAGAATGGTCGCCGCGATGGCTGCCGGCATCGGCCATCCGTCGCGCACGAGCAATCCAAGGCAGACACTGCAAACCGAGAATTGCGACCCGATCGAAATATCGATTTGGCGGGAGATGATCACGAGCGCCACGCCACATGCGGCGATGAGGACCGGGACCGTGCTGGAAAGCATCGAAAGGAGTTGGGATTTCTGGAAGAAGGCCGGTGCGATGACAGCGAGCAGAAAAAGGAGCGCGCCAAGCGCTGCCGCGACGGACCATTCACGGAAGTGGCCGCCGAGTCTGCCGCGCCTCGATCTACTTGATTGGGAGCGGATCAACATTCACATTCAGGATGTGCTCGGCCATAGGATTGCCGCGTTAAAGAACCGCATAAACGTTTAACTCAATCGCAAGAATGCTCAGACGAGAGTAATGGCAGGAATTGATTTGCATGGCAACAGTTCGGTGCGTGTGTTCAGCAACTCTGCCGCCGAACCTCCCAGGTTCAGGGGCAGAGTTGCTGGAAAAGAACAACCTGTCCTTGCCAAGGTGCTCCACGCAACTTACTTTCCCTCAAGTTAGGAATGAGAGAGATCGGCATGAAAAAACGCATTGTTTATTCGATTCTGTTCGTGGCGCTTGGTCTGAACCTTTTTGTTGGGGCCCAGATTTACTTTAGTTCCGCCCAAGCCGCCGAGAAGAACAACTTCCACCATCAAATCGAGCTTTTCGTGCGGGTGCTGGAAAAAATCCGGCAGGAATACGTGGATTCCGACAAAGTGTCCTATGATGAGTTGATGCGTGGTGCGTTGAAAGGGATGCTCAGCACGCTCGATCCGCACAGCGAATTCATGGAGGCCCAAAAGTACGAAGATTTGAGGAATGACACTGAAGGGGCTTATGGAGGCGTTGGAATTATGGTTGGCTTGCGGGATAAAGACAACGCGTTGACGGTGGTCGCTCCGATGGAAGATACGCCGGCTTTTCGAGCAGGTATTTTGGCGGGTGACAAAATCGTCAAAATTGAAGGCAAGACCACGGAAAAGATCACGCTGATGGATGCGGTGAAGAAGCTGCGCGGCGAAACCGGCACCCAAGTGACAATTACGATTTCCCGGCCCACTCTCCCGCAGCCAAAAGATTTCACCCTCACGCGGGTTGTCGTCAAAGTGGACACGGTCAAGGATATTGATGGAAGGCGGACATTTCCTTTGAGCGAAAACAAAGCGGGCTATATCCGAATGACTCAGTTTGGGGAGCAGACCACCGCCGAACTCCAGGAGGCTTTAAAGAAGCTCAAGGCCCAGGGAATGGAAGGTTTGATCCTCGATCTGCGAAATAATCCCGGAGGCTTGCTGGACCAGGCTGTCAAGGTCTGTGAACTCTTCGTCCCTCGTGGACAATTGGTGGTTTCAACCGAGGGCAGAGGCGCTCAGTCGAAATACGAGTACATCGCCAAAGGGGGGGATCTGTATCCGAATTTAAGCATCGTCATCCTCGTGAACGGCGGCAGCGCGAGCGCGTCGGAGATTGTGGCCGGGTGTTTGCAGGATTTGAAGCGCGCCTTCGTCATGGGCGAGCAAACCTTTGGGAAAGGCTCCGTGCAAAGTATCGTGCCCTTGCAGGATGGGTCTGCGCTCCGGCTGACGACGGCCAAGTATTACACGCCGAGCCATAAGGTAATCCACGAGAAGGGAATTACGCCCGACAGTGTTGTTCCGATGTCGGCCGAAGAAGAGGAAGCGGCCTTCATGAAACGTGTGCCGGGCGGTGTTGATTTCGATGCGTTAAGCGAGGAAAAGCGGGAGAGAATCCAAAACGCACGGGACATCCAACTGGAACGGGCGGGTGATTTCCTGAAGGGCATTCTCCTTTTCAAAGATCGCGGCCAGTCAGCTCGGAAGTTTGCTGGGAAACGGTAATTTGGAGAAATGGTCACTCCCGGTTGCTTTTGAAGATATTTCGATTGAAAACACCATCGAGAACATCTTGGAGTCCGATGCGGGAATGAACCCTCCTGACTAGGATAAATGGCAGTCGTGGATTTTTAGGCAAATTTTTTTGTGGCGCTTTTGTTTTCGTTTGTTACATTCACGCGCTCTCAAACGGATTTGCAGCCGTTCGAACAGAACCGCCATTCGTTTCATGAGAGAATTTGTCAGTTAACGGCACAGTGACTACGAAGAAAAACATGGTTAAAAAAGCACATACTCCGTCGACTGGTCGCGCCAAAGTGATCGGCGCTGCCACCGCAGCCTCGATTCTGGGCCAAACCGGGGGTTCTTCCCCGGGAAACGGACAGCCGAATATCAAGCCCGAGTGGGCTAAGTATTACAAAAACCTTCTTGAGTTGCGTGAGCGGTTGTTGAATCAGATGAGTGGGCTGGCCAAGGAGTCGGCCGAGGAACTGCCTGGCTACAGCTTGCACATGGCTGATTCCGGAACAGACAATTTTGACCGCGATTTCGCTCTCAGCCTGCTCTCTTCGGACCAGGACGCAATCTATGAAATCGAAGAGGCCTTAAAGCGGATCGAGAAGAACATTTATGGGGTTTGCGAGCTGACTGGCAAGCCGATACCGAAGGTCCGTTTGGACGCTATTCCGTGGACCCGCTTCACTGTGGAAGCGCAGGCGCAACTCGAACGCGAAGGTGCTTTGCGGCAACGCCGCTTGGGCACTTTGGGGACCGTTGACAGCGTCGGAGCTGCCGAGGTGGAAGAGGATGATGAGGCGGAAGAAAAACCTGCAAAGGAGAAAGAATAGTCAATGCCTAGAGAGATCGTTACCCTGGAATGCACGGAAGCCCGTAAAGAGGGCAAGGCCCCTTCCCGCTATACCACAACTCGCAACAAGAAGCTGAAGACTGAAAAGGTGCAGCTGAAAAAGTACAATCCCTTCTTGCGCCGCCACACACTTCATCGCGAAATTAAATAAGTTATGCCACGCAAAACGCATACGGATAAACCCAGCAAGGATCGTCAAGGCCGTGGTAGAACCGGCATGGAAACGCGAACCCCGCGCCCGAAGCCGAAAATCGATTTTACGGTGGACGCTTTGGACTTCAAAAACGTTAATCTGCTCAAGCAGTTCGTTACCGATCAAGGGCGAATTTTGCCTCGCAAATATACCGGTCTTCCCGCCCACTATCAGCGCCAACTGAATCGCTCGATCAAGCGCGCCCGTCAGATGCTGCTGATGAAGTGATGGCTTGGCTCGATTCCGCCCGTCTCTTGCTTCACGAGAAACATTGACGGCGATTGGGTCGAGGCCGAAAGCCTTTTGCCGAGCAGAGAGTCAGCCGACGCGAATGGTTTAAATGGATCGCTCCTCAACTCGAACTCCTAGAGATTTGTCTGCGATTCCATTCTGCCTGGAGTCTGTCAATCGAAGAAATAGAAAAGCCACGCCTAAGCGTGGCCCCTTTCGTGTGGATTTTGGAGGAGTCCGAGTCAGTCTTTAGATTCGGAGGACCAATCTCCGAGATTCAGATACTGCTTAATCTTCCTTCGCTCGTAGCGATTCTTCTGGGGTTTATCCAGACGATCTGCGACCTGGGCGAACGGATGTTTCGGATTACTGATTACTTCTGCTATAACGTCTAACGATTTAATCATAAGCTCAATATCCTTTCTTGGACCTGACACAGCGGAAAAAATGCCAGAGACCGCTCAATCCTTCCCGGACGGCTCCACCCGTTCGTTTGCTGGTCATAGCGTCACTTACACTAGATATGACCGGATTTCCAGGCCAATGTTCAAAGTGGCAGTCCTGAATTTCTCTAAATGAGGTTAAGAACACGACTGAAGCTGGGTGAACGAGACACTGGCAGAACTTCGTCACCGTTCGGGTTTTATTCCGAGGAGTCCATAGTTCAATCTTCTTCGGAAGCGCACCTCTTGCACAAACCGGTGTTCATTGCCTTCCTGCTTTCGTTTGCTGCTGGTTGGGTCTTCTTGATACTAAGAATTGAAACATCGAAAAGTCCGCCATGGGTCGAGGGAGTCGTCTTGCTTTGCGCGGTTGCCACCCTGTTAGTGGGTTTGGCCCGTCGGCTCCCCGTTCAAAATGTTTGCATGTCAGCCATCTCCATTGCAGCCATTTCTTCTCTGGCTATTTCGACGGGGGCACGCACCGGAATTCCTTTCGGTGCTTTCATCTACACTGACAGAATAGGAGGCTTAGTTTTCGGGACGTTGCCCTGGCCGGTTCCTCTGCTTTGGATCGTCGCCATCCTCAGTTCGCGTGGCGTTGCGCGGTTGATCCTTCGACCGTGGCGCAAAGCGAATTTCTATGGTTTCTGGGTGATCGGTCTAACTGTCCTATTGGCGCTCGCCGTAGATTTGAGTACGGAACCTTATGCCTCAGCCTGGAAGCGCTATTGGATTTGGAGAACTCCCGCGTCAGTGCTCGACTGGTACGGAGCACCTTGGGCAAATTTTCTGGGATGGGGAGTGACCGTTTTGGCAATTCTTGTCCTGACCACGCCATGGTTGATCAACAAACAACCACTCAAGCAGCCGGCTGATTATCATCCCCTCATTATCTGGTTCCTCTTCAATTTGTATTTGGTCACTGCCAACGCCTCTCACGGATATTCGTGGGCGGTCGGTCTCGGTGCGGCAACAACGATGGGCGCCACAGCTCTCGCAATCCGTGGCGGACGCTGGTGAGCCGGAAAAGCAATGCCGGTTAACCACAATTCATTCTGATGCTGGGAAGCAGTTAATCGTCAATCGGTGCCATTACTCTCCCTTGCAGAAAAACTGATGTCTCGCGACGGAAGCGGCGCGAGCGACGGCCGAAGGGACTTGGCCCTTGCGTCGCTGCTATCCCATTCCGCGAAGGATTGAGATCCGGGTTCCTGATATGTTCCACGAGTTCGCACCTTGCCCTCTGAGAACTCCTGGTCTAATCTCGGCCTCGTTGAAAAAGACCTCCCGGCCAGAAATCCCGCGCAAGGCGATCTATCGCCTTTCTCTCTATTCGCGTTGCCTTCTCCGTCTGAAGCAAAATAGCATTCGCACCGTGTCGAGCGAAGCTCTGGCCCGCGCCGCTCGTGTGAAACCGACCCAGCTTCGGAAGGATTTGACTTACTTCGGACAGTTTGGAACGCGCGGATTAGGCTACGACGTGGAGCAACTGAGCAAGATGATTTCCGACGTGCTTAGGACCAATAGCCTGCAACCGGTGGTGTTGGTCGGGGTCGGCAATCTGGGGTTGGCTCTTCTTTCATACCGCGGGTTTGAACAGGAAGGATTCGAGATCATCGCAGCGTTCGACATCGACATACAGCGAAGGCCGAACAAGCAGATCTCCCAGCCCGTTTTGAGCATGGAAAAACTTCCCGAGGTGATCAGCGAGCGAGCGGTCAAGATGTCCATCCTGAGTGTTCCTGCTTCCGCAGCGCAGGAGGTGACCAACACTCTCGTCCAATGTGGCATTACGGGCATTTTGAACTTCGCCCCCATCGTCCTCCACGTGCCGGACGATGTCATCGTCAACGACGTCAACCTCGCTATCGAACTGGAGAATCTCAGTTATTTCATTCAACAGTGAAAACCTCACGTATGCGCTTCACCACTTTCCTTGTCGTAATGTCGGTGTCTTGCCACCTTGGTCTCGCTCAATCCGACGCCCCTACACAATCTCCAAAGCCGAAAACCCTTCCGGATATCCCTTTTGAAGGCCAGATGGCTGCGCCGGATTTTCCGGAAGGGATCGATTGGCTGAACACCGCGCAGCCAATTCCCCTCAAAGACTTGCGCGGTAAAGTGGTCCTGCTCGACTTCTGGACCTACTGCTGCATCAACTGCATGCACATCATCCCCGATCTTAGAAAGCTCGAAGCCAAATATGCCAAAGAGCTCGTGGTGATCGGCGTTCATTCGGCGAAGTTTGAAAACGAAAAGCTCACGGAGAATATCCGCGAAGCAATCAAGCGGTATGAAATCGAGCATCCTGTCATCAATGACAAAGACTTTCGCGTCTGGCGTTCTTATGGGGCGCGGTCGTGGCCAACATTGATGCTCATCAATCCTCAAGGGAAAGTTATCGGAGGGCATTCCGGCGAGGGGATCTATGATTTGTTTGACGAAATTATCGGCCAGACGATCCGGTATTTTGATCCCAAAGGCTTGATCGATCGCAAGCCGATTAATTTTCAGCTCGAAAAAGAAAAGCAGCCGCGATCGATTCTTTCCTATCCTGGAAAAGTCGTCGCCGACGAGAAATCCCGACAGCTCTTCTTCACGGACTCCAATCACAATCGAGTGATCGTTGCCTCCTTGAGTGGCGATATTTTGGAGTCGATAGGGGAGGGGGGTATCGGTTTGAAGGATGGGCCTTTCGACCAGGCGCTTTTCTTTCGTCCGCAAGGCCTCTGCTTCGATCCGAAGAACGAACTCATTTACGTGGCCGACACGGAAAACCACGCTATCCGGAAAATTGATCTAAAAGCGCGCACGGTAACGACCATGGCTGGCAACGGACGTCAGGCGCGGCGAGGTAGCCAAGAAGGCAGAGGCATCGAGCTGAACAGCCCGTGGGATCTCATCCTGATCGGAGACACACTTTACATCGCGATGGCTGGTCCTCACCAGCTCTGGACCCTGGACACGAAAACACTCGAAGCGAAGGTCTTCGCGGGGACGGGCCGTGAAAACATCGCGGACGGTTCATTGAAAGAGTCCGCGCTCGCTCAGCCCAGCGGGATTTCGACCGACGGAACCAAACTGTATTTCGCGGACAGCGAAGTGAGCGCCGTTCGGTCCGCTGATCTCGATCCCGCAGGCCGTGTGGAAACGCTGATTGGCCAAGGTCTTTTTGAATTCGGAGATAAAGATGGCACTCCTCCGGGTGCTCGATTGCAACATCCACTCGGTGTGGCGTATCACGACGGCTTCGTTTACGTCGCCGACACTTACAACCACAAAATCAAAAAAATCGACCCGAAGACTAAGGAGCTGACGACCTTTATTGGGACTGGCAAACGAGGAGTCGCAGATGGCCCGGCCGCGTCCGCCTTGTTGAACGAGCCGTCGGGGATCTGTTTTGCGGACGGCAGATTGTACATTGCCGACGCCAACAATCATTTGATCCGAGTTTGCGATCTGAAGCTAGGTATCGTTTCCACAATGGAGTGGAAGGGCGTGGAGAAGTTAGCTCGAAAACAGTCAATCGGGGCAAAGGTTCCAGAACTTGAACTTCCGGTTCAAAAAATGTCATCAACGACTCGCCTCCTCGACCTGAAGATCACTTTGCCCAAGGGGACGAAGATCAATTCCAACGCGGCCTCAACGATTCTCGTAAAGAGCGCCGACGGTGGGATCGTCGCGACGTCGAAGTCGGAGTATCCGATTGAGACCGAGACCATCTCCATTCCCATCAAGGCCCATCCTGGCAAGACCATGCTCACACTGCAACTCGTGGTCTATTACTGTGACAAAGGCAACGCGGGCCTCTGCTATTTCAAAGAGGCTTCGTTACGCGTGCCCGTTGAGGTCGGCGATGGCGGCGAGGAAAGAGTGGCTTTGAACTATTCAGTGGCCGCTCCGTGAGCTGCCGGATGTCTCCTCGATGGTTCTACGGTGGGCTTTAAGTTGTGGTTTTTAGTTCAAACGGTTGAACTTGATAGCAGCGGTTCAGGCTCGCCGCCGAGACGCAAGGCCGGGAGAAGCAACGGATTCAAGCATGTTGTTTGGTCGCGCGAAGTTGGGTTGGAAGTCGCTGTGAGGATGGACAATTTCGGCTTTTCGGGCTTTCCAATTTTTTTTACGAGCCAAACGAAAATAGAGCCACTTCAGGGTGAGCTCGTATTTGTCTTACCTGCCGTGAGAGAGTCTGCGAGATGAAAAACCGAAAAATCACTCCGCGGGTGCCCTTTCTTTCGGCTCCGAGACTCGTTCCGTTCGCGCTCGCCACAGTCACATCAGGGGTTTCAATCAAAGCTCATCTCCTGGGTAACAGTTGGTTTTGGCGCACCGGCCCTCTCCCCGAGGAGAGGGAGAATAGGATACCGTCGCGGGGGAGGCGAGTGGCGCTGGGCGATAAGCGGAGCGCCCTCGGGTGGTTCCCTCTCCTCGGGGAGAGGGTTAGGGTGAGGGGAAAGGAGGCGGCGGCGGAGTCGAGTGCGTTAGGATTGGATGAGGTTTCCGTTCCCCTCACCCCAGCCACTCCCCGAGGAGAGGGAGAGTAGAATTCCGTCGCGGGAGAGGCGAGTGGTGCTGGACCATGAGCGGTGGGGTGGGCTTCGTCGCGGCAACGTTTTGGACTGCGCCCAGCCCTCTCTCATCTTTACCCGCGAAAAGTGGGACTAAACAAATGTTTTGATTCGGGCAATGTCAGCGGATGCTAGACGCCGTGCGCATGTGTGGTCGGTGGATCAGTAAAATTGTTTTGCAGCGAATCAGCGCCCGCACTCTTGAGCCCGATCCGCCCACGCGCCAGGAGTCGATCAAAGAGTTTTGTGTGCGCACTCATTGGCGGGATCGCAAAGGCAACCTCTGTCTGAGTTCAGCCACCGTTTGCGTCAAACGTCTGGAGCGCCACGGCCTACTCCGTTTGCCGCCCCCGGCGCCCAGGGCTCCACGTTCGGCCAAACGCAAAATTTTTGATGACGGGCTGCCCTTGCCCGCGCTGCCCAAGCTGCCCAAGTCCGCCGAGCGCATCGCCGACTTGCGTTTGAGCCTGATCGTCGATGCTCAAGATCCGCAGCATCTCACCTGGAACCGCCTGATCAGCCGAGAGCATCCTCTCCAAGGCGCTCCCCTGGTCGGCGCTCAGTTGCGCTAGCTCATTCTGGCGGGCGCGCAGGTGGTGGGCGCGGCTGGTTTTGGTCCCCCTTCCTTTTATCTGGCTTGCCGCGATTGCTGGATTGGTTGGGATGCCCAGGCTCTGGAACAAAACCGGCGCCTGGTCATTGGCCTTTCCCGTTTTCTGCTCCGGCCGGGATTGCGCTGCGCCAACCTGGCCACCCGCGCGTACCGGCTGCTCTTGTCCCAGGTGCGCGCGGATTGGTTGGAGCGTTACGGGGTTGGCCCGGAACTGGTGGAAATCTACGTGGACCGCAGCACTTACACGGGCAAATCTTTGGCGGCAGCCAACTTGGCTGCGCATCGGTCAAAGTCCGGGCCGAGGCCGCACCAGCGCCAGCAAACAGGCTCGGCCCCAGAGCGTCAAAGATGTGTGGGTCTGGCAACGGGACCCGCAAGCGCGCGCCCGGCTCCAAGAGCGGACCTTGCCGGTGGTGGTGCCCCGTTCGATCTTTAGTCACGATGGTCGGGATCATTGGGTGGAAGAGGAACTGGACGGATTGGATTTGGGCCATGTCAAACTGGATCGACGCTTTGCCAGGATACTGCAGGACCGTTGGGCTCATCCGGACTGGAGCTTTTACACCAGTTTTGGGAGAGCCGCTGGCGGCAAGGCCGCTTATGCCTTGATTGAAAGCCCGCGAGCGGATCTGCGGTTTCAAAGCCTGCTGGCTCCGCACTTTGGCAACACCCGCCGGCGGATGGCTGCCGAAACGGTGGTCCTTTTGGCGCAAGACACCACGACCTTGAGCTATAACACGCTCGAGCAGACCAAAGGCTTGGGACCGATTGGAGACGATCGAAACCCAGGACGAGGACTCCTGCTGCACAGCTTGCAAGCCTTTCGTTTGGATGGCATCCCTTTGGGTTGCGCGCAGGCTCATCTCTGGGCGCGGGAATCGATCTCGGACACCGCCCATCGCAACGAACACTCCATCGACCAAAAAGAAAGCGTTCGCTGGGTCAATGCCTTCCAAAGCGCGGTTACGATCGCCGCCCAAATGCCCCAGACCGTCGTGGTGGTCAGCGGGGATCGGGAGTCGGACATCGTCGATTTGTATGATCGCTCCAGCGTGGCTGCGCCCAATTTGCATTTTGTAATTCACGCCCAACACGACCGGGTGCTGGATTCCGGGGAAAAACTGTGGAGTCATCTCTGCGGCCGGCCGTGCGGGGGACCTCTGACGCTGGTCCAAGCCAATTTACTCGTGGCGATGCAGGCAGGTTTTTGGGCGCGCAAGGGCGATGGCCATCCCGGACGGGATTTAATCGGCCGTGGTTTGATCCTATTGAACGTGATCGTGAAATGGGAACGCCTGAGAACATCTTGCGCTGGAAAAGATCCACCCGCGAAGGAAGCCTCACGCAAACCTGGTTAGGCCCGGCTGGACAATGCCACGGCGCGGGAACATCCACCTTGATGCGTTGGAAGCAAGAAAAAGAGATCACCGCTTTTGGAAGTGGAAGTCGAGTGGGAGCCTTTTTGTGTTTTGAGGATCCAAGAGTCCGCGCAGCGAGTTCGGAGGAAAGAATCGGGCATAAGTTTCTCCAAAGCTCGCGGCCACGCGAATCATGAGGCATGGCTCACGCGTCAGTGGCCACGGGAACCAGAGCTTCGTGCAATCCGAAGCGGGATTTGAAATCATTTTCCAAAAAACATCAAGCTGCCGACTTCCGGAAAAAGTCGGAATGTTTAGTCCCGATTCTTGAGGGTAAAGATGAGAGAGGGCTGGCGCAGTCCGAAACCTGCGCGGAATTTTTCCAAATCCATTTTGAAAAAAGCTAGGGAAAAGAGGAGACTTTTTCGTGAAAGACCGTTATGGTGTCTCCGGTAAAATTGATGGATTACCAGGCGTGTCAGCAATGCGGTTCAATAGATGAAAAAACTATCTGTGAGATCTCGAATCGTGGATTGGCTGATGGTCCTCGTCTTATTGCTTTACGCGGGCGTGGGCGCGCCAGTCGATGCTGGTCCCGTCGGCGAGAGTGTGGCCGCTGGGAGTGTTTCGTTTGATCGTACCGTCCCGGGAGTGTTGTCGATTCGACAGAGCACTGATCGAGCGATCATCAACTGGCAAGACTTCTCGATTGGCGCCGGAGAGTTAACGCGTTTCATTCAGCCCGGAGCGAGCGCGGCGGCGCTCAATCGAGTGCTTGGCGGAAATCCCTCCGCGATATACGGGACGCTTCAAGCGAATGGTCAGATCATTCTATTAAATCCCGCAGGTATTCTGGTGAGCGCGGGAGGGCGAGTCGATACGCGAGGATTCATTGCTTCGACGTTGAATTTGTCTGACGAGAGTTTTTTGAGCCGAGCAAAGTCGAGTCTCGGGGGTCGGTTCAAGGGCAGAGAAGTGGAGGGCGGGACAAAGTCATTCGGCGGATTTACCATCGAGGTGAATGAGACGGTTCCGCCCGCTAGTACGCGGGCGGGGACATCGCAGCGCGATGTGCCTACCAGGCTCAGGTTCTCTGGCGATTCAGGAGCATCCGTAAGAAATGAGGGCAGCATCGCGGGCGGGGACATCTATTTGATCGCGCGCTCGGTGGACAACTCCGGCACCATTCGCGGCGGGCAAGTGGGATTGGTGGGAGCGACGGAGGTGGTTCTCGGTGAGGCCGGTCAAGGAGTGGCAGTGCTTTACGGTCAGAGCGGCAGCGTGAATAACGTGGGGTTGATCGAATCGGCGACCGCGGAGCTGCGCGCCGCGGGAGGGAATGTCTATGCCTTGGCCATTAACAACAGTGGAGTGGTGCGAGCCCACACGGTGGCGAATGAAGGTGGCAAGATCGTGTTGAAGGCCGATGGCGGAATTGTGGCGAGCAGCGGGACGTTGGATGCTTCCGGGAGCAAAGGTGGAGAAGTGCAAGTGTTAGGGGCGCGGGTGGGGTTGACCGGCGATGCGGTGGTTGATGTGAGTGGCGGCGATGGAGGAGGGACGGTTTTGATCGGTGGAGACTTTCAGGGCGGGGCGGTTCCCCTCACCCCCGGGGAGAGAACTCCCCGGACTTCGCGAGCGCAGGGCGACTCTGAACCCACCCCTACCCCTCCCATGAGGGGAACGGTCAAAGCTCCCCTCCCAGGAGGGGAACCGGCAACCGGCGCGGACGACGAAGCTCCCCTGCTCGGAGGGGCTGGGGGTGGGTTCATGGGCAGTGGGAATACATCTGCCGTCGTTGACAGACCGGGAGCCGTTGACAAGCTTCCAGCGCGGGAGACGGTCTTCCCTCTCCCCACGGGAGAGGGCCAGGGTGAGGGGAAAGGAGACGTGCGATCAACCGAAACAGTCTTCAACGCCGAGCGCACGTTTGTCAGCAAAGGAGCCACCATTCGCGCAGACGCTTTGATCGTCGGCGATGGAGGAAAAGTCATCGTCTGGTCCGATGACTTGACGGTGTTCGGAGGGAGCATTTGGGCGCAGGGCGCACCGGGAGGTAAAGGCGGTTTTGTGGAAGTTTCAGGGAAAAACACTCTGGCTTTCGATGGTCGAGTTTCTTCCGGATTGGGAGGTTCGGTGTTGTTAGATCCGCGAGACATCACGATACAGGCTTCCGGCTCGAGTGATTCCCTTCTAACGGATTCGCAGATTTTGTTTGCCGAATCCACCATGGGGACGGATGTGACGATCTCAGCGGGTGCCATCGCTGCGTTGACCGGGGACATCACACTGCAAGCGCATCAGGACTTGTTCATCAATGCTCCTCTTATTCTGGCCAATCAGGGAGTCGGTGAGGCTGTGACCTTCCTGGCGGGAAGAAATATTTCCATCACTGCAGCGGTGAACACCTCAGGCGCGAGTCTGAGCTTTAGCGCTTCGGATGCCGTCGGCGTCAATGATCCCACAGCGACGCTCACGATTGCCGCGCCGGTTGGAAACGGTAAGACCGGAAACATCACGTTCAACAACGATGGTTCCGGAGCCGTCCAGCTCGGCAACCTCGTGACCAGCTCGGCAGATATCACGTTCAATGATTCGGTGGTTGTGACTGTACAGTCCGTAATCAGCGCGGCGAATGTCACCTTCAATGGCACGGTCAATGCCGATGCGTCCGTGAATGATCGACGGCTGACCGTCAACGCGAACGGAGTTACCACATTCAACGCTCAAGTAGGAAACACGGCGCCTTTGTCGGCGCTAACGACGGATGGTATTGGAACGGTTGTGATTGGCCCGGTCGGGACAACTGGAACGAATCTAGTCAACGCGACGACGCAATTGCTGAATGATCCGGTTACATTATCAGCGAGCACGGTTTTCTCGAGTTCTAGCGGCAGCGGTTTGATCAGTTTTGGATCGTCCATCAATGGCGCGAAGGCGCTGGTTGTTAACACGCCTGGCACAACGAGGTTCGGCGGCTCGATAGGGAACTCAACCCCTCTGACGAGCGTGACGACCGATGCCTCGGGAACCACGATTCTGAAAGGTGGCACGATTCAAACTACCGGCGCTCAGACGTACAATGACGCGGTTGTCTTGGGTGCCGACACCGTTTTAGCAGCGCAAACTCTGACGTTTAATGGCACGGTGAACGCGGACCTGGCCGGGAACAACCGTGCGCTGACGCTTAACGTGAGCGGCACGAACACGCTCTCCGGTGTCATTGGTGGCGGTCAGCGGTTGGGCTTTTTTGCCACTGACAGCGCGGGCCAGACCGTTATCAACACGAGCGCGATCACCGCCAAGAGCCAAACTTACAATGACTCCGTCAAGGTATCGCAAAACACCACGCTGACCGCGACGGCTGTGAGCTTCAACGGAACAGTGAATGCCGCCACGCCGAACGGTCAAACGCTGTCGATCAACGCGGACGGCGCCACCGCCTTCAACGGCGTGGTGGGTGGTTCAGCGCCGTTGGGCGCGATCACGACCGACGCGTCCGGCACGACGACAATTAACGGCTTAAGGGTAGGTGCTGTGACGACAAATCTTGTGGCGGCCGCTACCCAAACATACAACGACCCTCTTACTTTAGGCGCCAACACGATCATTTCTGGAGCTGCGGTGACGTTCGCGAACACGCTCAACGGCGACGCGGTGGATGAGCGGACACTCACGGTAAATGGAAGTGGCATTACGACTTTCAGCAGTGTGATCGGCGGCTCCGCCATTCTGAAGGCGCTTACGACGGATGCACTGGGCTCGACAACCATCGCTGGTGGAGCGGTCAGCGCGACGACCCAGACCTACAACGATGCGGTGACGCTGACCGTTGACACTGTGTTAAGAGGAGCTTCCGTGACTTTGGCAGGAACGCTGAATGGCAATACAGCGAATTTGCGGACCTTGTCGATCAATGCCAACGGCACAACGACGATCAGCGGAGTTGTCGGCGGGAGTGCGAAGCTATTGAACTTCTCGACCGACGCGCCGGGAACGACGGCGTTGAACAATTCGGTGACCGCTACGACGCTGCGGTTCCGCGACGCTGTGGTGTTAGGCGGAAGCCCCACGCTCACCGGCACGGATGTGACCTTCGACAGAACGGTGAACGCGGACTTGGCGAGCAACAGTCGGTCCTTGACGGTCACCGCGAGCAATGCCACGACCTTCAACGCGCCCGTGGGTGGCACCCAGCGCTTGGGCAGTCTCACGACTGATATCGCGGGAATAACCGTGCTGAATGGCGGGTCAATCATGGCCGCTTCTCAAACCTACAACGACCCGGTGACCCTTGGGTTGAACACCACTCTGACGAGCACAGCCTTGGGCCCGATCACATTTGGCTCGACCGTCAATGGAGCAGGGAATCTCACGGTCAATACGGGCGGTGCCGTCACCTTTGGCGGAGTTGTTGGAGGCGCGACGGCTTTGACCGCTTTGACTACGGACGCCCCCGGCACATTGCTGATCAACACCACGGACGTCACAACGACCGGTGGCCAGACTTACAACGATGGCATCACGTTGGGTGGAGCAGGCGCGGCGATATCATTCAGGAGCACTGGCAATGGTGCGATCACGTTTGGTTCGACGCTCAGCGGCAGCAAAGCGCTTTCGGTCCATACTGCCGGTGTGACCAGATTCGGAGGGAGCGTCACCAGTTTGACCAGCCTGACCACCGATGCCTTGAGTTCGACGATCATTAGCGCGGCATCAGTCTCGACCACCGGATCTCAAACTTACAATGGTCCTTTGACACTCGGCGCAAACACCGCGCTGTCGAGTCTGAGCGCGGGCAACATCGAGTTCATTTCGCCTGTCAATGGGGCATTCGGGTTGATCGTGAACACGGCGGGGACAACGACGTTCGGCGCGGCGGTGGGGAGTGCGGCACCGCTGGCGAGCGTCACGACGGACAACGGTGCTGGAGCGGACACGACCGTCTTCAATGCCGGCATCGTCAGAACCACAGGCATTCAAGCTTATGGCGATGACGTCTTGCTCGGTGCCACCACGACGTTGACGAGCACTGCTTCAGGCAATATCACGCTTGGCTCGACGGTCAACGGAGCGCAAAGCCTTACAATCAACACTAGCGGGACGACGGCGTTCTCGGGGCGCGTTGGAAGCAATGCCGCTTTAGTCAGTCTGACGACGGATGCAGGCGGAACGGTCGCCATCAACGGTGGGACGACCGGTGGCGGTACGGTGATCACGACCGGCGCGCAAACCTACAACGATGCCGCCACGTTGGCAGCGGCGACGATCCTCCAGAGCACCGGCAATGGGGCTGTAACTTTCGGCTCCAGTTTAAATGGCGCGCAAGCCTTGACGATCAACTCGGGAGGACTCACGACGTTTCGGGGCAATGTCGGCGGCACAATCGCGTTGAGCAGTCTGACGACCGATGCGGGAGGTTCGACGGCGTTGAACGGCGGCGGGGTGGCTGCGGCGACCCAGACTTACAATGATCCGCTAACGCTTGGAGTTAATACGACGTTGACCGGAACGACGGTGACCTTTGCCAACACGGTCGATGCCGACCTTGCCGCGAACAAACGCAATTTAACAATCAACGCGACGACCACACTGCTAGCCGGCATCGTTGGCGGCGTCGCTCCTCTGTTCAACTTGCTGACGGACGCCGGGACCGGGGGATCCACAACCGTCAACACCAGTGCGATCGCCGCGGTAAATCAGACTTACAACGACGCTTTCGTTGTTGGCGTTAGCACGACATTGACCGCCACCACGGTGACCTTTGGGAGCACGGTGAACGGGGCTTTGGCCAATGCGCAATCCTTAACCGTGAACGCGAGCGGATCGACTGCATTCAACGGGGTGGTTGGGGGCACGGCGGCGTTGGTGAGCCTGACCACGGATCTCCCCGGCACAACGACCATCAAAGGCAGTGTCACGACGGGTGAAGCGCAGACTTACAATGACAGCCTCATCCTGGCGACGAACGCCACATTCGCCGGCTCGTCCGTCACCTTTGCCGGAACCGTGGATGCCGATTTGTTGGGGGTTAACCGCGCTCTCACTGTGAACACGAGCGGGCCGACGACGTTTGCAGGCAAGGTAGGCGCGAGCCAACCGCTCGGAACCATCTCGACCGACGCGGGAGGTGCTCTGATCATTAACAGCGCGGCGATGATTGCGACGACTCAGAATTATGCCGACCCGATTGCTTTGGGAGCGGACACGGCTCTTGTTGGAACGACGATCACATTGGCCTCGGTGACGGGCGGTGGATTTGATCTGGCGCTCAACGCGGCCGGGGCAACAACACTCAATGGCGGGGTCGCAGGGGTGAAAAATCTGAGCAGCGGCAATGGTGGAACCACCTTTGTAAATACGCCGTTTATTTCGACGACCGGCAAACAGACTTTTAGCGATTCTGTGACTTTGGGAACGAGTGCGACGTTTGCCAGCAGTGGGATCGGCAGCGACGGCGATGTCACGTTCAGTTCGGCAGTTAATGGCGCGCAGGTCTTGGTGATTAACACGGCGGGAACGTCAAGCTTCAGGGGCGTCGTGGGCGGGACGACAGCTCCGGTGAGTCTGACGACCGATGCGGGCGGCGGAACGGTGCTCGCGGGCAGCATCACAACGAGCGGCGCTCAATCCTATGGTGACACCGTGACGTTGGGAGGCAACACGACTTTGACTGGCACAGTGCCCACATTTAATTCATTGAACTCGGTGACGGGCGCTGGCTTTGATCTCATATTGAACTACTCTTCCGATCACACAATCGATGGAGCGAAATTCACTGGAATTCGTCACCTAACAACAGGCAATGGTGGAACCGTTTTTCTACAAGGAACCGGAGCTGGCAGCATTTCCACAACAGGTCCGCAAACGTTCAATGATGCCGTGACTTTGGTGGGCCACACCACACTGGTCGGCTCGGACTTGACCTTTGTGTCCACGGTGGCTGGTGGCGGCTTCAATTTAACTCTGACGGGTGGTGGTTCGACGACTCTTAGCGCGGCAGTGTCGGGCGTTGGAGCCCTGAACATCGATGGCGGAGGCTCGACGATTGTCACCGCGGACGTGACCACGGACGGTAGCCAAACCTACGGAGACCTTCTTGTGCTCGCAGGGACGACCGCTTCGCCTCGGACATTCACAGCAGGCGTCGGTGCGACCATCACGGTCGGCCTGGTCGTCGGCGGGGGACGGGATATGACGCTGAGCGGACCGACCACCGTGCTGGCTGGACCGGTCACGGGAGTCAAGAATCTGGCGATCGGGGGGGCAACGTCGATTCACCTCAACGGGAGCAGTGTGACGACAACTGGCACTCAAACCTACAACAACGCGGTCGTTCTCGGCGCGAATGTCGCTCTTCGGACCACCGGCTCGGGCACCGCGAGGAACATTACGTTGGTGAGCACGGTGGACGCCGATGTCGCGGCCAACAATAGGACGCTGAGTATCTCCACCCCAGGAACGACTACGTTCGGAGGGGCTGTCGGAAGCGGGCAGGCTCTTGCAAGCCTTACGACCGATTCGGCGGGAACGACGGCCATCAACGGTGGCTTGATGAGAACGAGCGGGGCTCAGACCTACAATGATGCAGTGACATTAGGGGCTGGAGCGACGTTGACCAGTGTTGGGTCGGGGAATATTGCTTTCGTTTCGACGGTTAATGGCGCCCAGGACCTGATTGTAAATACATCAGGCACGGGAACCTTCGGCGCGGCGGTCGGTGGGACGACACCGTTGGCGAGCCTTGCGACTGACGCGACTGGCGGGACAACCATCAACGGCGGGAACATCACGACGACTGGAACTCAAACCTACGGCGACACTCTAACGTTAGGCGCGAACACGACCTTCGCCGGAACGACGCCGGCCTTCGCTCCGGTTGCTCTCGCGGGCGGCGGGTTTGATCTGGCCTTGAATTTTTCCGGGATCACGACGTTGAACGGAACGTTCTCGGGGATCAAAAACCTATCGACCGGAAATGGAGGCGCGACGACGTTGACCGATGTGATTTCGACCTCTGGAACGCAGGCGTATTCAGATCCGATTACTCTGCTCGGAGCAACGACGTTGACCAGCACCGGTTCCGGCAGCGCGGCGAATATTGCGTTATTGAACACCGTGGACGGTGGTCAGATCCTTGCGGTTAATTCTCCTGGAACAACGATCTTTGCAGGCCAGGTGGGCAATAGTGCGGCCTTGACTAGTTTAGTTACGGATGCTGCCGGAACGAGCGCCATCAGCGGGGTTTCCGTGAGGACGAGCGGAGGGCAAACCTACAATGACAGCGTGACGTTAGGCGCTGCGACGACGTTGACGAGCACAAGTTCGGGGAACATCGCTTTGATAGGCGCGGTCAATGGCGCGTTTGGCCTCGCGGTGAACACCGGTGGGGTCACCACTTTTGCGGGTGTGGTCGGCGGAACCTTGGCTTTGACGAGCATCGCAACCGATGCTACGGGCGGAACTATTCTCAGTGGTGGCAGCATCGTCACGAGCGGAGCTCAGTCCTATGGCGACACAATCACGTTGGGAGCGAACATGACGCTTACCGGAACGAATCCTGCGTTCGCCTCGCCTGCGGTCACTGGTGCGCAATACGATTTAACTTTGAATTTCTCGGGCACGACTGCTTTGGATGGAACGTTCTCGGGGATCAAGAATCTATCCATGGGGAACGGAGGGGCAACGACATTGAGCGGAGCCATCGGAACGTCCGGCACCCAGACATACAACGACGTGGTCACATTGGCTGGGCCCACGACGTTGACGAGCGCCGCTGCTGGCAGCTCGGGGAATGTCGCTTTCTCAAACACGGTGAACGGTCCGGATACATTGACGATCAACACCGCCGGAACCACTTCTTTCTCAGCGCCGGTTGGGAATACGACGCCTTTGGCAAGTCTCAGCACCGACGCCGGAGGGATCGTAATTGTTTCTGGAGGTTTGATCAAAACGACTGGCTCGCAGACTTACAACGACGGCATGACCATGGGAGCGGTGATGATTTTCAGCAGCATTGGAACTGGAAATATCGGACTGCTCGGTACGGTCAACGGTGCGTTCGCGCTGACGGTAAACACGGCTGGCGCGACGACCTTCGGCAGTGCGGTCGGTGGCACTGCGGCGCTGTCCAGCCTGACCACGGATTCCGGTGGTGGCACAACAATCAGTGGTGGGTCTATTACGACCACGGGCAACCAAACGTACGGAGACGCGGTGACCATTAGCACGACCGCCGTGACGTTGACCGGAGCGGTATCTTCATTTGCTTCGCTAGCTGGCGGAGGCCAGAACGTGACGCTGAACTTCTCCGGAACGACCGTGCTTGACGGGGCGAACTTGACCGGGATCGCCAATCTAACAACAGCCAACGGAGGGACCACATCCTTAACAGGTGCTCTTTCCACGAGTGGTAGCCAAACTTACAACGACGCGGTCTCGCTGGCTGGAGCATCGACTTTGACGAGCTCTGGTAATCAAAACATCACGTTCGCTTCAACGGTTAATGGCGGGCAAGCATTGGCGGTGAACACCGGCGGAACGACCACGTTCAGCGCAGTCGTTGGAGGAACCGCACCGCTGACGAGTTTGACGACCGGTCTCGGAGGGGCAACCGCCGTCAATACCGTTGCCATCACGACGACCGGGGATCAGGTTTACAATGGTGCGCTCACGTTGGGGGCGAGCGTCGTCATGGCGAGCAGCGCCGGCGGCAATATCACTTTTAGCTCGACTGTGAACGGGGCGCGAACGCTCACTGTGAACACTGGCGGGACAACGACTTTCGCCGGTGCTGTGGGCGGTGGCACGGCTTTGACCAGCTTGATTACGAATTCCGGCGGCGGCACGACCATCAGCGGCGGGGGTGTTACCACCACTGGAAACCAAACGTATGGCGATGTCGTAACGATCTCCACGGTCCCAGCCACACTCACGGGAGCGACGCCGTCATTTACTTCGCTCGTGGGCGGTGGACAGAACGTGACCCTGAACTTCTCCGGCACGACGGCCATCAATGGCGGAAGCTTCACGGGCATTGCAAACCTCATGACCGGTAATGGAGGAACGACGACTTTAATCGGAGCGGTCACGACGATTGGGAGCCAGACTTACAACGATGCGGTTTCTTTGGTTGGGGCCACGACGCTGACGAGTTTAGGCGACCAGGGAATTAGCTTCAGTTCGACCGTCAATGGCGCCCAAACGCTCATTGTCAACACGGGTGGGATGACGAGATTCAGTGGCGTGATCGGGGGCACCGCCGCTTTGACCAGCCTGATCTCGAATGCTGGTGGCACGACAGCGATCAACACCACCGGGCTGACGACGACGGGCGCTCAGACCTATAACGATCCGGTAACGCTGGGTGCCAACGTCACGCTGATCAGCAGTGGGTCGGGAAGTATCAACCTAGCTTCGACAGTGGACGGCGCTCAGTCGTTAACGGTCAATACCACCGGAACGACGACGTTTGGGGGAGCTGTCGGAGGAACGATCGCGCTTAACAGCATTACGACGAATGTCGGAGGCACGACTGCCATCAATGGTGGGACGATCAGGACTTCCGGCAACCAGACCTACGGAGATACGGTGACGATCAGTTTGTTGCCTGTGACGCTGACGGGTGACAACTCCTCGTTTGTGTCGTTAGCAGGAGGTGGCCAAAACGTGACTCTTAACTTCTTCGGCATCTCGGCCATCAGCGGAGCGACCTTTACAGGCATCGCCAATTTGATGACAGGCAATGGAGGAACGACCACGCTGACAGGCGCGATCACGACGAGCGGCAGTCAGACGTACAGCGACCCAATTTCGTTGGCCGGGGCTACCACGCTCACGAGTTCAGGAAACCAGAACATCTCACTCGCTTCCACGGTCAATGGTGCGCAGACACTCACCATTAACACGGTCGGTACCACGTCGTTGGGCGGGACGGTTGGCGGTACGACGCCGTTGGCCAGCTTGATTACGAACGCGGGCGGCGGTACCACTATCAGCGGCGGCACTGTTACAACTGCCGGCGCGCAGACTTACGGGGACACCGTCACATTGGGCGCTGACGCGGCGTTGACGGGGACGGTGCCGACTTTTGCGGCTTCGGCTGTCACCGGGGCATCGTTCGATCTCACGTTGAATTTTTCGGGGACTACCATCCTGAACGGCACGTTCACAGGGATCAAAAACCTAACAACCGGCAATGGTGGCGGAACGACCCTGAGCGGCTCCATTTCCACAACGGGAACACAAACGTACCACGACGCGATTAGTCTGGGAGGTGCGACGACCCTGGCCAGTACCGGGTCTGGCAATGCCAGCAACATCAGTTTCAACTCGACAGTCAACGGAGCTCAGGCGCTCATCGTGGGCACCGCTGGGACTTTCGCCATTGGTAAACCGATCGGCGCCACGACGAGTCTCGCGAGCCTGATGACTGATTCGGGTGGAGTCACGGTCTTTGGCAGCGCGACGAGCGGAGCTATCACGGTGAAGACAAGCGGCCCTCAGAATTACCAAGACAACATTAATTTGGGCGCCGACACGACATTGACTTCATCGGGTGTCGGCCGCAGCGGAACGACGACATTGAACGGGTTTTCGTTGACGATAAGCCCGTAACATCAGGCTGAAATCGTCAAAACTGTCGGAGCCGCGCTGCGGTCAGTCGTTCATTCTTAGGCTCAGAACTCCTGAGGCGTTGGGAACGAGATGATCCCGCCT